>NZ_JAGGOW010000050.1 GCF_018614135.1 Streptomyces sp. ISL-66
GGTGAGCATCAGGTCCTCTCGGAGGCCGAACAGGCCGCGGTCCGGCAGGCCGTCCTCGATCACGTCCCCTCCGACCTGGGACTTGCGGGTCAGTTGTGGACACGCGGGCAGATAGGCGAGCTGGTCTTCAAGCTGTACCGGATCCGCTTCACCGAGCCCGGGGTGGGCAAGTACCTCAAGCGTTGGGGGCTGACCTTCCAGCGTCCGGACAAACGGGCGGTCGAGCAGGACGCGGAAGCGGTTCGTGTCTGGCACGAGGAGACCTGGCCGGCGATTCGGCCAAGGCGAAGGCGGAGAACGCCGAGGTTCTCTTCGGCGACCAGGTCGGGGTCCGCTCGGACCAGGTCACCGGCCGCACCCGGGGCGCCAAAGGCGCGACTCCCATCGTCCGCCGCACCGGGAACCGCTTCTCCGTGAACGCGATGTCCGCGATCAGCACCCGTGGCCGGATGCACTTCATGGTCTTCACCGAGTCGTTCGACGCGAAGGTCATGTGCCGCTTCCTCGCCCGGATCGTCGGGCACTTCGACCGGAAGGTGCACCTGATCGTCGACCGGCACTCGGCCCACCGCTCGAAGACCGTCCGGGCCTGGCTCGCCGACCACAAGGACGAGATCGAGCTGCACTCTCTGCCCTCGTACTCACCCGAGCTGAACCCGGACGAGCTGGTCAACGCCGACCTCAAACGCAGCCTGCCCCACACCCACAGGGCCAGGAACCAGGCCGAACTCGCCGCCGAAACCCGCAGGTTCTTCCATAGGCGGCAGCGTCAACCGCACATCGTCCGCGGCTACTTCGGCGGCCCCCACGTCCGCTACGTCCTGGACGAGAACCCTTTGAGTTTCTGATCAATAAGCGAAGGATGAACGCTCCGCATTTTAGTTGGGGAAATTCCTTTCGAATTCAATTCGCTGCTGAACCTGGGGAACCCGGAACTGGGAACATCGCCCGCCGTCCGCGTTCTGATTCCTATGTGAGGAACCGCCCCGCTCAGTGCCGTCTGGGCGGCACTTGCGGCCTCTCCAGTGGAGGCACTGCGACTTGGCCGCGATCTGTCTCCACCGAATGACGTCCCGAGTCGGCCGAGCCTGACGCAGGCGAGGTCGGCGATCCACAAGAAGGTTTGTTCACAGCTCCGCGAGCTGACCAATTCCCGAAAAGGAAATGAGGACCTGGATCACGGCGGCCTTCAGCGGCGGCTTCCAGGGCTGCACGGGATCCATGTAAATTACGCCGATACCGGTGGGGCCCCTCGCTTCGGTGCGGGGCCCCACCGGCATCATGGCCCGGTCCTCGGGCGGAAGTGGACCGGGCAACGTCAGGCCCGGCACCGCGATTTCCACACCGGCAGAAGACGCCATTGCCGCACACCTGCCTCACGGTGACCCGCCACGGCATCTGGCTGATCGGCCTACGCCCGGAAGCTCTGATCAAGGAGCCGGACCGGGAATCGTTCGCCGCGGCCGCCAAGGTCGCCCTCGCCTGCGGCTGGCGCAACATGGTCGCTGCCCGCTGGTGCGAGCACGCCTTCGCCGATCATGAGGAACGCTAGACGTACCGCGGGGACAGCTTCTTGGCGGTGTAAGTGAGCTCTTCCCACACCCACGATCCCGATCCGACGTAGGTCTTGGTGAACGTGTCACTGGTACGGAAGTCGGCCGGGGCGACCGGGATGAAGCAGCGCTTGCCCTCAACGAAGGCTTCGAAGCCCAGTTTCGTAGGCTCGGTGTTCGCCGGGAACTGGAATACCTGCCTGCCCTCTACGGAAACGCCGAATGGAGGAGCCGGCGAAATTTTTTGCTTCCATTTCCGGCTCTGGTCGGAGATTTCGAAGGCGAAGTCTTCGGTGACGGTGGTCTCGGCGTATTCGACGGTCTCCGGGATCTCGGCGGTTTCCCCGTCTGCGAGAGCAGCCAGCGTGTAGCGGATGGGGACGCATTCGCCCACGGTCAGCGGCGAGTCCTTCCCCGAGAAGGACGACACGAGTTTCTGGTCCTTCAGCAACTGCTCGATGTTCTCCATCCGCCCGCCGACGGCCAGGACGGTGAGGTGGGACTCCTTCAGTACGCTCTCCACCGCCGTGGAGGCGTGGCCCGACACATCCGCGACCTTGCCGGTGAACCCGAACTGCAGCGCCGCCTCGGCCAAGGAGGAGTTCACCTTGCTGTGGAACGCGAGCACCAGGTACCGCCCGTAGGTGACCGAACGGACGTACACCGGCGGGTTGCCCGGCCCCAACCTGGGCTGATACTCCTTAAGCTGCTCAAGGGTGACGTCCTCGCGGAACACGTTGTGCGGAGTGATCGTGTCGCAGACCACGTTGTACGCCTCGTGCCACAGCATCGCGTAGATCGTGGTTTCCTCGGAATGCTGTTCCAAGCTGGCCTGGGCGTCACCGCTGATCGTCAGGTAACGCGCCGAGATCCCGAAGTCCAGCAGCAGCGCCCGGCTGGAGTCGTAGTTGCGGCTCTCGCACTTGAAGTACTTGGGCAGGGCCGCCCGTTCACCCGGGTCCACGTGCTCCTCGCCGTGCTGCCTCTCTTCGCCCTCCTTCTCCTCCTCGCCGGTCCCCTTCTCTTCCTCCTCGCCGGTCCCCTTCTCTCCCTCCTCGCCCCCTCCTTCTTCCTCGTCGTCGGCGCGGCCCGCCCCCTCACCCGTGGGCTCCTCCGGCCGGCCTTGAGGCCACAGCGCCCGCGTCCAGGCGTCGTGGCTGGCGCTGCGCGATGGCGCGAACGGAGGGGGAACAGCCGCATCACGCACATCGACCGTGATGCTGATTTCGTTGCGCAGCTCATCCACACCGCAGTCGACGAACTTTCCCTCCTTGAGCCTTCCGCCCTGCAGCAGGGCCCCCGGGCCAGATGACGTCCTCGTTCACCGAGGTGATCATCGGGCGCTCCGGGGTGGAGGTATGGAACTTCCCTGCCGGGTCACGTGCCGGTACTCACCCACGTCATCCGTGTTCTTCGCGCCGTCCGTGACCCCTTCGGGGGCCCCTGACCGACGACTTCCGCCCAAGGGGTCAGGCCGCGCAGGTACTCCACGACCTCCGGCGCGGTGGTCTGCTCGCGCCGCTCCTCCTCGGCCTCTTGGAGCTTCTTGTCCCGCTCGGCCGCCTTCCGTTTCTGGTAGTGGCTCCGCTCTTCGGGAGTCCCGCGGTGGTGGCCGTCGCCGCGCCCGGTTCCCATACCGCTCAGCAGCCCACCGGGAACCGGGCGCAGCGCGTACACCGGTTCGGGGTGTGACTCTTGCAAGTCATCCGGCACATCGACGCGGTACCACTCCAGTCCAGGCGGCGCCTCCAAGTTCGGGCCGCCCGATGGCGTTGCGGTATCGGGCAAATGGCGGGTTTCGTCTTCCAGCACGGGACCTCCGCGAACAGCAGTAAAGACAACGACCCTTTGGTCGAGTCGGAGGCGGCTTACCCACCACACCACGGACCACCGGCAAACCGCACAAAAACATCCGAAAGGACCATCGCCCCCAGCCGCCCTCCAAGCCACGCCACGGATACGGCACCACCCGGGCCCAGCACGACGAACCCGGACGGCATGCGGACCCACCGGTGCCAACTGGTCTGCCTATGTGACAACTGAGCCGAAGCGCGCTGCCTGTCACCGACGGCGGCATCTGGCCGGCGGACTTGTGGAGGGTGAAGCACCGCAGTTGTCACCGGATCAGCAAGCTACTTGTCACTGTTACCCGGACAGCACGGCTCTTGTCACTGGCCGCAGCCACGCGAGCACAGGGCCTACTCGGCCGTTCCAGCTTCACCGCTTCACCCCGGCCGGAGGCGGGTTGCGCCCGCTGCGTGACCCGGACGCGCCAGAGCTGGATGAAGACGACGACGGGCGGAAGTGAGCGTCAGAACCGACCGGATCACTCCGTTACGGGCAGACACTCGGCGAGCAGGTCGACGATGTCTCTCCAGGCGCGCTGTGCGTGCCGCGGGTGGTAGCCGACGCCGGGGGGCACGGTGTGGTCGACCGGTGGGTGGTGAAAGGCGTGCAGGGCTCCACCGTAGACCGAGAGGCGCCAGTCGACGCCTGCGGCCTGCATCTCGGCGGTGAACGCCTCGCGTTGCGCGGGCGGCATGATCGGGTCTTCTGACCCGACTCCGGCCCACACCGGGCAGCGAATGCGTGCCGCCTCGCCCGGTCGGCCCGTGGTAGTTGCGTTGACTGTCCCGATCGCGCGCAGGTTGACGCCATCGCGCCCGAGTTCCAGCGCAATCGCTCCCCCGGTGCCGTACCCGATAGCCGCCACCCGGTCGAGGTCGGCACGTGGTTCGGCGCGCAACACGTCGAGCGCCGCGTGGCCGATGCCCCGCATCCGGTCGGGGTCGGCGAGCAGTGGCATGCAACGGCCCAGCATCTCCTCGGGGTCGCTCATATAGCGCCCGCCGTGGAGGTCGAAGGCCAGTGTCACGTATCCCAGCTCAGCCAGGGCCTCGGCCCGGCGGCGCTCGACGTTGCTGAGCCCCATCCCCTCGGGCCCTATCAGGACTGCGGGCCGGCGGTCGGCACCGGCAGGGAGCGCGAGGTGCCCGATCATCGTGAGGGCGTCGGCCGGGTACTGGACCGTACGCGTTGTGACCGTCGTCATGAGACTGGACTGTAGTGACCGTCGAGCCCAGTCGGTCCCTTGTTCACCGCCGGCGGACGGTGGGCCGTCCTGGCTGGCCCGGCTGTGCCGCCAGGGCAGAGGTCACCTGTCGGCAAACGATGAAGGATCCTCAATCGTGATTTTGTTCGACCAAAGCCCCCCGGGGCCGGGGTGGCCGACATCGTGCTTCGGCGCACGACCGACGACAGAGCCGCTCAAAGCGTCACCCCGGCCGCCCGGACCCGCCGGTGACAACAAGCCTGCCTCTGTGTCAACTATCGTGCTTCGGCTCAACCGCACGGGTCGGCCGGCTCCGTACACATCGCCGTCAGTATCCGAGGTCGAGGTAGTCGATGTCGGTGAACTCGACGAGGAGGTCGCCAGCGCGACGGCCGCTGTCCTTGAAGTACGCCTCCTGGAGAGCTTCGGCCGCGATCTGCTGGAGCTTGGCCTCCGATGCTCCGGCGTTTGGGGCGGCGAACAGTCGGCCCGCGTACTCGGGTGGTACGTGCTGGGTGATGCGCCGCATCCGGCCGTCGTCGGTCGTGCCGGGGGCGGCGGTGAATCCGAACCGGGCCCGGGTCTCGATGACCAGGCCGGTGCGCTTCGCGGCCTGCTCGCGGGCGCGCTTCTTCACCAGGGGCTGCCAGCGCCGGGTCACCTCGGCGGCCATGCGCTCGGCGAGTTCGGGGCGCGGGATTTTGATCTGGTCCTTCACGTACCGCTCGACGGTGCGCTGGGAGATAGCCAGGAGGGCTGCGACGGCTTTGGTGGAGCCCTTGTGCTGCTTGACGAGGTAGCGCATCTGC
This sequence comes from Streptomyces sp. ISL-66, assembly GCF_018614135.1. Classification (GTDB taxonomy): domain Bacteria; phylum Actinomycetota; class Actinomycetes; order Streptomycetales; family Streptomycetaceae; genus Streptomyces. The sequence goes on from NZ_JAGGOW010000050.1 coordinate 5,415, forward strand.
GCGCCGGCGGACTTGGGGATGGGGCGGGTCCCCTTGGCGGCGGTGGCCCGGTCCAGACTGTCCCCGACGATGCCCACCGTGCCGGCCCCCGTTGTGTTCGTAGGCGGTCACGATATCCGCCGGGCGTTCGGAACAGCTTGTCCGGAGCCCGCTCACCGCAGACGGGCAGATCTCGGCGGCGAGCTCGGTGCTCTGCCCGCGGTGGCACTCGATGGGGTGGACCTACCGACACAGCGAAACCGGCGTCGCTTCGGATGGGTTCCCGCAGGCATGAACGACCGGTCCTTGCGCCCGCACCACAGCCCCCGCCGGACCGCGCCCCGCCCTGCCGACAGGACTGGCGAGGTGGCCTGGGTCACCGATCCGGCCCAACGGCCGTAACCGGCTCCTTGCTCGTGCTGTTGGAGGGGAAGCACGTGCCGTACTTCCTGCGGCAGGTCCACTTCTCTAGGAGATCTTGATGTCGCGTATCGCAAAGGCCGTAGCGGTTACCGCCTCAGCCGCTGCTGTCCTCGCCGGCAGCGCCGGTATGGCGGCCGCAGACGCCACGGCCCAGGGTGCTGCCATTGGCTCCCCCGGCGTCCTGTCCGGCAACGTCGTCCAGGTACCCATCCACATCCCGATCAACGTCTGCGGCAACACCGTCAACGTCGTCGGCGCCCTCAACCCGGCCTTCGGCAACACCTGCATCAACGCCAGCGGCGGCGGCGGCAAGGACTACCACCACAAGGGCGACCACCACGGCGAGTAAGAGCATCACAGGCTGCTGACCTGCGAGCAGCCACAGTGCCGGAGCCAACAGAGCACATCCTCTGAACCAGCCGCAGGGCACACGCCCTGAGCGCTCCGGCCTCCCCCACCTCCTGGGGAGGCCGGACCGCTACCCGACACGGCGCCCAGTCGGCACCCCAGAGGTGGGACACTCCTCGCAACGTTCCACGGTGGCCCCGTCGGCGTCGCTACGGTCTGCGGGTACGCGTACCGCTTTGGAGGACGTGATGGGGCCAGACAAGCCCGGCAAGCCGTACAGACAGAACAAGGCCGGCAGGAACCTTCAGGACGCCATCCCGCCCGCGGACAGCCACGTACACGGGGACCTGCGCATCCCCGACGACACCACACAGCCGGGCAGCGAGAACCGGCGGATCGACAATCGCCTCCTCGGCCAGATCATCGGCACTGCCATGGACGGCTGCACCAGCTGCCAGAGGGCCCCCTGCTCACCCTCCTCGCAGAAGATGCGGCCACCACCGCCCTCGTAGTCGAGCTGGCGTGCATGGCCGTCCACCAGACGAACGACGGGCTGCCCGCCTCGATGACCGAGGACGACGCCGGCGGAACGGCCAGCCCCGAGTTCACGCGGCTGGCCCGCGCAGGCCTCGACGGCGCCAACGACGCGATGTTCGCCGAATGCGAGCGCCTGTGTCAGCGTTCGCGTAATTCCCCACCTCGGCCTCCTTCGTCCCCAGTGCCGGCCTCGACCCGACGGTGCCGACTGAGAGGGCCGCCCGATCTCGAAGTGTGCGGGCCGAGCCGGGCCGTCAAGGACGCCTCCGGCGTCGCCAAGGCGATGAACTGCGCTCATCCTTGACTGCCCGCCCCGCCCCTGAAGCTCGGCTGACTATCGGGCGGCCCGGGAACGTGTGACGTTCCTTCTCTGTCAAGTTCAGCGTGTTGGGGTAGGGAAGGCGCCGAGCCTCCCGAAGGAAGGACAGCTGGCGAGGCGTTCGGCGCAACGTGATCCGGACGATACCGTCGGTCGCTTGCCTTGGGGCTCCGAGCACCACTCAGCAAGGTCTGGCACCGGCTGCGGCATGAAATCGGTGACCCCGTGGACTGGACGGCCGGTGGGCTAGCCAGATCCTCAATCCCGATGCCCGTCGGCTGGTGCCCTCAGTAGTCGGTTCAGCTTGTCCCCGGCCTCGTCGCATCCGGCGTCGGCGATCCGTTGAAGCTCGCGCAGGTCGCCGTTGAAGGCCGCATGTCGAATGAGCAGAAACCCAGCGCGCATGGATCCTTCATCCAATAGTTCGCTCAGTTCCCCGAGGCCGCCGGCCGTGTCAGCGAGGTTGGCCAGCCGGTCCAGAGTGGTCTCGTTGCCCTCGTCCGCCAGCTCGCGCAGGGTCTCTCGATCGGTGTTCGCGTTCTCCATGTCGCGCGGGCACATCGGGTACGAGTCCTGGCTGGAGCGCCGGGCTACTTCGTACGCCGTGCAGACGGCTCGGCCGCCGTCGACTGCCGTCCGGCCGAGCGCCGCCGACCGCGGGACTGGTTGAAGTTCGAGGCCACAGACGTGGCTTGCGCCCTACCGCCACCAAGGGACGATCTGGCACGGCAGCCGCACCAACGACCTCATGAAGCAACAACGGCAGGTCCTCCAGCATGGTCATCATCCCTTCAGCCGCACCGTGGTCGGCCCGGCGGCGCCCTCCGAGCGGTCCGACACGGCTGTGCCCGGCGCCCGAGGGGGTGACGGTTCGTCTACCACCCGACAGGCATCCTCATGTGCCGTCCATCCGGCCTTCTTCAGGGCATCACCTCCCTACGTGCACCAAAGCCGGACATCAGGGGCCCCACGCGGGGTAGACGGGCGGTATGAGCATTCAGCGGAGCATGCGGCAGGGCGAAGAGCGGCGGGTAGGCACCCGGGACTACGCCGTCGTCGAATCGGCGCACAGGCGGCTGGAAGCCGGAAAGGCGGAGGGTGAGCGTTCGCCGCAGTTCTCCGCCGGCGCGTCAGCGGCCTACCGCTGGGCGCTGGGACGCGCGGACCGCTCACCAGTCACCGGAGCAGGAGATTCGGAAGGCTTCCCCGGCCTTCCGGCACTCACCGCCGAGGTGGATGCGGCCGTAGTGCAGATGGAGGACCCCACCGGACAGCCCGGCCAGCGGGACTACAACCGCGGCGTGCACGACGCCCTGGCCTGGGTATGCGGACACAGCGACGCGGCACCCTGAATGCACGCCGGACAGGTAACTCGGAAGACCCACGGCGCCGGTCAGGCCCGCTGTCCGACCGCACGGCGCAGCCGATTAGGCACCGGCAAGCGCCTTTGGCAAACCTGATGAGCCGGGATGGATGGTGATCAACATTGGATTCGGCATCGGCGGTGTCCCGACAATCGCGGCCGTCCACGGGGGCTGGCTGACGAGCGCCGCACATGCCCGAGATGCTGCGAGGGCCTTCCTCGATCAAAAGCGAGGGTCAGTGCCCTGCCCTGCCGCGGCCACGGTCGTCTCGTCGAGCACGATGTGCATCGCTTCACTCACGGGCGCTGCACTCACGCAAGGCGCCGGTGCAGCTCATCGTCGAGCGCGGCCTGTTCGGCCGGAGTCGGCGCGTATCCGTTCCAGGCCCGCAAGGCGGCCTGCGCCTTCGCTCGCTCAGGCCGCCGGAGGCCGGATCAGATGTGGCCGCGTCCGTAGTACTCACCGAGCTCGTCGCGGTAGGCGGCGTCACCGCGGTGCCTGGCTTTGTCGTACTCGGGAGAGTCCTTGATCTGGTCCTTGGTGAGGTTGACCCGGATCTCCTCCTCCTTCATGTCGACGCGCACGACGGTCCCGGCGGGAATCAGGACTTCCTTGCCGAAGATCCACGGGCCGGTGTCGACGACGATGTACGACGCGCCGACCTCCTCCGTGGCCTCGTCAACCTTGCCGATGTGTCCGTCGCTGGCCTCGACCTTGAAACCGACCAGCTTCGTACCGGATGTGTAGTGCGACTCGGGGTTGTAGCTCCACATGTCAGTCATGGCAGTTCTCTCCTTCACCGATGCGCCAGCACGGCGTCCCGTCCAGGTCAACGGAAGGCCTCTGCGCCGATACTTACCGGCTGCCGGAGTGCAGCGAACCGGGTACTACGCCATCCGCCGCAGCTACCACCCAGACAGCCGTCGCCCAGTAGCCGACCAGAGCGCAGTACCCGTGACGAATCCAGCAAAGCGCCCCCAAGAGGCGACCAGACCAGACCACAACCGTCCCGCCGAGGCGCGCACTCCCCGACTCGGCGAGACCTCGGATCCTGACCTGGTCGGGCTCGCCTAGCGTCTGGCCGCCACCCTCGCAACGACGCTTGGCCACGTTGTTTCCAGTCGGCCAGTGGTGCACCAGGCGATGACGGGCGCGACCCTCTCGTCATGCCCGCGCCGTCCGGGCAGAATCTGGAGGATGACGGCTGAGCTGAGGGAAGAGACCGTCGTATGCCCGTACTGCGCGGCGGGCCCGGCTGACGGCCAGGCGCGTACGGTCTCGGTTGCGGCCGGGTGCCGCCTGACGATGACGTGGCATGTTCTGTCCTGCCCGCACTATGTGGCTGATCGTGTCCTGGCGGGAAAAGAGGACTGAGCCCCGCCTCGCTTGAGCCGCGCCGAGGCCGAGGGGTACGGGCAGGCGGCCTCGCCCCCGTGCAGGCCCCGCCCGGCCTCTCGATACCGTCGGCGGGCCGGGCGTGATCGTAACGCGTGGCCTGCCGTTTCATGGCAGTGGTGACCGGCGATTACTGCGATCCGTTGGGGATGGCATGACGGCAGCGCACAAGTTCCCGGTCATGTCCCTTGATGTGGTGTAGCGGATCATTCGGCAGTGCCGGGCAGGCAGGTGGTGTTGTCCGGATAGAAGCTGTCCATGCTCTCGATGAAGAGATAGCGCCGGGGGAAAGCGATCCACTCGTCGTGGAGCTCGACGAGGACGGCCGTGGCCAGACGGGCGACCGCGGCGGTGTTCGGGAACACCTGGACGACATCGGAACGTCGCTTGATCTCCCGGTTCAGACGTTCGAGCGGGTTGGTCGACTGGATCTTCTTCCAGTGCTGGCTGGGGAAGTCCGCGAACGCGGTCAGGTCCTCCTTCGCCTCCAGCAACATCTCTTTGACCTTGGAGAACTGCTGGCCGAGCATGTCCGCGACGGTGTCGAGCTGAGCCCGGACCGCATCGGCAGTGGGCGGGGCGAAGACCGTGCGGATCGTCGCGGCGACCATCTCCGCGGCCCCTTCGGGATCACGGAGAACACGTTGCGTACGAAGTGAACACGGCAGCGCTGCCAGCCGGCTCCGATCATGACCTTCCGAATGGCTTTGACCAGGCCGCTGTGGCTGTCGGAGATGACCAGGCGGACACCACTCAGGCCGCGTTCGCGCAGCGAGCGCAGGAACTCGGTCCAGAATGCCTCGGTCTCATTGTCGCCGACCATGACGCCCAGGAATTCTCGGCCGCCGTCTTCGGTGACGCCGGTCGCGATGACGACGGCCTGGGACACGATCTGGTGGTCGACGCGGGCTTTGACGTAGGTGGCGTCGAGGAAGACGTAGGGGAATCTGGTGTGGTCAAGGGGTCGGGCCCTGAACGCGTCGAGCTGTTCGTCGAGGCCGGCGCAGATCCTGGATACCTCGCTCTTCGATATGCCGGTGTCCGAGCCGAGAGCCTTCACCAGGTCGTCGACCGAGCGGGTGGAGACCCCGTGGACGTAGGCCTCCATGACGACCGCGTAAAGAGCCTGGTCGATGCGGCGCCGACGTTCCAGCAGGCTGGGGAAGAAGCTCCCGGCCCGCAGATTCGGGATCGCGATTTCCAGGTCCCCGGCCTGCGTGGTCACGGTCTTCTCCGGGTGCCCGTTGCGCCAAGTGGTACGGGTGTCGGTCCGCTCGCCCCACTCCGCACCGATCCGGGCGGTGGCCTCGGCCTCGATCAGTTCCTGCAGCAACCGCTCAGCGACCTCACGGACGAGTTCAAGACCATCCGCCGAACGTAGTGACTCAAGCAGGCGAAGTAGGTCATGCTGGGACAAGGTCACCGGGCGCGCCCTTGGACCGAACTGGCAGTTCACCAAGGACAGTTGCACGGTCGCCTGCCCCATTCTCAGGGAGCGTTCACCAGCAGTCGATGCACGCGAGGGCACAGAAACGGCGCACTTTCCCAGCCAAGATCCGTTACACCACTCCGTGGGACGCGATCGCGTGGAAGGACGATCCCGGCGTCGACTATCTCCTGCACCACGCCGGCTGGGAGCGTTCGCTGCTGCTGGCCACAGACGACGGGCACTTCATGGGCCCCGCCCTGTCCTGGCCCGAGCTCCTCTTTGCCGCCGACAACGGGCTCTGGGCAGTGGCGAACAACGCTCGGTCCTTCCAGCGTCGTATCTGGAACCAGTTGGTCGTGCTATCTGTCACTACCTCACACTTTTCGGCCTACCTGTCACCAAAGCCGCTCGTCGGTACCGCGGGTCTCCGTACGGCTGCTCCCCTGGCTGGATGCGGACAGGCGAGGGTTGTGGCGGAGACGGGAGCCCCGCCTTGAGGAGTGCCCTCCTCGGTCGGTGCGAACCGGCCGCGGTCGATCACGCAGCAGCGGCCGCAGCGTCAGCAGCAGCCCGCTGAACCGGAGCCGGCCCCCGGAGGATGTGGAAGGCACGGCTGCCTGGCGGCGGGCGCCGCCCCCGCCGGGCCCGCGGTCCCCGCGCACCGTCAGCAGGCCGCGCCCACACGGACGTCAGGCCGTAGCAGGGAGCCGTTCCCGGATCTGGGAACGGTGCCGCCCGGGCCGCCCAGCCTGCCGTCAGCCTCCCTTGACGATCGAGCAGTTGACGTCGGGCGCGTGGCCCGAGGGCCAGGCGATGCCGTCGAAGGCGGCAGTCTTCGTAGCCGGGTCGAGGTGGACGATGGAGATGGCCTTGTTGTACGGGTTGCCGTACTGGTCCAGGCAGATCCAGCCACTGGCACCCTCGACCCGGTTGTTGCCGTGCAGCCGTAGCCAGCTGTCGGCGACCTCGGGGAGGGAGGGCATCTTCACGCCGCCCACCGTGTCGTTGCGGATGCCCGCGATGGCGGTGGAGACCGCGTCGTACATGATGATGACGCGGCCGTCGAGGAGGTTGGCGGGGCCGATCGAGTCGGCCTCCTTGGTGGAGAGCTTCTGCAGCAGGTCGGACAGCTCCTTCAGCGCAGCCTTGGAACCGCCGGTGGCCTCGGTGCTCTTCTCCCCCCAGGCATCCGGGTGGGCCAGGGCCGTGTAGCGCAAGGTGATGCCGGCACCCTTGGTGAAGGCGCCCCACTGGCCAGCGAACTTCTCGTCGACCGTCAGTGTGGAGGCGTGTGAGCCGCTGATGACGGTGTAGGGCTTGTTGCAGGTCCGATTGCCCAACTCGACGAGGAACTGCCGCAGTTGCACCGGCCGACCGGCGAAGTAGATGGTCTTCGCGGCGGAGGCGCAGATGTCCGGCACCATCTGATGGAAGTCGTTGGCGAGGTTGCCCTCGTCGTTGAAGTCCGGCGGCGAACGGAAGGTCTCCGGGGCGTTGGGCGCTCCCATGGCGAGCTTCTCGAAGGTCTGACGCAGGGTGGTCAGGTAGTTGTCACCCTCGCGGATGTCCTCGACCACCATCGTCTCGACGGGCTTGATGTCCGACCCGTACGAGGCGAGTGCGTCGGCCTGGTCGGTGTTGCTGGGGGCGATGCGGGCCAGGCCCGGGTAGCCGTGCGGGTCGGCCGCGGTGTTCTTGATGTCGTCCGCGGTCATGGGGCCCGCGACGACCGGGATGCCCTTGTCCTTGGTGAGGTAGCGGACGGCCTGCTCGGTCTCGGTGATGCTGATGTTGATGCCCGCGACGGCCCGCAGGTTCTCCTTCTTGTCGGCCGCGGCCCGCACCAGCTGGTCGGCGACCGTCCGCCACTCCTTGTAGCCCCGGCCGGGGTTGGCGAGCACCAGCCGGATGGGCGGCTGCTTGTTGTTGGCGTCGTGGTTGGCGCGGTACTGGGCCAGATAGGCCCCCTGCACCTGCTCGACGTACTCCCGCTGCTCGGCGGCGGTGTCGGAGATCATGGGGATCATCAGGGCGACGGTGGCCGGGGACTTGCCGGCGAGGCTGTCGTTCTCGGCCTTGATGCGGTCGGTGACCTGTTCCAGCGGCTTGGAGAAGACGTAGCTGCCGTCGGTGACGCCGACACACTCGCGCCGGGGGCCGCGTTCCACGACGCCGGTGGCGCAGGCCGGGTCGTCGCTGAACCACTGGTCGTAGGCGAGGTAGCCACCGACTCCCAGCACGACGGCGGCGGCGGCGATCAACAGGGCGCGGTACAAGGGTCCGTCGGGCCAGAGTTTCATGTGCGGGGCTCTCCGTAGGTCGGCAAGTCGGGCGCCTGGACCCAGCGGTTCAGGAGCTGCGGCCACTCCTCGTGCGCCTGGAAGAAGACCCGCTGGGGTACGGCGGCGCTGTTCTGGGCCAGAGTGAGCAGCTGCAGCCGGACGCTGCTGGTCTTCTCCGGGTCGGGTGGCGCGAGCGGGTGCGACTGCTCCCACAGGCTGAGCACGAGGAGCTTGACGGCCTGGTGCACGGGGTCGTTCTCGACCGCGCACGCCGGGCAGGTCACGGGCACCACGGTCGGCGTGGCCAGGTTCTCCGGTGGGTGCGGCGCACCACAGACCAGGTTGAGGGCAGCGAGCCACGTGGACGCGTCCTGCTCGGCGAAGCGGCGGTGCAGGGCGCGGACGACGACGTCCGTGTCCACGATCGCGAGCGAGTGGTGCAGATAGCGAACGTCGTGCAGCCCGGCGGCGGTGCCCCGGGTGTCCGGGGCGTACAGGGAGCGCAGCAGCAGGTGGATGTTCTTCCACCGCTCGGCCCCGGGCGTCTGCCTGGCGCGGATGCGCAGGTCGTGCACGAGCAGGGCGCGCAAGGTGGGATCGCCGACGAACGGCCCCTCGGTACCCGGCCAGGGGTGACGGCCCCAGCAGTCGTTCCGCAACAGGGTCTTGGTCTCCTGTACGGGTACGCCGCCGGGGTCACCGGGCGGGTAGTGGACGCTGAGCTGGTGGGCGGCCGTGTCGTCGAGAGCCGGAGCGTAGTGGGCCAGGCGCAGCCGGGCGACGTCGTGGGGGACCAGAAGCCGGAGCAGCCCTTCGTGCACGGGCGGCCCCGGCTCGGTGCCGAGCGGCAGGTCGAGCAGGGCGCGCAGGTCGAGGGGCTCCCAGAGGCGGATCCGCTGCCGGACAGCCTGCACCAGGGTGTGGGCGATCCCGGCCCGTCCGGCGCTCAGCCGGTGGATCAACTGGGCGGTGCCGGGCTCCGGCCGATCCGTACCGAACATCTCCTTGACCTCGTCGAGGCCGAGCTGTGCCAGCGGCAGCCGCAGCACCCAGCCGGCCGCGGTCTCCGGCCGGCCCTGCCGCCAGAACGGGCCCGCCGCGCTCCTCGTCGACGGGGCGGTGTTCTCGGGGCCGGGGACGGCCGGCTCCGCCGCGAGGGCCGTCACGACGACGCCGGGGCGCGTCCGGACGGGCTCGTCGTGCCAGACGCGGGTCAGCGCGTCCATGACCGCCCGACCCAGCGGGGTGTGCACGTTGTCCAGGAGCAGCAGTGGGCGCGGCACCCGGTTCTTCACGCGCACCCAGGTGTAGTGGTCGGCCATGTCCTCCAGGAGGGCGGCCAGCAGGTGCCGCTCCGCGAGACGGCGGTCGTCCGGGTCGCCGCGGAAGCGCATGGCCAGCTCTGTCAGCTGGGCGTGCCCGTCGCCCTGGGGGGCCATCCGCCGCCCGGCCCACCAGCCGAGGCCCTGCTTGTTGGCGCGGGGGCCGAGCAGCTCGGTGGTGACGATGTCGGCGAGCGGCGCCACCAGCTCGTTCACCCCGGGCGGCAGCCCCCCGCGGCGCCGATGCCCTCGGCGACCTGCGTGATCCACCCCGCCACCCGGTCGTTGCGCTCCTGGAGGTCGGGCTGGCTCTCCCGGAGCAGGCCCGCGAGACGGCGGCGGGCGGCCACCAGTTCGGCGGGCTGGACGGCCTGCCAGGTGGTGACCGCGAGCAGCCCCTGGGTGAGCCGGGGAAAGGACAGTTTCCCGCCGAAGCCGTTCGGCTTCTGGCTCAGCCTGTCCATCAGGTAGAAGAGCAGATCGGAGGTGCGCGACGCGTTCGCGGTGGCGCCGTCGGCCAAGGGAACGAGCCCCGGCTGTCCGAAGTCCTCTGCCGCGAGATCCGCGTACGCCTGCGGTACGCGCTGCGCGTACCGCTCCGACAGCTCCTTCAGGAGGGCGGTCTTGCCGGTGCGCCGCCCACCGCCGCATTCGATCAGCAGCGGACTCCCGCCCGGGATGCGCAGCCGGGTGGCCCCCTCCAGCTCAAGTCCCACTAACGAGGGCACCACGACCTTGAGCACCGCCGCCCGTCCGTACAGCGTCACCACGACCCCCAGTCATCCGGCTCGACGGTGCACCACCGCGGTGAAGGGAGGATAGGCGAGGGGACCAAGTCGCCACTGGTATATGACTGTTGACGAACCCCCAGTTATGGATTCGTGATTCAACCCAGGCGGAAAGCCCCTATTGGCCCCTTGTGCCGCCCGGTCGCCAGGGAAGCTCCGGGAGATCGTCCCCGACTTCGCAACCGACGCCTCCGCCTCTCCCCGCAGCGGGCCGCCGACCAGAGGCGTCAAGCGCAGACCTCCCCGATCCCGGCCTGGAGCGGTTGGTCACCCGCACCCCTGTCTCAGCGCGGCGTACCTGCACCGGCCGGCGGTGCCGCCGCTCAATGGCTCAAGGCGCGTCCCCCGTGCGAAGGCGAGCGAAAGATTCCGCACCGGCCAACGGTTCCTGCGTCCGCCGAAGTCGCCTCCCGCGGCGAGGCCCGCGCCCTGGACCAGCTCGTGGAGACAGCCGAGTACGCGCCCGAAACCCAGCGGGCACAGGTACAGGCCGGTGCCGTCTGCTACGCCCGCACCGTACGCGCCCGGGAATGGCCCGCCATGGCCGAAGGCCAAGGCTCCCCCGCCCCCAGCCTACGGTCCACGGATTTCCGGCGCACCTTCAGCGCCCTGGAGGGCAAGCCGGTCTTCGGCATGCTGATCGCCGCCGACAACAAGCGCTCCGAGGAACGCGAGAACGCCTCACCCAGGCAACCGCCAGCATCCCGCCTCGGCCTCAGCCGGCCACGGGAGGTACGGATAGGCGATGGTGCGGCTCGGCGGCGGGCCGTTCTCCCGCTTGATCCAGTTCTCAGCCTCTGGCGTAACGCCAGCAGGCCCCCCGGCTGAGTACGGCTTCACTGGCAACTACCCAGCGCGTGAAGCCCTATATGCCGGAAGCCCGGCCGCGTATCGCGGAGGAACGGGGCATCACTCCCGGCGAGCTGGCTGGCCTGCACCGCCGGTTCGAGGTCGTTCCTGGACCACAGGCCCAGGTCGACTGGGGAGACGAGGGCAGGATCCTCGCCCACGTCGGGATCCCGAAGGTCTACTCGTTCCACATGGCCTTGTCCTACTCGCGGGACCGTTCTGCTGCTCCACCACCAGCCAGGACCTCGCCACCTTCTTCGACTGCCACCGCCAGGTGTTCGCCCACTTCGACGGCGTGCCGATGTCGATCGTCTACGACCGCACCAAGACCGTCGTCCGCCGCCACGTCGCACCGGGCCAGGAGGCTGTAACACGGGGGATCAGCCGTCCGGCAGCTGTCACAGCTTTAGCGCGTTCGAGGCGCGGATGACGACAATGCTGGTGGCCGTCCCAGCGCCGGACTCGGGCGCGCACAGTACGAGGGGCTGTTCGTCGTACCGGCAGTTCCACGACCCGGACATCTTCCCGGAGTTGGCGGCCGTAGCCAGGACGGAACCCGTGGCGGCATGGAAGATCGTGAACTTCGCGTCGCTGCTCGTGGCCAGCATCGCAGGACCCGCAGCGGACACGCGCAGGGGTCTCTTGCCCTTCAGCGCGCTGCCCGCTCTCCACCGTGAAGCCGGAGATCTGGCCCTGCATCACGTCGGTTGGCTTTAGCGGTCTGATTCGAACAGAGCGTTAAAGCCAAACCACTGAAGAACCAGCACCGACCATCATCCGCAGAAATCCGGGGGGCTGTCGCCGCCCCTCCGCGTGGCATGGCCCGGCCGGCCGTCTCGGCGTAGCGTGGAAGGGGATCGATCGCCGCGTCTCACGACCAATACGAGGAGAGCCGCGCGTATGTCCAGACTTCCCCGAACACCGCGTTCTCGTGCTGTCCACGGCGTAGCGCTGATGTTCGCACTCTTCCTCGGAGCTCCCGGGACCGGCCAGGCCTTCGCCGCCGCCGACACGGACGACATCGAGGTGGGGGACTGCTTCAACACCGGGGCCGAGATAAAGGCCGAAGCCCCGGCGCCCTTGTCGGTGGACATCGTGCCCTGTGAGGAACCGCACCAGTCGGAGGTGTTCGCCGTCGTCACCTTGCCCGGCGGGCCGTACCCGGGCGAGACGAAGGTCATCGCCACTGCCGACGAGAAGTGCAGGGGCAGAGAGCTCTTCGACTACATAGGTGCCGACCCGGAGCTCCCGGACACGATGCGTGGGTATTACTACTATCCGCGGCCTGACAACTGGGCCGACGGCGACCGGGAGATCAGCTGCTTCCTCGCCGACTCCGCCGGCCCGAGCACCGGCTCGGTCCGCGCCGCCACTTCTTGAATCCGCTTGCGTTGAGTGTCCCTGCTGGGGGCAGGCTCCGCCGGGTCCACCCCTAGCGGCGGGTGGGGCAGACGGCGCCAGAGGGCTTGCCCGGGAGATACGCGGTGCGTTCTTGCGCGTCCAGGTCCCGGTTGACGGCACGACAGATCCTCTGGATCGCTTCGGACGGTGCGGGCAAGCTCACATGCCAAAGATGCACCGTCTTGTCACCGCTGCCCGAGGCGAGCGTACGGCCGTCGGGGCTGAACGCCACCGATGTGAGCTCGTCGGCGTGCTGCCCGATCAGAGTGACGCGGTTCTCGCCGGAGTCGGCATCCCACAGTCCCGTGGTCCAGTCCAAGTCGGCGGTGGCAAGGGTGCGGCCGTCGGGGCTGAACGCCAACGACGCCGCCTGACTGGTCCGCCCGGCCAGGGTGGTCCGGGTCTTCCCCGTGGAGGCCTCCGACAAGCGCACGCTGTAGTCACCGATGGCAGCGGCGAGCGTGCGGCCATCGGGGCTGAACACCACACTGTGCACATAGTCCGAGGTACGGCTGGTGAAGCGGGCCATGCCGGTGGCGACGTCCCACAGCCGTACGCTCTCGTCGGCGCTCCCGCTGGCAAGCGTGCGGCTGTCGGGGCTGAACGCCACCGTGCCCACGTAGCCGGTGTGTCCGGAGAGGGTGGCGCGCGGCCTGGCGGAGCCGCCGTCCCAGAGCTTCACTGTGCCGTCGGCACTGCCGGTGGCGAGGGTACTGCCGTTGGGGCTGAACGCCACCGAGACGAGTTGGGAGGGGTCCCTGAGAACGGTGCGGATCTTGCCGGTGGTGACGTCCCACAGCCTTACGGTGGTGTCGCTACTGGAGGTGGCGAGCGTGCGGCCGTCAGGGCTGAAGACCACCTTGAGGACCTGATCATCATGTCCGGTCAGGACCCTACGGGTCTTGCCCGTGGTGACGTCCCACAGGCGTACGGTCTTGTCCGCTCCGGCGCTGGCGATGGTGGCTCCGTCGGGGCTGAAGGCCACGCCGTGGACGAGGCCGGTGTGCCCGACCAGGGGCCGGCCGTCGCGAGGGGTGAGGTCCCACAGGCGTACGGTCTTGTCGCCGCTCGCGCTGGCGAGGGCGTGGCCGTCAGAACTGAACGCCACCGATTGCACCGTGTCGGTATGACCGATCAGCGTTCCGCTGATCGCCCCCGTGGCCACGTCCCACAGCCGCAGGAGGCGGTTGATGCTGCCGATGGCCAGGGTGCTGCCGTCGGGGCTGAACGCCACGGCCGTTACCGCGCCGATGGCCACGTCCAAGGAGCTGCGCGCCTTACCGGTGGCGGCATTCCAGACCTTCATGGTGCCGTCGTCGCTGCCGGTGGCGAGCGCGTGGCCGTCGGGGCTGAACGCGATCGCGTAGACCGCGCCGGTGTGCCCGGACAACGTGGTGCGGGGTGTGCCCGTTTCCGCGTCCCACAGCTGTCCTGTGTGGTCCGCGTTGGCCGTGGCGACGGTGCTGCCGTCGGGGCTGAACGCCACGGAGAACACCGTCGAGCCGTGCCCGGCGAGCGTGGTGCGGACCGCGCGGGAGGCGATGTTCCACAGCTGGGTGGTGCCGTCCCGGCCGGCGGTGGCGAGAGTGCTGCCGTCGGGGCTGAACGCCAGCGAGAACACGCCGCCGGTGCTCGCCGGCAGCGTGGCGCGGGCCTTGCCCGTGGCTGTGTCCCACAGCCGTGCGCCGTCCGCGCTTGCCGTGGCGAGGGTGCCGCCGTCGGGGCTGAACGCCACCGAAGTCACCACGTCGGGGTGCCCGCGGAGGGTGGCTCGGGTCGTGCCGGTGGCGGTGTCCCACAGCCGTGCCGTGCCGTCGGCGCTTCCGGTGGCCAGGGTGCCGCCGTCGGGGCTGAACGCCACCCCGTCCACACTGCCGGTGTGCCCGGGCAGACGCCGATACGCCGGGAGGGACGCGACGGTCCGCAGACTTGCCAGGGCCTCGGGCGTGTGGCCAACGCGGTACGCCTGTACGGCCAGCAGGGAGGAGAGGTCGGGGCTCACGTCGAGGAGCGTCCGGGACTGCGTGGCGAGCTGCCGGGACAGCGCCGCCTGCCGTTCGTCCACCGCCGTGCGCCACTGCAGCACCGCGATCCCCGCGGCGATCAGCGCCAGCCCCAACAGCGTGGCCAGGACGGCGATCAGGTCTCTGCGCCGCCGGGCCAGGGTCTGTTGACGTTTGCGGCTGGCGGAGAGGAAGGCCGCGATGTCTTCGGGCATGCCCCGGTCCCGTGACAGCTTGGAGCCTTCCGCGAGGGCCGCCCCCGCGAGCAGATCGGCCGGATCCCTCTTCTCCGCCCAGTCGCGCTGCCGCTCCCAAGTGCGGTTGAGCCACTCCTGGAACAGGTGATCCTCCTCGACCCACTCCCGTAGCCGACCCCAATCACGGATGAGCGCGTCATGGATCAGCTCCGCCACTGGTGCGCCCGGCGGGGCACCGGGCCGATCCGGGTCGCGGAGCGTCTGCGTGGTGATGAGGCGATGGCCCGTGAGAGCGGCGATCACCTCGTCGAAGTCGTTGCCGGGCGCGCCGTCGGGGCCGGCTGCCAGGTCGCGCAGTTCGTCGAGCGGGACCTGTGCACGGACGGCGGGGGTACGGCGGTTGCGGTCAGCGGGCTGGACCAGGGACGTGAGGACGTGCTGCGCGATGCGTCGCCGGCCCGTGGAGAGCTCCTCGAGGGCGGTGTCACACCATGTCGTCAGGCTTCCGCTGACCGCTCCGATCCGCCGGTACGCCTCGTGGGTGAGGTAGCCGTCGTGCCGCCGCAGCCACAGTTGTTTGAGCGTCATCTCGAGCAGGGGCAGTACGGTGACCGGTGCCCGGCGGGCGGCCGCAGGATCCGGGCTACTCGCCAGGACGTCGCCGATGATCTGCTCGGACAGCCCGGGCTGGAAGCGCAGTCCCGCGTTCTCGGCGGGCAGCACGATGATCTCGTGGAGGTCCCTTCGGCTCAGCGTGCCCGGTATGTTGAGGACCCCGGGGGTGGCGGCTTCCAGCAACTTGGGCGCCAGTGCAGCAAGTTGGGGGTAGAAGTCGTCGCGCATGATCAGAATCACGCTGAGGGCGGTGACCGTGTCGGCGCCCTGGGTGATGTCGTCGACAGCGGCCAGGAACTCCTCCATCCGGCCGTCGGCGCCATGCAGTAGCAGCTCCTCGAACTGATCGACGACCAGCAGAATTCGGTGGTGGCCGGGCTCACTCCGCAACCGTCGGCCGGCTGCCGTCCCGATCCCGTCACGGCGCGCCCCCGGCAGCCCGACCCGCTCGAACTCCGCCAGTAGATCCTGCCGGGGCCGGGCCGACACCTGCAGCCATCCGTCGCTTCCCGGCACCTCGCCCCGCTCCAACGCCGGCAACACCCCGGCCTGGATCAGCGACGACTTGCCCGACCCGGACGGCCCGAGCAGCAGCGTCAGCCGGTGGCTGCCGAGGCCGGCCAGCACCTGCTCCACAGCCTCCTTGCGCCCCTCGAACCAGTCGGCGTGCTCCGCGGTGAACGGCTCCAGCCCCCGGTACGGACACTCAACCCGCAGGGCCAGCTCCGGCATGACGGCCCGCAGCACCTGCGTCGGCGCGACGTAGGCGATGCCCTGCCCCCGGGCGAACGCATCGGACGCCGTGATCTCGGTGAGCATACCGATGACCAGGCCCGTCTCCTCGTCGAGGACGGGCCCGCCGCTGAACCCGGTGGTGATGTCGTTGGCGTCGGTCAGCTGAAGACGCGCCCCGGCGCGCCCCGCGGGCGGCAGCACATCGCCCACCTTTCCGAAACCCAGGTGCCCCTCGCGCAGCGCCTGCGCCGGATAGCCGAACGACCGCACCCCATGGCCGCGACGGCCCTCGGCGGAGCCCAGCGGCAGCACCCTCATGCCCGTCGGCGTACCGGACAGCCGGACGAAGGCGATGTCCTCGTCCTCGGGCGCGCGCCACAGTTCAGGGATTACCTCCCCCTCCAGCCCGTCTGCCCCGGCCGCACGGGGGAAGGCCAGCGCCACCCGGTCACCCGGCCCGCTTCCGGCGGCCTGGACGACGTGAGCACACGTGACCAGCACGTCCTCGGCCACGAGGAAGCCCGCCCCCGCCACGCTTCCGTCCGGCGCGAGGATCTGCGCCACCGCGGTGGGCAGCTCCGACGGAGTCTCCTGCTGGGCCCGTCGCCCGGCGCTACGCATGGCCGCTGCGCCAGAACGTGACCACCTGCAGATGGCAGGTGGCGCTGGCCTTCACGGGCCCCTCGAGGCCGACCGCCCCCTCCAGCAGCACGCAAGCCCCGCCCTCCAGCGGAATTCGGGTCTGCGGTGTCACGATGCCTCCTCTGTTGCTCGCGCGCGCTCACCAGGGATCACGGCCAGCATCCGGCACTCCCGCCCATGCCGCGCCACGGAGTGGGCCGTACGAAGGAGGCTCGCGGCCCACCCGATCCCGCGGCCCGGGCCGCGCGGGTGTTCGTGTCGTGGAAGTCGCCGCCAGTCTGTCGCCCGGTCGCCACTTGGTGGGCAGCCCATGTCGGAAACGCTCGCCGCCGTGGTGTTCGCCGTCAGTCATGCGGTGGGCAAGGCGCTGTGCGGGGGGCGAGCGCGCTGCCCACGACCGGGCGGGCGTACGTGCGCGCGATGGTCCGCAGGGTGGTGACGTCGGTGGTTCGGTCCGGCACGGCAGGCGCCACCCGGTGCCCAATCCACATGCAGTTGGGTGCGCTGAGAGTTCTGCATGTCGTTTGATTGGCAAGGGACTTCGCTGTGCCTACGGCGGACTTGCTGACCGTGGGCCACTCCCCCGCCCGCGTGCTCCACCAGCGCTGCCACCAAGCCGACCGGAAGGTCCGGGGACGAGCCGCCGGCTCTGCTCCGGTTCAGCGCTGTCTCGGACGTCGCGCCTGGGGCACCCGGCGTGACTTCCAGCCCGACGCCCGCCAGGTGAAGCAGAGCATTGGCTCCACGTCTGGTCTTCGCGTTCACCGTGTACAGCGAGGCGCCTGCGGGCGGGTGTCCCCAGCTCGGGCAGCGCGGCGCAACCGGGCCCGGGCGGGATCCTGGGCCGTGTGGGCGGCGCTGCCGGCCTGGTCGCTGGGGGCGGGAACTCGACGGCGACCACATCAGCGGCAGCGACGAGGCCGTCCGGCGTGGAGTAGTCCGGCCTCCCGCCGTTGAGAATGTCCGGGTCCGGCTGGATGGTCTGGCGGGCCAGCGTGAGAGCCAGCGCACGCCCCTCCTCCGGGGTCGAGGACTGCTCGGCATCGTGCGCTGATGCGGCTGAGACTCGATCCGAATCGCCTTCGAAGAGCCGAGATGCGGCGCGGGTGTGGGCGGCGCACGATGGAATTGGACGGCTCTGCACGAGCGTGGAACGAGCTCGACAGCGGCGCCGGGCCGGCTTCGGGGAGCGGGCCGGACGCGCGTAGGGGTGTCCTTCTTCAGATCGTGCACGGCTGCGGCGCCGAGAGTTCCGGCGCGCCCGGATGGCCTCCCGCACCCGCCCTGGTGCTGCACGCGCACATGTGCAAGGAAATGGGGAGAACCGATGAGGAAAGCCCTGGCAGTTGCTCTTGCCGCTGCCACTTCCGTGACGGCCGTCCTACTGGTCGGTCCGGTGACGCCCGCATCCGCGGCCTCGCGCTTTTGCAACCGGACGACGCCGAGCAGCTCCATCCTGTTCTACAAGGCCGGGAGCGGCGAAGCCGGCACCGGCACCCTCTCAGACGGCAACTGGCAGTACAAGTCGGCGTTCGACCTCCCGGCCGGCTACACGCACGCCGCGGCCAGTCGCGACTCTCTGGTGCTGTACAACAAGAACACCGGGGAAGGGGAGGTCGGCAGCTTCGAGGATGGGGGGTACACCCGCAACCAGACGTTCGACGACTTCTCGACCGGCTGGACCTTCGTCGAGGCGTCCGGCGACTCCGTGCTGTTCTACAACGGGAACACCGGCCGCGGCGTCACAGGCACCCTCAAGGACGGCGTGTACCGCGAGGTGCGGGCGTACGACAACTTCAGCACGGGCTGGGGGACCATGGCCGCCTCGTGCGACACGCTGGTGTCCGCGGCCCGGCACGGGTCGGGCCTCTCTGCCTGGAGCAACGTGGGCTACGGCAGCCTGAAGGACGGCGTCTACACGGACAGGGGCAGCATCCCGAGAACCGACTACCTGGGGAGTCTGACGGCGACCAAGGACTCCCTACTGTCCTTGTCGAGGGTGGGCGGACACTTGGAGTTCCAGGTGTCCAGGGCGACCGACGGCGCGGGCATCGCCTTCCGCGAGATCGGCACCTCCGGCATCTGGGACAAGGTGGGCCGTACGTCGGACAGCCTGTTCTTCTACAAGAACGACGGGACCGCCTGGATCTCGACGCTCGCCAACGGGAACTATGCCAACGTCGGCTCGCTCCCCAAGGTCTCCTCGGGCTGGTCACTCATCGAGGGCGGCGTCTGAAACCGGAACACTGGAACACCGGAATCACCGGAGCCGAGCCGAGCGGCCGGCCCGGGCCCGAAGGGACTGCAGGAAGCGGGCGGACCCCTGTTCCGGACGTGACACGCGGCCGGCCCATGCCGGGGCTGAGGCAGAGCAGCGGATCACCCGGCGGTGGCGTGCGAGGCGGAATGCTCCCCGACGGCCGCGAGGACAAAGGAGTGTCCCGCCGCGTCGGTGAAGCGTCGCGGCGTCTTACGGTCGTCCAGGCGGCTGCCGTCATCCTCGGCCGACACCGGTCGGGCCCCGAGGGCCACGGCCTGGCCTCGCGCTCGGCTTCGTCGAGGGAGTCCGCCGCGGCCAGGATGCGCAGATGCACCTGCTGGGAGCTCTCCGGCGTCGGCCAGCTCCGCGGCGCGTGGTCCGGATCGCGGCGGACCCCGAGCACCACGCCGGAGCTTCCGGTAAGGAGGTACATCTCCCCACCTCCTGGGCCCGGACCGGCGTTGGCTCCGAGCGGTGCGGCGTAGAAGCGGGCCAAGGGCTCGGGTTCGGCGCAGTCCAGGACGAGGACGCTTGTCTTGTGTACGGTCATAACCCGCGCGTGCCCTGCGTCTTCCCCCGGCACCGTACGGGCCCTGATTGCAGGGGAGTTGTCTCACCGACCCTGTTCGGCTGCCGCGTCTTCCGCTCCCGGCACCAGGCTCGGTACGACGCGCTGCAGGGCGTCCGGGTGCTTCTCCGCGAGCCAGGCGACGAGTTGCTCCCGTACCGCGCAACGCACGGTCCACAGGTCGTCGGCGTCCTTGGCCGTGACGATGACCCGCACCACGATGCTGGACGGCGTCCTGTCCGTGATGGCAAGGTCCAGCCGCGGCCATCCCACTCCCGGCAGCCGTGCAAGAGCTCGTGGACCTTGTCGCCCTGTGACGTCGACAAGGGCGCGCCGTGGTCGCAGTGGAGGAAGACCGTGCCGGTCATCTGCACGCCACCACGGGACCAGTTCTCGAACCGGCGGGTCGTGAAGTACGAGACGGACATGGTGATCCGGCCGCGAAGAGGTTACGAGGGTGGACCGGGCCGCGATTCCGGCCACGATGCAGTTGATCCCCGCGGAGGCGAGCAGGGACGTCCCGAACGCGCGGAAGGCCGGGAAGGCGAGCAACATCGCGGCGACCGCGACGACGGCCACGAGGAACGTCATCACCCGCGTGATGAGCGTGACCTGTGCGGACCCGGCACACCCGGGCCGGGTCGCGGGTCCCCGCGGCGTAGCGGGCCCGTACCCCGACTCGACGAGGGCGGAGGTAGGTGGCCACCGGGCTCTCCGGCTCCTCACGCGGACGGCCCCCCGTGCCGTGCGACGGGAGCCCGCCCCTGTGACGCTGGCCGGGATCCTGTTGTGCGGGCCCGGACGGGTCGTCGCCGTGCAGGACGGACGGAGGAGGAGTCGTGACACCTCTCGCTCGGCCGCTGGAAGGCGGCGGCTACGTCCTGATCGAGGCTCTGGACACGACCGAGGGCCCGGTGAAGGCCGGCCGTATCAGCGATGCCATCCACGACCTTCCGCAGACGCTGCAAGAGGCGCTCGGTCCGGTCACGGAGGCGGCGCGCGTTGCCCTGGACCAGTTGCGCAAGGCCCGGCCCGACGACATCACGGTCCAGTTCGGCATCGACCTCTCGGTCGCCGCCGGGGCCGTGATCACCAAGACCGGTGCGGGCTGCCATCTCACGGTGACCATGGCGTGGAAGGACAGCGCTCCCAGCCGTTCCGACACTGCGCCCGAACGACCGCGATGACTGGCGCGGACGGCTCGGACACCCCGCCGCCGGGACCGGAGCGCACCCGTACGCCGGGACTGCCGCCCGCCGTGGCCCAGGTCCTGGTACCGGGCGGAAGGGCGGCGGGGGCGGGGTTCCTGGTGGCCGCGGACCTCCTCGTCACGTGTGCGCACGTGGTCCAGGCCGCGGGAGCGGGGCCCGGTGACGAGGTGCGGCTGGGCTTTCCCCACGCGAAGGGCGAGCCCGACGTGGTGGGGCGCGTCCTCGAGGAGGCGTGGCGTGCCCCGGACGGGGACGACGTGGCCGTCATCCGGCTGACCGCTGCCCCGGTGGGCGTGGCGCCGCTCCCGTTGGGCTCCGCCGAGGGCTGCCGGGGTCACCAGGTGGGCTCGTTCGGCTTCCCGTCCCAGGCTTCGCCGGAGGGCCACTTCGGCTACGGGGTCGCGGGCGACCTCCTGGCGGCCACCCGGAGCAGGGGCGCCCATCTGCAGCTCACGGCGGCCAACGACCTCACCACCGGCTTCAGCGGCGGGCCGGTCCTCGACGAGGAGACCGGCCTGGTCATCGGCATGCTGACCGAGATCACCGCACCCGACGCGCACCACAGGGGGCAGGGCATCGCCTACGCCACACCCACGCAGGTGCTGCGCGAGGTGTGGCCGCAACTGGCCGAGCGGGAGGTCTGTCCGTACCGGGGGCTGGAGCCGTTCACCGAGGAGCACGCGCAGTGGTTCCAGGGACGGCAGGAGGCGGTGCGGCAGGTACTGGCGAACTTGGCCCGACAGCAGCGGCTGACGCTCCTGCTCGGGCCGTCCGGTTCGGGCAAATCCTCGCTGGTCCGGGCCGGTGTCCTGCGCGCGCTGAGCCTGGGCGAGCTGCCGGGCAGCGACCGCTGGCTCCCCGTCCTGGCCCGGCCGATGCGGGACCTGCCGACCGAGCTCGAACGCGCGGGCCTGCCCGGGGCCGCCTCCGACGGGCTCGGCGCGGCCGTGACCCGCAGACTGGCGGCCGAACCCCGCCACCACCGCATCGTGCTGGTCGTCGACCAGTTCGAGGAACTCCTCGCCCAGCCGGTCGGCAACTTCCCGCACGACCGCCGGTCGGCGGTCGTGGACCAGATCACGGAGGCGGTCGGGGAACACCCCGACCTCGCTGTGATCCTGATCATGCGCGACGACTTCTACCCGCAGCTGGCCGCCCTGGAGCCACGGCTCCTGGACGCCGCGATGCCGGGCCTCCTGAACGTGCCGGGGTCGCTGACCCAGCAGGACCTCACCGACATCGTCACCCTCCCCGCCCGGGATGTCGGGGTCCGCTTCCAGCCGGGGCTGCCCGAGCAGATCGTCAGCGACGTGCTGGCCACCACGCCCGAGGGAACCGCGGCCCGCCAGGCACCCGTGACGATGCTCCCGCTGCTCGAGCTGACGCTCAGCCAGCTGTGGGAACGGCGCAGCGACGGGTACCTCACCCACGAGGCCTACCGGCGCATCGGAGGGGTCACCGGAAGCCTGACGACATGGTGCGACACCGCTCTGCACCAGCTGCCCCCCGATCAGCTGCCCACCGTCCAGCGCATGCTGACCTCCCTGGTACGCCCCGCCGACCCCCGCCACAACGTGCCCGCCATCCGGGCCCAGATTCCCCTCGCCGAGCTGCGCGAGCTGTCTGCCGACCCCCATGGGGCACCCCGGGGTGACGCGGTGGTCGACGATGTGCTGGCCGCCCTCACCCGCCATCGCATCATCGCCACCCAGACGCTGCACGACCGTCACCGGCCCGACGCGCGCCCCGGGGAGCCGGTGGCCGAGCTGGTCCACGACGCGCTCATCCGCGACTGGGGCACGCTGCGCGAGTGGGTCGACCAAGCCCACCGTTTCCAGGAATGGCTCGACCACACCCGCGAAGGGCGTGCCCGCTGGGCGCAGAGCACCGACCCGGGAGACCTGCTCGCGGGAACGGCCCTCGCAGAGGGCCTCGACTGGTCGAACAAGCGCCGGCTGCCGGGTGACATCACCGCTTTCCTCACCGCCAGCAAGAACCGCCAGCACGCGGCGATCCGGCGCAGCAGACGCCTCAACACCGTCCTGGCCTGCCTGCTCGTCCTGGCACTCGCCGCCGCGGGCGGGGCCCTGTGGCAGCGCAGGACGGCCATCACCGCACGGCAAGTGGCCCTCTCCCAGAAGCTCGCCGTCCAGTCCAATCTGGTCATGACCGCGAACCCCGAGCTCGCCTCGCTGCTGGCCGTCCGCGCCTACCGCACCAGCCCCACGCCGGAGGCCTTCGAAAGCCTCCAGTCCGCCGCCGCCCTGCCGGTGTACCGGCGGCTGGCCGGGCACCAACGCGCGGTGACCTCGGTGGCGTTCAGCCCCGACGGCAGCAGCGCCGCGAGCGGCAGTTCCGACGGCACTGTGCGGTTGTGGGACGTGGCGACCGGAAAGACCCGCACCAAACTCGCCAGCCACACCGACACCGTGTTCTCGGTCGCGTTCAGTCCGGACGGGCGCACCCTCGCCACGGCAGGTGCCGACCGCAGCGCGCGGCTCTGGGACCCGGCCACCGGGAAGAGCCGCGCGATCTTCACCGGGCACACGTCCACGGTGAATGCGGTGGCGTTCAGCCCCGACGGCAAGACCCTCGCCACCGCGAGCGCCGACCACACCGCGCGGCTGTGGGACCTGGCCACCGGAGAGACGCGAAGGACGCTGGGCGGCCACGAGGACCAGGTGTACTCGGTGGCGTTCAGCCCCGACGGCCGCACCCTCGCCACCGGCAGCTGGGACACCTCCGTGCGGCTGTGGGACGGGGACACCGGAGCGTTCCGCAAGGCCCTGGCCGACCACAGCGGCCAGGTGTACTCGGTGGTGTTCAGCCGCGACGGCCGTACCCTCGCCAGCGGCAGCACCGACGGGACGGCGATGCTGTGGGACGTGGACGGCGGCGCCGCACGCACCACGCTCGTCGGGCACGCCGGCGAGGTGCTTTCGGTGGCGTTCAGCCCTGACGGCCGCACCGTCGCCACCGGCAGCGGCGACCACAGCGCGCGACTGTGGGACCCCGACACCGGAGCGACGCTCAGGTCCCTGGTCGGTCACGCCAACATGGTCTACGCGGTGGCGTTCAGTCCCGACGGCAGCACCCTCGCCACCGGTAGCCGGGACAACACGGTCAGGCTCTGGGACACGTCCGCGGACACGAGGCGCACGGTCCTGGCGGGGCACACCGGCGGGCTGTCCTCGGTGGCGTTCAGTCCCGACCGGCACACCCTGGCCACCGGCAGCTACGACCACGGCGCGCGGCTGTGGGACACGGCCACGGGCAGGCCCGGCAAGGCCCTGGCCGGGCACACCGCCGATGTGCAGGCGGTCGCGTTCAGCCCCGACGGCCACACGCTCGCCACCGGCAGCACCGACCAGAGCGTACGGCTGTGGGACGTCGCCTCCGGCACCGGACGCGGCGCGCTGGCCGGGCACACGGGCATGGTGCATTCGGTGGTGTTCAGCCCCGACGGCCGCACCCTCGCCTCGGCCGGGTCCGACGGGACGGTACGCCTCTGGGACGTCCGCACCCGTACGCCCCGCGCCGTCATGAGCGGGCGGTCGGACCAGGTGTACTCCGTAGCCTTCAGCCCGGACGGGCGCACCCTCGCCGCCGCCTGCGCCGACGGGCTGACACGCCTGTGGGACGTGGAGACCCGTGAAGTCCGCAGGAC
The DNA here is from genome assembly GCF_018614135.1 of Streptomyces sp. ISL-66. Lineage (GTDB taxonomy): Bacteria > Actinomycetota > Actinomycetes > Streptomycetales > Streptomycetaceae > Streptomyces. The sequence goes on from NZ_JAGGOW010000050.1 coordinate 29,749, forward strand.
CCTGTCCGGCCACGCCGACCAGGTGATGTCCGTGGCATTCAGCCCTGACGGCAACACCCTCGCCACCGCGAGCGCCGACCGCACCGCCCGGCTGTGGGACGCGCGTACCGGAGCCGCCCGGGCCACGCTGATCGCACACAACGACTCGGTGAACTCGGTCGCGTTCAGCCCCGACGGCCGCACCCTCGCCACCGGGGGCAGCGACTGGATCGTGGAACTGTGGGACGCGGCCACCGGGGCGGCCCGGGCCTTCCTGCCCGTACACACCGCGGGCGTCACTTCGGTGGCCTTCTCCCCCGGCGGAGACACCATCGCCACCGCCGGCCTGGACAAGACCGTCCGGCTGTTGCCCGTCGTCCTGCCCCGACCCGCGGACGCGATCAAGCAGATCTGCACCGCCGTCGACCGCGACCTCACCCCGGCGGAACGCTCCACGTACCTGCCGGACAACTCGGCGGCACCGGTGTGCGCGGCCGGACCCGTGGACCGCTGACAGCGGGCAGCGGGCTCTCCTGCGCGGCGAGGTCGCGGCCGAGCGGGTCCCGTGCGGCTGCGCGTACGGCGCGCACCGGGACGAATGCCGTCCTGAGCGGACCCGGATGACTACTCTGCGCACATGCCGAATGCTCCAACGCAGGTGAAGCTGCGAGAGATTCCGGGCTGGGCGGTGGGGCTGTGCCTGTTCGGGCTCATCGCCGGTCTCTGCATGATCATCTGGTACGCGGTGGATCCGCCGTTCCTTGACAGGCCCTCGGGCGACAGGGAGCTGCTCCTGCAGTTCGCGACGACGGCCGAAGAGGCCCGCGCCCTCGTGAACGGCGCCGAAGGCGGCGGGACAGGGACAGCGACAGGGGCCAGGCTGTTCCAGGACGGCCTCGTGCTCGACTGGCGCATGTTCGTTCCCGGGTACGCGGCAGCCCTGGCCGGGGCCTTCGGGCTCGGGCACCTCTTCCTCTACCGGGACTTCACACGGCTGTGGGCCCGGCGCGCCCTCATCCTCACCATCCTGCCGGTGGTGGCGGACTGCGTGGAGAACGTCTTCCTCTGGAGGGCTCTGGACCGGCTCGCCACCGACCCGGTGCCGGATCTGACGCGGGCGGCCCATTTCGCCCAGGTGAAATGGGCGCTCGTCGTCCCACTGGCGGCCGCGGCCCTCCTGATCGTCGTCACCCTCTACTGCCGCCGGGTACTGGACCCCTCCTGCGTGCACAGCGCGCTGGAGGACCGTCCCCGCCCCGTGGTGGCCCACGCCCACCGGCTCGTGGGAGGCACGGAGAGCCAGTGGAGCGATCCGGACGTGATCCTGCCGCCCGCCGCGCCCCACGACTGGGAACCCCGGCCCGAGTGGACCGCCCCCGCCCCGGCGCACGACCCCGCGCACAAAGGGGCACAACCACACGGGGCCCAGGCCCCGGACCCGAAGGGCAGCGCGGTGGCCCGCTGGCGTACCCGCGCGTTCCAGCCGCCGGGCCGACAGCCGGCGGAGCTCGGCTTCTGCGTCTCCGGAGGCGGCATCAGGTCGGCCTCCGTCACCCTCGGCGCGCTGCAGGCACTGCGCGAGGACCTGCTCAAGGCGACGTACCTGGTCTCGGTGTCCGGCGGCGGGTACACCGCCGGGGCCTTCCAACTGGCGCTGACGGAAGCCCGGCTCCGGGCCCCGGACGGGGGCCCTTCGGTGGGGCCCGGTCTCGCGGTACCCGCGGACGTGTTCGCGCCGGGCAGTCCGGAGGAGGACCACGTCCGCCGGCACGCGAAGTACCTGGCGGACGCCCCGAAGGAGAAGCTGCACGCCGCCGGGGCGGTGCTGCGGGGGATGACCGTCTCCTTCGGCATGCTGGCGCTGGTCTTCGCCGTGGCGGGCCAGTTCCTGCACCACTTCTACGCGCACGTTCCGCTGACGAAGCTGCACCCCCTCGCGCCGCAGGGGAAGGTGGCCGGCCCGTCCCTGGAGCTGTACCCGAACGCCTGGCAGCCCGTCCTCCTCCTGTTCGGCCTGGCCGGCCTGGTGTCCGTGGGGTACGCCTTCGCACGGGCCGGCAGCGACAAGTCCCGCCCCGCATGGCTGCGCAGTACGGTGAACACGATCACCGGCCTCGCACTGGCGGTGGCCGTGCTCTCGATCGTCCTGCCTTCGGTGATCTGGTTCTTCGCCGCTCTGGCTCACAAGGCCGGCAAGGGCGGGTACTGGGACGACAGCGGGGCGGGAGTGGCCCTGCTCGGCGCGATCACCGCGGCGGCGACCGCCGTGGGCACGTGGTTCACCGCCGTCCACAAAACCGTCAAGAAGCTGAGGCCGGACGGTGAACAGGCGAGTCCGTTCGCCAGGGGCGGCACCTCCCTCGTCACACAGGTCGGCAGCAGCTGGGTGAAGGCCCTGGTCTGCTGGCTGGTCCTCCTGCTGGTCGCGTTCTTCGGACTCGCCCTCATGTCCTGGGCCGCCGTCTACGCGGGCAGCTGGCACGTGGGGTGGAAGTGGGGGGTGCCGATCGCCCTGATCGTGCTGACGCTCGTGATCGACCAGACGACCTTCAGTCTGCACCCGTTCTACCGGCAGCGGTTGGCCGGCGCCTTCGCCGTGCGCCGCGCGGTGCTGAAGGACGGCTCGGTCGGCGCCCTGCCGTACGACTACAACAACGAGCCGACCCCGCTCAACCCCTACGCGCAGCGGGTGGAGGGCTTCCCCCAGGTCATCTTCGCCGCCTCCGCGGCCGTCTCACTGCGCAACCGCACCGCGCCCGGCCGGCCCGCCGTTCCCTTCACCTTCGCCTCCGACTACTGCGGCGGACCCGACACGGGCTGGGTCCGTACCGGCACGCTGCAGAAGACGGCCCCGGCGCTGATCGGCCGCGACCTGACGGTCCAGTCCGCCGTCGCCGTGTCCGGAGCGGCCTTCGCCTCCGCGATGGGCTCGCAGACGATGTTCATGGAGAGATTGCTCGCGCTGTCCAACGTACGACTCGGCACCTGGGTGCCCAACCCCCTCTACCTCGCGGAACTGGCGACGTACGGGCCGGATCGGATCATGCCGCGGCTGCCCCGGGTACGGCGGCTGCGCTACCAGCTCCAGGAGCTGGTGGGCCGGTACTCGGACACCACTCCCCTGCTGCTGTGCACCGACGGCGGGCACTTCGACAACCTCGGTCTGGTCGAGATGCTGCGGCTGCGCTGCCGGACCGTCTACGTCATCGACGCCTCGGGGGACTCGCCGCCCCTGGCGACCACCCTCGCGCAGGCGATCACCCTCGCCTACGAGGACCTCGGCGTGACCATCACCTTCGACGACGAGGGGCAGAACCTGCTGGACCTGGTACCCGGCAGCGCGAAACCGCTCGCGCCCAAGACGCCGATGGCCTCCCTGAACGGACGGTTGTCCGCGACCTGCGTGGTGCGCGGCACGATCGAGTACCCGGAGCCGGTCCAGTTCTCGCCCGGCACACCGGCCGGCACCAAGGGGACCATCATCTTCGTGAAGGCCGGTCTGACCCCTGACATGCCGTACGAACTGCTCAGTTACGCACTTCGGGAGAAGGCCTTCCCCCGCCAGGCCACCTTCGACCAGTGGTTCGACCACGCGCAGTTCGACGCCTACCGGGCGCTCGGACACCACCTCGGCACCAAGGCCGCGGAAGTACGCCACGCCCACGCGGCACGGTTCCGCATCAAGCGCCCGGGGTCGGGAGGCGCGTCCGATCCGCAGGACACGGCCTAGCGGCGGCCGAGTGGCACACGCGCCGGGTGGGGCGCACCATGGGAAATGGCGCCCCCTGCCGTCCCCGCTCAGCTCCGGACCTGTTCCTGTGCCGGTACGCGGGAGAGGAGGGAGTTCCCATGAGAATCCGCATGCCACGCGCACAGCCGTCGTCTCCTTCGCAGCCGCGGTCGCCCTGTCGGTTCCGCTCGTTCCTGCGGCCGGCGCCCCGATCGCGGCCGCCCCGGCCCGCGCGCGCCTCGGGCTTTCGCAGCTCCCGTTCAACTCCGAGCTGACGGCGGCGGCCCGTTCGCACCTGGACGCCTCCCTGGCCCAGAAGTGGTGGGGCAACGGGAGGAATCCGCACCAGAACCCGCAGGTTTCCGGAAGCGCCAACGATCAGATCGGGCGCCGCATCAGGGGCGCCGGCTACTGCGCGAACGGCGGTTCGTGGAACGGCTACGAGATCGTCTACAACGGGTGGGGCGGAGCCAGCACCCCCAAGGCGGCCGTCAACTGGTGGCTGAACATCAGCACTCAGGGCCACGCCGAGATCATCCGCAACGCCTCCGTGACCGACATAGGAGCCGCGTCCAGGGGCGGAGCGGCGGACCGGGCCGGGGCCAACCAGAGCCAGGCCGGGACCTACGTGGTCACCTTCGGCAGGTGCGGATAGCGGTGCTGCCGCCCTGCCGGGCAGGCCTGATGCCAACGAATGCTTCCGAATCACCCCAAGGAGCAATCATGCACACGTACCCACCTGCGGCATCGCGCTGGGCACGCCGCTGCGCGGTGACCGCAACCGCTCTGGCCGTGGTCGGCGTCGGGGTCGCGCCGGTGGCGACGGCGGACGCGGCGCCCGCCGGGCTGCCCGCCCAGGTCCAGTCGGCCCCGGCCGGTCTGGACAAGGCCCCTGAGGGCCTTTACCTGTTCCAGTACACCTACCGAGGTCATCTCAAGATCGGCGGTGGCAACTTCACCCTCGGCGGCAAGGTCTACGTGGTCGTCAAGTACAACACGGGCAAGATCAGATACGAGGGCAACGTGTTCGCGAAGACCAATCCCGGCGTCCCGGACGGGGCCGCCTATCTGGAGACGAACATCTCCGCTCCCTGCGCCCCCGGGAACAACGGCTACGCCCGGGCCTACGACTACAACACCGAGACCTGGTCGCCGAAACTGCCCGTGGCCATCTGCCAGCGGATCGACTGAGGCCGGGGACCACGCACCGGGTGTCACGCCTCACCGTGCCAGTAGGCGTCGTGCGTTCGGTGGGCCTCGGTCAGGCCGTCGCGGAAGTACCGCTCGTAGTAGGGGTCCTCGAGGTGATGGGCCTGAAGCCACACGCCCGGTACGTGGATCGTGTCGCAGTGGGCGGGAAACCGCCCGTGCGTCTCGTAGATGTAGGTGCAGATGTCCCGTGTGCACGCGATGACGTCGGCGGAGTAGTCGCTGGCCTCGTGCAGGTACTGGCGGCCGAAGTCCCCGCGGTAGATCCGTGCGAACAGCCCCTCGTCGGAGTAGATGCCCATCGGCCCGAACTTGCCCGCCACGACGGCGTCGACCGCCTCGCTCATGGTGGCGTAGTTGGGCGGGCACATCGCCTTGATGAGGTGTTCACCGTCGTGCCGCAGCCCGACCGCGGTCGCCCTCAGGTCCGCGTAACGCGGGAGCGGCACCTGCCAGCGCAGGAGGTCCGCCGGACGCCACCGTGGGGTGGTCCAGTCGAAATCGAGCATGGGACCGTAGGCGGGCCGGAACTTGGGGTCGCCCAGCATGATCGACGGGGCGATCGAGGCGTGGATCCAGGCACCGAGACCCATGGCGTCGACGGTGAGCATCAGGTTCTGGAGCAGCAGGTCGGCCTCGATCTGCGTCCGCATGGCCCAGATGAAGCCCAGGGGCAGCTTGATCTCCTCGTTCAGGAAACCCGACGCGACCCACTTGCGCACGCCCGCCGAACGGTAGAGGTTCCGGTCGTCGACGATGGCCGGCCGTGCCCCCTCGGGCTGGGTCAGCAGGTACATCAGCCCGTTGATGTACTGCCGTGACAGGTCAACTACAGGGAAGAGGACGGTGGTGCCCGGGAGGTTCGACAGGAACCGGTTCGAGTCGAGGTAGGCGGGGAAGTCCCGCATGCCTTCCGGTACGTCGATGCGGTGGTCGAGCAGTTGCACCTTCGCCTCGGCGGCGCGCGCGCACAGGGTCTCCGCGTCGAAGGCCGCCGCGCTGCCCTCGGGCGGAGGGGGCAGTTTGCGCAGGAAGTAGGTGCCGGTGTCGTTGATCAGGAAGAAGTGCGTGCCCTGGGCGTTGTCGGGGCTGCCCGCGGTCCGGCCGGCCATGTTGAGGTTCGGCTTGGCCATGATGGGTTTGCCGTCGCGGGGGTCGGCGAAGGGGCGGTCCGGCATGGTCAGACCGGTGCAGCCCGTGACGGCGATGAGGACGGCTTCCTCGAGCTCGGTGAGCGGGGTCCGCGTTGCGGTGGAGGTCCAGCTCATCGACCCGGCCTCGACCGAGCTGCCGCGGCTGACCCGGTGGGTGCGCCGGCGCCAGATCGAGGTGAGCAGCGGGCGCTTCGCAAGGGCCTCGAGCCCGGCGCGGCTGCGGGTGTTCAGCGGGTCGCTCATGGTGCTGTCCCTTCACGCCGTCAGTCGCGCAGGCGTGCCTCGATGGTCTCGACGAGGCCTGCGATCACGCCGTCGGGCGAGGGGCTGTAGTGGGGGACGGCCCACCGCGTGATCCGGGCGTCGATGACGGAGGGCCGGCCTGAGGCGAGCGCGTCACGGAACGCCTTCTCGAACTCCTCCAGGGTCTCGACGCGGTAGCCGTCGGCACCGCACGCCTGCGCGTACGCGGCGAAGTCTGGGTTCTGGAACTCCACGAGTCCCGTCTCCCCGTAGGTGACGAGCTGGAAGAGTTTGATCAGCTTGAATTCCTGGTCGTCGAAGATGACCCAGATGACGGGGATGTCGTTCTCGACGGCGGTCATGAGCTCGAATCCGGACAACGAGTAGCACCCGTCGCCGCATCCGACGACTACGGTGCGGTCCGGGTGTGCGGCCTTCACGCCGATGGCGCCGTTGACGTGGCCGGCCATGGGACCGAAGGAGCCGGCCTTGCGGAAGTTCTGCCCCTCCTCCAGCTCGACGTAGTAGCCGAGCCAGGCGAGGTGGGCCCCCGCATCGGCGAGCAGGATGCCCCGTGGGGGCAGCATCCTGCCGATCGCCTGGGCCAGCTCCCCCGGGTGGATCCTTCCGGTCAGGTGCGTGATGTGGCGGGCTTCGTAGTCGCGGCCGTCGACGTCGACCGGCGGGACGTCGCCGACCCGTCCGTCCAGTGCCTCGTAGAGCGCGGCCAGGGCGAGGCGCGCGTCGGAGAGCAGGGTGTGGTCGGGCCGGTAGGCCTTGCGGAACTCGGTCTCGGAGATGTTGACATGGATCAGCACCTTGTTCTCGAAGAGGTCCTCGCGGTAGTTGAACGTGGCGTGCTGGTTCAGCGAGTTGCCGACGCACAGGACGACGTCGGCCTCGCGGAAAGCCTTCCACGCGCTCGCGTGCCCGCTGTCCGCGAAGACTCCCACCGAGAGCGGGTGCCCCTCGGAGACGATGCCCTTGCCGTCCAGGGTGGTGAGCAGCGGAATCCGGAACCGTTCGATGAAGCGCCGGACCTCCGCTCCCGCTCCGCTGCGGATCGCGCCGAACCCGACGAGCGCCACGATGCGCTTGTGCCGTGTGAGGGCGTCGGCCAGCACCGAGGCGATCTCCTGCACGCGGGCGGGATCGGGTACGACCGGGGCCACGTCGAGCCGGATGTGCCGGAAGCCCGTCACCTCGACGCCGCGGTGCGTGAGGTCCTCGGGAACGTGGATGTGCACCGGCCCGGGCCTTCCCTCGAAGGCGGTGTTGACCGCTTCCTCGAGCACGTCGCAGGTGTCGGCGGCGTCGGTGAGCAGGAAGGACTTCTTCGTCGTGGCGGCGAACATGGCCCGGGAGTCGGGCGTCCGGTTCAGGCCCGAGGTTTCGTTGAGGGAGCCCCATCCCTGCCAGTCCCTCGAGGCGTATCCCGAGACCGCGAGGACGGGGTAGGAGTCGGACATCGCCACGGCGAGACCGGAGAACAGGTTGAACGCACCGGGCCCCGCCGTCGCGAAGCAGAAGCCCAACTGGTTCGTGTACATGGCGTGACCGCACGCCATGAAGGAGGCGGCCTGCTCGTGCCGGGTGATGACCGGCCGGATCCGCTGCGAATGCTTCAGCGTCAGCATCAGGCCGGCGGCGTTCTCCCCGGCCCCGCCGAAGGCGGCCCGTACCCCGATGTCTTCCAGGCCCTTGACTATGGCTTCGTAGACCCTCATCGCCATTCCCTCGTCCGCTCCCCCGCGTGGCTGCCTGCGGGTGCGGTGTCGGACGGCTCTGCCGTGTGGTCTTGCGGAACCAGTCTGCCAGGACTCGACGCGTCCCGCTCCTGCACCCGGAGCGGGCCGAACGGGTCGCCGGAGAGCCGTCACCGCTGACGGCGCCCGCGGGGACCCGCGCGGTGGTATCTGCCTCGGCGCGGACGAGGTGCCACCCGTCTGCGTTGCTCCGCGCGACGCGGCCCACCGCCTGAGTCAGGGTTGACGTGGTGAACCCAGTGCCCGCGGACTCCGTCCCGGGCAGCCGTGCAGCGTCACCTCCTCGTCCGCCGGCCCCCGCGCCCGGACGGCGGTGGTGCGCCTTGGCCAAGAGGCACACATGGACGAGACCAGGCAGTACGAGCACTACGTGGGCGGCGACCCGGAGACGGAACGGCTCGTCTTCGAGCGGCTCGCCCGTGAGCTCATGCGGGTCCAGCTCAAGTCCAAGAAGCGCAGCGGCGCGGCCGACCTCGCACGTACGTTCCACGCCAAGGCTGTCCTCGGCGTGGAGGGGGCCCGTCTGGCTTTCCTCCGCGACCTGCCCCCCGACCTACGGACCGGCTTCGCCCAGCCGGGCGCCGAGTACCCCGTCACCGTACGGCTCTCCAACGCGAACGGCGCCCGCCAGTCCGACCACGCCCCCGACATGCGGGGAGCGGCCCTGCGCATCGCCGTAGCGGCCGGGGAAACGCACGATCTTCTGATGACGAGCCATCCGGTCTCGCACGCGCGCAACGCGCGGGAGTTCGTCGAGTTCGCCAAGGCCATGGCGGGCGCCGACTCGACCCCGCGCAAGGCCTTCGCGCTGTTCGTCACCCTGCCGCTCGCGGTCGGGTGGTCCACGGCCGCGCGCATGCGGCGAAACGTGCGTGCGGGTACGAGCCGCACGGTGCGCAGCCTGGCGCTGGAGACGTACTGGAGCCGCGGCGCCATCCTGTGGGGTGACGCGGGGCCGGTGCGCTATCAGCTGGGGCCCGCCGAGGGCGCTGCACCGGCCCCCGACCCCTCCGGCAGCGACCCGGACTTCCTGCAGCACGAACTCGCCCGGCGGCTCGCGGAGGGTGACGTCGTCTTCGAGCTGTACGTCCAGCGCTACCTGGACGGCCGCCGGACGCCCATCGAGGACGGTGCGGCCGAGTGGCGGGAGGCGGACACGCCGCTCGTGCGGGTGGCCACGCTGACCGTCCCGCGCCACGACATCGGCTCCGCCGGGGCGCGCGCGGCGGCGGCCCGGATCGACGAGCTCGCGTTCAACCCGTGGAACACGACGGAGGAGTTCCGGCCGCTGGGAAACCTCAACCGCGCGCGCAAGGTCGCCTACGAGGCCAGCAGCGCACACCGCCTGGGCCACCGGTTCGCCAACGTCGAGCCCCGCCGCAACGCCGTGCTGGGCGTGCCGTTGCGCGCCGCCTTCCGCGGCCTCAACCGGTTCGTCCCCTGGCACCGGCTGCCCACGAGCCTCGGCCTGCTGAACCTCATGGCCTTCCGGCAGAGGCTGCGCCGGGACAACCTGCTCGACACCGAGGTCCGCGAGGCTCCGCCCAGGGCCCGGCCCGTGCCCGATCCCATCGACGAGGGCATGCGGCTCGCACGGAGCTACGACGGCACCTACAACGACCTGTCGGCTCCGGCCATGGGCGCCGTGGGCGCCGCGTTCGGCCGCAACCTCGCGCCGGTCTACCGGCCGGACCTGTTCGACGTACCGAACCCGGTCACGGTCAGCAGGGAGCTGCTGCACCGCGACGCGTTCATCCCGGCGCGCTCCCTGAACGTCCTGGCCGCCGCATGGATCCAGTTCCAGGTGCACGACTGGGTCAACCACAAGCGCTACCCCACCGGTACGAAATCCGTCGAGGTGCCGCTCCCTCCCGGTGTCACGTGGAGGAACACTCCGGGCGGACGTCCCGAGGAGGTCATGCGCTTCGCCGAGAACGAGGGGCTGCAGCCGGCCGACGGCAAGGGTCCGCCGACGCTGTTCGCCAACGCGGCGTCCCACTGGTGGGACGGCTCCGAGATCTACGGCGGCAACGAGGTCACCGGCAGGTCGCTGCGCGAGCCGGGTGGCGGTGCCGCGCTGCGCCTGGAGGACGGCCACCTGCCGGCCGGCCCGTACGGTCTGCCGCTCACCGGGTTCGCGGAGAGCTGGTGGTACGGCCTCAGCGCCATGCAGACCCTCTTCGCCCGTGAGCACAACGCCGTGTGCGAAGCGCTGCGGCGGGAGTACCCGCGGCTGAGCGAGGACCGCGTCTACCACACGGCGCGACTGGTCGTCTCGGCCCTCATCGCGAAGATCCACACCGTGGAGTGGACTCCCGCGATCCTCGCCACCGATGTGATCGACATCGGCCTGAAGACCAACTGGCAGGGTCCGCCGAAGAAGTGGCTCGAACAACTGGGACTGTGGCTGTTCGAGGCGCATTCACTGACCGGCATCCCCGAGACGCTGCCGTACCACCACAGCGCTCCGTACTCGCTCACCGAGGACTTCGTCACCGTCTACCGCATGCACCCGCTGCTCCCCGACGACTTCGAGATCGTGGACCACCGGCTCGGCCGGAGGCTGGACACGCTCGGCTTCAACGACGTCCAGGGCCCCGCCGCGGAAGCGCTCATCCGCAGGACCGGCCTGGCCGATTCCCTGTACTCGCTCGGCATCGCGCACCCCGGCGCGATCACCCTGCACAACTATCCCCGCGCACTGCGGGCGTTCGAGCGCGACGGCGAGATCATCGACCTGTCCGTGGTCGATCTGGTACGCACCCGGCGTCGCGGTGTACCGCGCTACAACGACTTCCGGGCCGGTCTGCACAAACCGCGCGTCCGGCGGTTCGAGGACGTATCCCGCGACGCGGAGACGGTCGCCCGCCTGAAGGAGGTCTACCGCGATGTCGACCAGATCGACACCATGGTCGGTCTCTTCGCCGAGAACCCGCCGCAGGGCTTCGGCTTCAGTGACACCGCCTTCCGCATCTTCATCCTGATGGCGACCCGCCGCCTGCAGAGCGATCGCTTCCTCACCGTCGATTTCAGGCCCGAGGTGTACACCCCGTTGGGCATCGACTGGATCGAGCGCAACGGCATGACCAGCGTGGTGGCGCGGCACTGCCCCGAGTTGGCGGGCCTCCTGCCCCGCACGGCCAGCGCGTTCGCGCCCTGGCGCCTGGCCACGGCGAAGGGGAACGACGACGGCCGCGGCTGAGCGGACCGCCCGTACGGCGGCCCGCAGGGGGGACACGGCGGAGGGCGGCGGCGCAGGCCGCCGCCCTCCACCGGCGTGTCAGATGGTGAACGGCCTCTGCTTGAGGAAGCCATCCGACGGGCTGCCCGTCGTGTAGAAGTTCGGGCTCTGGTTGGCGGGCATGCGCTGTTGGATGTCGCGGTGGAAGGTGCGGTAGTCGCCCTGGAAGGCCCCCTTCTCCCAGACCTTGAGAAGGTTCGCGGTGAACAGTCCGTTGACGTCTCCGTCGGACGCCACCTGGTTGTCCTGACAGGCGGCGATGAGCACGGCGCCGGGCACCGGGCGGCCGCCGTTGCCCTCCTTGAGTTCGCGCTGGAGACCTTCGTAGAACGGCCGGTCCCGGGCGAAGATCTCCTGTTGCTTGAGCAGCGGCATGAGCCGGGACGCCGCCTCCACCTGGCCGGGGTCACGGGTCTGGAACTGCGACTGCAGCGCCTCCGGGGTGAGCAGCCCCTGGAGGGACTCGATGGCGCTGCCGCTGTGGCAGCAGTCCAGCAGGACGAAGATCCTGACCCCCTCCTCGAACCGCCGGAACTCCCGGTCCAGCTCGTCGTCGAGGAACTGGCGGTCGAAGAACACCAGCGTCTCGTCCAGCCGGTCGGGCTCGTCGTCCGATCCGGCGACGTTGTCCATCTGGCCGCCGTGGCCCGAATAGGTGAAGAGCAGCATGTCCCCGCTCTTGAGCCGTCCGGCCGCCTTGCATAGTTCCCCGGTGATGTTCTCCACCGTGCCGTCGGCTGTCAGGATCACGGTGTCCCCGAACCCGCCGGCTCGGGCCACCGACGCCATGTCACGAGCATCGTTCTCGCAGGCCAGGAGCTTGCCGTCCCAGCCGTCGTACGCGGTGGGATCGACCTTGTTCAGACCGACGTGGATGGACAGGCCAGTGGGCACGGCTACTCCTCGGAGCGAGGCGGGCAGAGGGGGGTCGACAGCATGGGTTCCGCGGCGGCCGCCGCCTGAACCGGGGCGTTGGGGACGCCGCCCGATCGGGTCTGCCGAGGGAAGCCGCTGTTCGGGTGGCCCATGGCATCGGACCGTAAATGATCCCTTGCGCGCGGTATTGCTATCTTATGAACGCAATTGGCATGCCGCCGGATCGGGCTGCGGGCTCCAAGGCGCGGCCGGACTCCCTCGCCGATCGCACCGGCTACGACGAGTCCTTCCTCGGTGCCGTCGTCCCGCTCCCCGTGCCGGCCGCGGCCGGGATCGAGACCGTGGTCCTCCCCTATACCCACTTCACCGTCGTCCTGCGTCCCGACCGCAGGCTGGCCGCCTCCACCGCCGTCTGCATCGACGGCGAGCGGATCGTGGAGGACGTACCCCGCGACGACGCCTGGGGGTTCGACCCCCGCGTACCCGAGTCCCAGCAAGCCGGCAACGACATCTACAGCGACAACTCCCTGGACCGGGGGCACCTGGTCCGCCGCCTGGACCCGGTCTGGGGTGCCGCGGCCGAGGCCAACCGCGCGAACGTGGACACCTTCCACTTCACCAACGCGGCCCCGCAGCAGGACATCTTCAACCAGGGCAAGGAGCTGTGGCAGGGACTGGAGAACTACCTGCTCGACCACGCGGCCGAATTCGACCGCAAGCTGTCCGTCTTCACCGGTCCTGTCCTGCACGACTCCGACCCGCCCTACCGGGGCATCCAGGTCCCGCTGCGGTTCTGGAAGGTGGCCGCCTTCGTCCAGAACGGCGGACTGGCCTCGACCGGGTACATCCTCGACCAGAGCCCGGACCTCAGCCGGGACCGCGAGCGGGCGATGGCGGGCGCCAAGCCCGGCGATCCGCCGCCGCTCGGCCCGTTCCGCACGTTCCAAGTGCCCGTCACCGACATCGTCGAGCTCACCGGCCTCGACTTCGGGCCGCTGCCGGCCGCCGACCTCATGCCCGTCACCCGCGCACCCGCGGAGCGCTGGAAACCCCTGCAGAGCTACGAGGACATGGTCCTGGATACCTGAGATGGACGGCGCCACGGTCGTCTACGTACACGGCAACGGCAACAAGGTCCGCAAGGACCTGCTCAAGGCCCAGTGGGATAGAGCGCTGTTCGGCACGGACATGGGCGTGGCGTCCCGGATGGCCTACTGGGCACCGGTCCGGTACGGCACCCCCCTGCCCGACGACGAGCCCGACCCGCTGGCCGGCGGCCCGCCGCCCGTCCGGGAACTCCCGGACGGGCGGGTGCCGCGGACGCCGGATGAGTTCATCGAGCACACGCTCCGCGAGGCGCGCCGGAGGGCGGGTCCGGCGCTCGGGAAACGGTCGGCGCAGGCCGGGGAGGAGGAACTGGCGCACTGGCTGGCGAGGATGACGTATGCGGCGGAGACCCTCGGACGGGCCGAGGACGCGCTGCCCGCACCGGCCCCATCAGATCTCTCCGAAGCGCTGCCGCTCCCGCCCTTCATGCGCGCGCCCGTCTTCGAGCTGCTGGTGAAGCTCACATTCGAAGATGTGTACGCATACTTCTTCGGCGGGGTCGGCGAGGCGATGCGCGAGGTCGTCCGCGGCGAGCTGGCCGGCGTGCGCGACGGGCCGCTCGTCGTGCTGGGGCACAGCCTCGGCTCGGTCATCGCCTACGAGGTGCTCCGCGAGGAGCGACGCGACGTCACCCTGCTCGTCACCGCGGGATGCCCTCTCGGCATCACCGAAGTCCAGGACCGGCTCGCGCTCCCGACGGCGGTCCCGGCGGGTGTGGCGGCCTGGTCCAACGTCTCGGACCTGCGGGACTTGGTGGCGCTCGACCACTGGCTGCGGCCCGAGTACGGCCCGCCCGGCCTCGTCACCGACCATCTGGACAGGAACGCAAGCGAAAACCATCACGGCATCGCCGAGTACCTGGGCAGCGCGACCGTCCAGCAGGGGCTGCGCGCGGTGTTCGGCCGCGTTGCGACGGACCGGGCAGGGTGAAACCATGACAGGTATCAGGCAGTCCGTCTTCCACGCCGCTAAGGTGGCCTGTGCAGGTGCGGTATGTCTCCCAAGGATACCGAATGGGGACTCGTCACCGAAATGGTGCGGGACCACTACTTCATTTCCGGCGAACCCCGACCCAAGCTGATCCGGTCCGGATTCTCACCCGAGTTCGTGAGCAGAATCCCACTGGGCAATATAAGCAGCGAGAATTCGGTCGCCCTGGTCGAGGCGGTTCGCAACAGCGACATCGAAACCCAACTTCTGCTGCTCAGCACGCTCGCGAGCGAGCCGACGCTGTCCATCCTCCCGGCCGGAACAGAGGCCACTCGCCTCATGAAGGAGCTGGAGGAGGCAGAACGGCTGCACATCTCACCGCAGGACTTCTTCCTCAGTCGCGTACTCAGCAACGGGTCCGAGGTGTTCATCGACCGGACGGACTTCAGGAAGCGGCTCCGAGAATTCCTTGAGAATCCTGACAAGACGGTTCTGGTCGTGGACGGTGAGCCGGACAGCGGGCGCTCCTACAGCTACAAACTGATACGACACATAGGCGATCACTGCAATTTCCGCCCGGTGCGGGTGACACTGGACCGGACCTCGACCGCCGAGCAGGTGGTCCAGCGGCTCGCCGAGTCCGTCGCGGACCCGACCCCTGCCCAATCGGCACCGGCCAACACGGCCCCCTCGCCATTGAATCCGACACAATTGAATCCGACACAATTGAACGATCCGCTACCTGACATCGATGCGGCGGTGCACCGTGTCGTCAACCAGGCCACCACCGCGCAGGGGCGGTACTGGCTGGTGCTGGACGACTGCGACAAGCTCGACGTCAATTCGGACGTCTGGGACTGCATCGGCAAACTGGCCCTGGCCATACACAGGCAGATACCGGCGCCCCCGGACGTACCGCCCCGGCTGGTACTGCTGGGCTACTCGCCGACGATGCGCCAGCTTCCGTATGAGATACGCAAGAACGAGGTCAGGGACACCACCCGGATCTTCGGCACCGACGATCTGCGGGAGTTCTTCCAGCAGTTCTTCACGGAGGCATCGACGCCCCCGGGCACGCAGCGGATAAACGACCTGGTGGAAACGACCGTTCCCGCCATACTGAAGGCGTGTGAGTCCCCCGGCCCGGGCAGCTACATGCGCAAGGTCTCCACCGCGGCAGCGACGTCGGTCCGCCTCTACGGAGCGCTCACCGCCGGAGAGGACTTCGGCGCGCGCCTGAGCGAGCAGCTGAGCGCGGCGACCACCCCCGATCCCGCGGACGTGTCGGACCTGCGCAAGGCCTACCGGGAAGCGGCGTCCCTGATGAGCCGGTTCGCCCCCGCAGAGCTGAAGCTGCCCGGAGAGAAGGAGTCGACCGGGAAGGCCGGGGTGGAGCTGCTGCGCGACTGCCGGGCCGTCGGCGCTCGCGACACGGTCACCTGGGTACTCAAGTCGGAGGTCCGCGACACGGCGCTGCGCGGCTTCGCCGGTCCGGAACGGGCCCGCCTCGCCCTGCTGGCCAACTTGGAGCAGATCCCGCCCGGTCCGGGCCCGGAACGCACGGCGCTGGCCTACCTCGACGGCGCGCCACCGGACCTCGCCGACCAGAAGCTGGACGAGCTGCCGCACACGTTGCAGGCGGTGTTGTGGCTCGCACAGGTCCCGGGCATCACCGGCATCCCGGAGAGCGGGGCGGTCCAGCAGCTGCTGGACCGGGCGCGGCTGATGGAGCCCCTCGAACGCCTCGGCCGCGGCTCCTTCGAGGGGCGCGCCGACGAACTCGCCCGGCTGAGCGCCTACATCGGACTGCCGACGTCGTTGCAGGACGAGTTCACCCGGGCGGTCGGCGCCGGCACGAAGCGGCCGGTGCTGGTCCATGGGCCGACCGGCGTCGGCAAGAGCGCTCTGCTCGCGGCCTTCCTGCGGGACAGCCTGCGTGACTTCCCCACCGCGTTCCCCTTCGCGTACGTCGACTTCGCACGGCCTACCCTCTCGGCGCGCGAACCGGCCACGCTGATCGCAGAGATGGCCCGGCAGCTCGGCGTCCAGTTCCCGGAGCACCACGCCGATTTCGACGCCCTGGCGCATGCGTGCGAGGAGACCGTCGACCTCCAACGGGCCGAAGAGGGCACGATCGACGAGCTCTACGGTCTCGCCACCACCCGAGCGACGATGGCACGGCTCTCCGAGTCGGGGATACACGCCTTGGCCGGTGCGCGCGAGGGCATGCTGGCGGCGCAGCTTGCGACACTCGTCGTCCAGGCGGTGGGGGTACCCGCGGCAAAGCAGCCGCCCCTGGTGCTCGTGATCGACTCCTTCGAGGAGGCCCAGTACAGCGGTTCCCCCGAGCTCGGCCGGATGTGGGGTCTCTGGTCAGCGCTCCAGAAGGTGCACCCGCGGCTGCGGACCGTCGTCGCCGGGCGGCTGCTGAAGCAGCATCCGGCCCGGCTGGTCGAGCCCCTGACCATCGAGCTGAACGACCTCGACCCGGAGGCCTCCGTGGCCCTCCTGGTCTCCTGCGGGGTGGCCGACGAACGGCTCGCCGAGAAGCTCGCCGACCGCGTGGGCGGGAATCCCCTGAGCCTGAAGCTGGCGGCGCGGGCAGCCGAGCAGGAGGGCCACCGGGTCGAATCGCTGAACGAACTGATCGAGAGCCTGCCCCGGCGGCGCTTCCGCTTCTTCGGCAAGGTCGACCAGATGCTCGTCCAGGGGACCCTCTACGAGCGGATCCTGTGGCACATCGGGGACTTGGAGGTTCGTGCCCTGGCCCAGGCCGCAATGGCGCTGCGGATCATCACCCCCGGACTGATCCGGGACGTCCTCGCCGAGCCGTGCGGACTGACCGTGGACTCGGATCTGAAGGCGGAGCGCCTCTTCGAGCTGTACTCCCGGCTCGACCTGGTGGAATCCGACGGTCCGGGAATCCTACGCCACCGGGCCGATCTGCGCGCCACCATGCTGCGGCTGGCCGACCGCGCCCGCCCGGACGTGATGCGGGCGGTCGGGCGGCGGGCCGTCGCCTACTACGCGGCACGGGAAGGAGTGGAATCGCGGGCGGAGGAGATCTACCACCGGCTGCGGTTGAACGAGAGCCCGCGCGAGGTGGAACAGCGCTGGCTGCCCGGTGTCGACCGGTTCCTCGTCGGGGCCGACGAGGACATGGCGGGACGGTCCGCCGCGTACCTCGCCGGGCGGTTCGGTGGCCACATTCCGGACGAGGTGGTGGCGATGGCGGACCAGGAGGACTGGGAGCGCATCACCGCCCGCGAGGTGAAGGACCTGCTGTCGCAGGAGTACACCGCCGCGGCCGCGGCCCGGCTCGAGGGGCGCCGCCCGTGGACCTCGGGCAGCCCGCTGCACCCGCTGTGGGTCGACACCCTGGACCGGCTGGGCCGTCGTACCGAAGCCCGGGCGGCCGCCGACGCGTCCATGGAACGCGCGGGTAAGGACGGCTTCCCCGGACTGCAGCTGGAGCTGCTGCTCGTCTCGGCGCGGCTGGCCGAGGCGGACGGCGACC
Source organism: Streptomyces sp. ISL-66 (assembly GCF_018614135.1). Taxonomy (GTDB): domain Bacteria; phylum Actinomycetota; class Actinomycetes; order Streptomycetales; family Streptomycetaceae; genus Streptomyces. Next base: position 47,501 of record NZ_JAGGOW010000050.1, read on the forward strand.
TCGGCGAGGCCGACGAGGACCTGGCCGAGGCCGAGGAGATCGCCACGGGCCTGGCCAAGGACTTCGAGGCGCTGGGCGCCCTCATGACCCGTGCACAGCTGGCGTCCCGCACCGGGGAACACGGTCAAGAGCTCAGGAGCAGACTCGCCGAGCGACTGCGGCGGCTGCCCGACGCGGAGCTCGTCCGGCAGCCCGCCCTGGTCCGTGCCGCGGTCGCCGAGGTCTCCCGCGACCACCCGCGGATCCTGGAACACGCCCTGGACGTCGTGGGCCTGCCGGAGACCGAGGACGAGGTCCTGGACGCACTCGGCAAGGCGATCGCCGTCGTGATGGCCGACCGGCCCGAGCTGAGGGCCTCGCTCCGCAGCCTTCTGGAGGACTGCGCCGGCCCGCCCGACCGGGGGCCCGCGAGCGGCGCCACCCACGAGGAGGTACGGGACATGCTGCGCGAGGCACGTCGGCTCGGGACGCTCGATCGGCTCGCCGGGCGTCTTTTGGCCCTCGACGACCCGAGCGGCCGGCTCGTCTCGGCAGTGGCGGCGGCGATGGGCGCCGGTGCCGTCGCCCCCCGCCCGGACACACCCACGGGCGTGCGGCCGGTCCCGCCGGAGCCGGGCGGAGCGGACCCCACAGCAGAGAGCCCAGGCGAAGGGACCGGCCACAGAGCGGCCTGATCGACCATGAGCCACACGTATCTCTCCCAGGACGACCTCAAAGAGCTGCGGGACACGGCGGTGGAAGCAGGACTGGCGGAGCCGTCACTGCGGAGCCTGCTGTTCGCGGGCATCCTCCCGAAGTACCGAGCCACACTGCCGGTCATCGCGGCGCCCGGCCCGCAGATCCAATCGGACCTCGGCGACATGAACCGGGTGGAGCGACTCATCGACGGCACCGTGCCGCTGGCCATCTGGCTCCGTAACGCCGCCGACCAGCTCACCGACGCCGCCCCCCGCGACGTGATCCTGAAGGCACTGGACCGAGTGGCGCGCGACGCGGCCGGTGAACCCGACGTGGCGCCCGATGTTCCCACCGGGGAATCCAAGGAAGAGATCATCTTCCGCGACGACACCGTGCCCTTCGACTTCCTGAGCGCCGGAGCGCTGGCCGGCACCTCGGTCGCCCGTATCAAGGTGCTGCCGTACCAGGGGGGCGCCCTGCTCCAGCCGCTGGCGCTGCCCCACAACGGCACGGGCTGGCTCATCGCCCCCGACCTGCTCGTCACCAACCACCACGTGGTCAACGCCCGCACGCGCGCCGACGGCCAGCAGCAGGTGGCGGGCCCGGTGGACCTCCGGCTCCAGGCCCAGGGATCGCGCTCCCGGTTCGACTACCTGAGCGAGGACGACGCGGACACCGAGGAGGCTCGGGCGAGCGAACTCGTGGCCTGGGACGAGGAGCTCGACTACGCCGTGCTGCGCCTCACCGGAGCGCCGGCCCAGCACTTCCTCCGCGTCGCCACCGAGCCCCTGACGGTGGCCAAGGACACGCCGGTGGCGCTCAACATCATTCAGCACCCGGGTGGCGAGCCGAAGCGGATCGCGCTGCGCAACAATCTCGCCTTCGAGGCGGACGACCGGGACGTGCGCTACTTCACCGACACCCGGGGCGGCTCCTCCGGCTCGCCGGTGCTCACCGACGACTGGACGGTGGTGGCCCTGCACCGCGGCACCCGGCGTGTGTCGGACGTCAGCTTCCAGGGCAAGAGCACGGCCTTCGTGAACGTCGGCACGCAACTGAGCGCCATCATGCGGCACCTGCAGGAGCACAACCCGAAGGTCCACGACGAGATCACCGCGGCCCAGTCACGCTGACGCCGCGGCGACGACCACAGGAGGTGTGACATGCGCGGTGGGTCACCGGTGGCGACCGGGCCCGAGCAGATTTTCCGGGAAGATCTGCTGGAAGTGGCCGCACGCGTGCGCAGGGGACTGGACGCGGAGATCCCCGAGTCCGCCGAGGACCTTCCCCGTGAGGAGGAGGCGGCCGCGCAGATCGGCCGCGCCGCCAGGGAGGAGCGCGCCAGGGTGCTGGCGGCCGGTGTGCACGGGCTGGAGAAGCTGGCTGCGGGCCGCAGGGGCGATGTCGACGAGGACGAGTACTTCGGGATGGAGGCGATCGTCCTGCTCGAAGGCCGCCCCGCGATCCTGGTCCAGGGCCAGGACTTCGCCTCGCAGCCGGGCGACTGGGCCCTGCTGGACGGGCAGCGGCCGGGCATCCGGAAATCGATCGAGCGGGTCGGCCGGGTGGAGGTCTCCGGCCACGCGGAGCTGGACTGGCTGGGCACCGGTTTCCTGGTCTCACCGTTCGCCGTGATGACCAACCGGCATGTCGCGGCCGAGTTCAGCCGTGCGGACGGCCAGGGCGGTTTCACCTTCCGCCAGGGCATGGGTGTCCGCATCGACACGGCGGAAGAACTCGGCGCGCCCCCCACCGACGAATCGTTCGAGTTCAAGGTCACCGAGGTCATCGGCATCCACCAGGACGTCGACATGGCACTGCTGCGGGTGTCCCCGTCGACGCGCGGCGGCAGGCCGTTGCCGACGCCGCTGCCGGTCGCGGCCGACGCTCCTGCGGACCTGCAGGGCCGGGCCGTGTACGTGGTCGGCTATCCGGCGGCGGACGGCCGGCGCAACGAGCCGGAGGCCATGAGCCGCATCTTCATGGACATTTACAACGTGAAGCGGCTCCAGCCGGGCACCGCGACGGCGCTGGTCCCGGACGGGCCCGGGTTCACCATGACGCACGACTGCTCCACGCTCGGCGGCAACAGCGGCTCCCCCGTCTTCGACCTGGCCGACCACCGGGTGCTCGGCCTCCACTTCGGCGGCCGGTTCAGGTCGGGCAACTTCGCCGTACCGCTGTTCCAGCTGACGGACGACCCGCTGCTGGAGCGCGCGGAGGTCAACTGGGTGTAGAAGGGGCCGCCGGATGGCCGGAGGCCCGTCACGAAACATCGAGGTCCATCATGAAACATCGAGGCGAGGTACCGCGCGTTCACGGCGTGGTGATGGGTTCGCCGTCGTGCGCGCCGTCAACACAGGTCCATAGGCCGGTGCTGGAGTCGTACTGCACCTTTCCCACCTTGTCCGCGACGCACTCCGGTCCGGTGACAGCCGGCGCGGCAACCGGTACGGCAGCCGACGCTACGGGGACGGCGGCGCCGAAAGCGGCCAGTACGAGTGCGGCGGTGCATCCGAGAATCCGGCTACGCATGGGAGCTCCTCTCAGGACGAGCGACACCAACACATCAACTCCAGCTTCGTCCTGCGCGGCCTTGATCGCACCCTGATACCGGGGTGCCCAGAAGACTTGCGCAGGAAGCGCGTTCAGCGGGAAGGGAGCACTCTGGTGTCATGGCGAACACACCCGAAGTAGCCGTCGGGGCGCCTGATGACCTCGGCTTGCGGACAGTCGTAATCGACGGGAACCGCGCGGGAACGGCCCGGTCTCCCGCGGAGCTTCGAAGGACCCTGGACCGCGCTGGTGTTTCGATCGGGCATCGTGACATCCAATGGCTCGGCGGAGACTGCGGTGTCTGGCCGGACCGGCCAGTCCGGCGACTGGCCATCGGCCTCCTCATGTTCTTCGGATTCCTCGCGACCACATACCCGCTGTTCCAGATCGGCATATCGGACAGCGGCAACGCACTGACCTACGGCGGACGGATCGCGGGAGTCACCGTCCTCGTCGCGTCTCTGGTGGAGCTGGCTGCCGCCGGCGCGGCGATCGACTACTGGGGCAAGCGGCGATGGCGCTACTCGGGGGTGGTCGTTCTGGCCGGAGTCGTCCTCGCCCTCCTCTGTGGAATAACCCTCCTCCTGCTGCAGATAGGTGAGCGTTTCACCGGCTACACCGTGATCGGGATCGCCCTGTGCGTATGGTCTGTGGCGGCCCTGGCCGGCCTGATCAAGCTGCGGGCGTGGAAAGGCCTGCGCAATCCCAAGACGATCGCGATCGGCGTGATCATCTCGACGCTCCTGGCCGGCGCCAATCTGGCGTATTCACAGATCTATCTTCCCTACGTGAGAACCCCGCTGATACAGAGCGGGGCCGAGTTCAAAGAGTCGAGCATGAAAGAGGGAGGGTCGCTGCTCGTGACGGTCCGTCTGTACGTGAAGAACTCGGGCCAGGTTCCCGTCTACATCCTCGACAGCAAGTACTGGATCCATGGCGGGCCCGCGAACACCAGACCACCCGACAAGGCCGACGCCGCATTCAAATTGATCTACGACGGCGCCTTTGTCACACCGGTGGGCAGCGTTTTGAATCCGGGCGAGGAGGCCGCACAGGACATTGTCATCGAGATAAAGGATCCCGAGAAACTCAAGCACACGTACGAAGCCATCAGGGCGCAGACGGAAGTGTACGTGATCCGGAAGGACAGAACGAAGATGCCCGCCTCGTACGAGCGTTCGGGGACCGGCGGCAAGAAACTGGCCGAAGAGGCCAAGAAAGAGCACGGATATCCTGTCGGAACGAATTACAGATACCGATCCGAGATCTCGAACAGCAGTGAGATCCTGAACGTGACCCGGGGTCGGCAACGGATAACGGTGTTCAGAGTGAACAGTGGCGACTGGCCGAGCGTCGTCATGGACATATCGCCGCCGGAAGACCGGATCGTATTCGATCCCCTGAATCCCTATGCCAAAGATGACATGAACGACCGGTACGACCTGTCGGCGGTGCGCGGCTCCACGATGCAGACGCCCTATCTGGAGCTCTTGGAGAAGGCCAGCTCAACCGAATAGGGCGTTGCACCGGCGTATCCGGCCAAGAACACCGCGAACCCCCGAGCGTTGACGAACACTCAACCGTCGGTCCTCTTATCACAGGAGGTGTTCCATGAGCACGACCTCGCGACTCAACTGCATCATCCCCCCGTACCTTCTCAAGAAGCTCCTGGAGAGCCGAGACAGCGAGCTGCGCCAGGCCGCCTTGGACACCATGCTGACCACTGCCCGCCTGCGCGGTGAGCGAGCGGTCCGGGCGTCCTTCTCCGGCGCGGCTGCCCCCGGTAACGGCCGGCGCACCGTCTTCGACTGCGACCAGGGGAGTTTCCTCCCGGCCGCGGTCGTGGCCAGGCCGGAGGACGGACCGGAATCCGCGGACGAGTCCGTCAACCGGGCTTTCGGCGGACTCGGCCTGACGCGCGACTTCTTCAAGGAGGTGTTCCAGCGTGATTCGATCGACGGCCGGGGGATGCGTCTGGACGGGTACGTCCACTTCAGCGTGAAGTTCAACAACGCGTTCTGGGACGGCCGGCAAATGGTCTTCGGTGACGGGGACGGAAGGGTGCTCGGCGACCTCACCGGATCCCTCGACGTGGTCGCCCACGAGTTGACGCACGGAGTCACCGAGCACACCGCCGGATTCGAGTACCACAATCAGTCCGGCGCCCTGAACGAGTCGGTTTCGGACGTCTTCGGGTCTCTGGTCAAGCAGTGGTCCCTGAAACAGTCGGCCGGCGAGGCCGACTGGCTGATCGGCGCCGACGTGTGGACGCCCGGCATCGATGCCGACGCCCTGAGGTCGATGAAGGCCCCGGGGCACGCCTACGACAACTCGCTGTTCGGAAGGGACCCCCAGCCGGACCGCATGAGCAAGTTCATCCACCTACCTGACAGCGAACAGGGCGACAACGGCGGGGTGCACCTCAACTCCGGCATTCCGAACAAGGCGTTCTACCTGACGGCCGTGGGCATCGGAGGATTCGCATGGGAGGCTGCCGGGCCCATTTGGTTCGAATCCCTCAAGGCATCCGGCGCCGAGGCGCAGTTCCACGACTTCGCCCACACCACCTTCCAGAAGGCCGGGGAACTGTTCGGCATCGGCAGCCCCGAACAGTCGGCCGTGCTGGCGGCGTGGCAAGAGGTCGAAGTCCCCATCAGAGGCGTCCCGACCGGGATCGCCCGGGCCCGGAGCCTTGCCACCAACGGCAACGGCGGCCGGGGCCGCCAGGACGGCCTGGCAGCTTTGACCAGGCAAATCGGGGAGCTGAGCGCCAAGGTGGCGAAGCTGGCCAAGGACGTGAGTGCGCTCAAGACAACCAGGTGACGGTGACGCCGGGCATGGCGGAACTCATCCTGCTCCACGTCTTCCGGAGTGGCGGCTTAGGGCCCGCGAGTTCCTGGAGAAGATCATCCAGGTACGCCTGGACCTTCCTACATTCGGTGAACGCGATGCCTACGTCCTCGTCGAGCGTTCACTGGCTGCCGTTCTCAACGCACACAACCTGACGATGACGGCACACGAGTTGCAGCGACTCGGCGAGGCCTATCACCGGTACCTGCAAAGCCGACTGCGCACTCCCCGTGCCATCAAGCGCTTCTTCGGGCAGGTCGACGCCACGCTCGGCTCGCTTGTCGGCAACGTCGACTTCGTCGACTTTCTCATCGTTACCTTCCTGCGCACGAACGAACCCGGCGCCTACCGCCTGTTGTGGCAGCACCGAGCCGAACCGACCGGCACAAGCGTTGACCTACTGTCGGTCCGCAACGAACGTCCGGAGCAACGAACCGAACAGTGGACCGACAGGCTCGCGCAGGCAGGCGTCGCCGAGCAGCATGTGAAAGACGTGATCGGTCTGATGGGCTTGCTGTTCCCCCACTGCGACAGGCGCTCGGCTATGGGGGCGGCACCCAGGCCATCGCGCAGCGGCGCGGTATCGGCAGCATCGACTACTTCGACCGCTACATGGTCTTCGGTGTCCCCGAAGACGACTTGACCGAAAGCGTCTTCGACACCGCTCTGCGGCAGCTGGCCGGCAGCAGCCCGGGCGTCGAAGCCGGTGAGCTGCTCCTCCACGTCGTTGACGTTGGCCGCGGTGGTGATGACCTTGAGCGGGGTGCCGCGTCCGTCGCAGATCAGGTGGTGTTTACGGCCCGTCTTCCGGCGGTCGACCAGCGACGGACCGGTGTCGGCGCCCCCTTTCGGACGACGCGACTCGCGAGCAAACGCCGCCGCCTACGCCGCCGCCGCCACAGGGTCCGGCTTCGCGCGGCCGAGCGGTCCGGCGGGTCGGCCCCGCACTCGCCCGGACGCGATCGCCGGCGACAAGGCGTACTCCCCCGCGCCAACCGCGCCCACCTGCCGTCGGCCGCGTCGGCCCTGCTCGCCCTCCGGGCCGCGGGCGATGTTCGTCATGCGGGCGGCGAGCAGGGGCATTGGCGGGCGCTCACCAGCAGGCCGTCACGCCTGTTCCTCGTAGCTGATGTGGTATTTGCCTGCGATGGGGTTGATCTTTGCGGGGTCCAACTGCCCCTCGGTGAACACGGCGGGGCCGGCCTCGATCAGGTCCTCGACATAGTGCTCCCAGCCGCCGGGCGAGGAGATCTGCAGGACACCCGGCGGCCGGTCGCAGGCGCGGCGCAGGGCGTGCGGGACTCCGCGCGGCAGGAGGGCGAAGGTTCCCTTCGGCGCCAGGTGCTTCCGGTCGCCAAACTCGATCTACAGGACGCCGTCCAGTACGTAGATGCACTCGTCGGCCCAGTGGCGAGTGTGCCGGGGGATGTCCTTCGCCACGGTCACCTCCAGCAGCGACAGCCGCCCCTCGGTGTCGCCGGTCATCGCCTTGACGGCGAACGCGGGCGGCAACGGGATCCGCCCCGGCCGGGCGGCACCGGGTTCCAGCAGGATGAAACGGTCCTCAGGCATGGGCGTGACCCTTCCTCGCATGACATAATCGGAACCGGAATCCGATTCCGTTTAAATTTACGCAGGGGAGCACTGGACTTGTCAACGCCATCGGGGCCGTCGAGGCCGTCAACACCCGCCCTCCGCAAGCCGCGTGCCGACGCGGAGCGCAACCGCGCCCGCCTACTGGCGGCGGCGTGCGCACTGTTCGAGGAACGCGGCGACGAGGTCCAGATGCCCGACGTCGCCCGCGCCGCCGGTGTCGGCATCGGCACGCTCTACCGGCATTTCCCTTCCCGCCAGGCCCTCGTGGAGGCGGCGGCGGAGCAGCGGTTCGCCGAGATCCTTCGGCTCGCACAGACCGACTGTCTGCGCGACCCCGCATCGGGCAAGGGGCTGGCCCGGTACCTCCACCACGTCGGCCGGGTGCTGTCCGAGGGCCGTGGGCTGAGCGCCTCCGTCGCGGCGACCGTGGGCTCGTCGGCGCCCGGTGGCGAGATGCTCGCCCAGCTCGAACTCGCCGTCGGCGCACTGATCTCCCAGGGGCGGGCCGCGGGCACCCTTCGGGCGGACCTCACCGTTGCGGACGTCTACATGCTCGTCGCGGGCCTCTCCGGGATCATCCGGACCGGCAGCGGCGACTGGCACCGCTTCATCGACCTCGCCTTCGACGGACTGGGCCCGCGCGGGGACGACCCGGCCTCTGCGGAACCTGTCGCGCAGCCGTAACAAGGCCGATCGCCGGGCGTTCCTGTCGGGCTTGCCAGCCGCCGTACGGGGCAGTTGGCGCACGGCGCCCGCCCATTCAGGCTCCCGATCCGGTATCCCGGGCGGCACGTACCGCGCGCACGGAGTGATCCCGGGCGCCGCGACCTCGCGCCACGCGCGGGGTCAGCGATTGCAGAAGCGCCGTCTGTTGATCTGGGCAGCCGTTCCGGGCCCGTCCTTGGTCCAGTACGCCCCGTCGGGCAGCTCGGCCGCGGCCACCTCATCCGGCCTGAAGAGCGCCCCACTGCCGTCGCGGGTCTTGGTGGTGACCCAGACCTCCATCACCCTCGGCAGCACCGCGGGCTGCTCCCCGGCGCTCGCCTCCCGAAAGTCCTCCGACTGCCAGAGAGTGATCGTTCCGTGCTGCGCCTCGGGAGTGAGGGGTTCGGTCGCAGTCCACAGCGTCTTGCGGCGGAGGTAGTCCTTCAGCCGCACGACCTTGACCCCTCCCTGCGGACACGTGGGCACGTTGACGGTGATCCGGCCGTCGGTGATCCGGACGCCGACCTGATAGATGTACGGATCGTCAGGAGAGTGGTACCCGATCGCCATGAGCCCGTAGGACACAACGACGATCGCGAGCACACCGATGGCGATCCCGGCCTTCTGCCACCATGTCACTGGGGAACCTGCCGCCCGCGTCCCGTAATGGCTCCATGCATGCCTGCCTCCCCTGTAAGCACCGGGCCCCGCTGCTCCGGCCACTGCGCCCTCGGTCCAGGATGCGGCGGCCGCCCAGGGGGCATAGACCGGCGGAGGTACCGGCCGCCGCATGCCCCCCGGCCGCATGCCCCCGGCCGCACGTCCACCCGGAGCGCAGACCCATGCGCTGGGCAGGGCGTCCTGGGGCGGCGCCGCGTACGGCGACTGAGCAGGCCCTCTTGCGCGAGGGCCGCCGAGCGGCTTCGGTAACCCAGGTCACGCAGGGCCGAACGGAAAGGTGACGGGGATGGCGGACGCTACTCAGGTCGGGACCGAACAGGGCGGTAAGCCGCCGACGAGGAGGGCGAGTTGGCGCCACATCGGACCGGGAATCGTCGTTGCCGCGACCGGTGTCGGCGCCGGCGACCTCGTCGCCACGCTCATCGCGGGCAGCAAGTTCGGCTACACCCTGCTGTGGGCTGCGGTGATCGGCTGCCTGGTCAAGATCTCGCTCGCCGAGGCCGCAGGCCGCTGGCACCTCGCCACCGGCCGCACCCTCTTCGACGGCTGGCGCAGCCTCGGCTCCTGGACCACCGTCTACTTCGCGGGATACGTGGTCGTCTGGGGCTTCGTCTACGGGGCCGCCGCGATGTCCTCCAGCGCCCTCCCGCTGGCCGCGCTCTTCCCGGACGCGATGAACCTCAAGGGCTGGGCCGTCCTGTGCGGCCTGGTGGGGCTGGTCTTCGTATGGTTCAACCGGTACGCCGTCTTCGAGAAGGTCATGACGGTCATGGTCGGCGCCATGTTCCTGGTGACCGTGTACCTCGCGATCCGGGTCACCCCCCACCTCGGGGACGCCTTCGCCGGCCTCGCACCCGTGCTTCCTGAGGGTTCGCTGATCTACACGCTCGGGCTGATCGGCGGTGTCGGGGGCACCATCACGCTGGCCGCGTACGGCTATTGGGTCAATGCCAAGGGCTGGACGGACGCGGGCTGGATGAAGGTGATGCGCCTCGACAACCGCGTCGCCTACATCACCACCGGCGTCTTCGTCGTGGCCATGCTCTTCGTCGGCGCCGAGATACTGCACTCGTCGGGGCTGGCGATCGCGAAGGGCGACAAGGGCCTGCTCGATCTGAGCGGCATCCTGAAAGACCGCTACGGCACGGTGACCTCCAAGCTCTTCCTGATCGGCTTCTTCGCCACGTCCTTCACCTCGCTGATCGGCGTCTGGCACGGGGTGAGCCTGATGTTCGCCGACTTCATGGCGAAGTACCGGCCGTCCCTGACCCCGGCCGGAACGAGCCGTGAGAAGTCGCTGCCCTTCCGCGCGTACCTGCTCTGGCTCACCTTCCCGCCGATGACCCTGCTCTTCCTGGACCAGCCCTTCGGGCTCGTCATCGTGTACGGGGTCATCGGCGCCTTCTTCATGCCGTTCCTGGCCCTGACGCTGCTGTGGCTGCTCAACTCTTCGCGAACACCCGCCGATTGGCGCAACGGCCTGCTGAGCAACGTGATGCTGACGGTCGCCGGGCTGCTCTTCGTGCTGCTGTGCGTGCAGCAGGTACGGGAGCTGCCCTGGTGAGAGCGCGCCCGCCGGTTCCGGGCCGGGCGTCAACCCCGCAGCGGCCACTCACAGATGACGGGGCGCGGAGCCGATGATCCCGGCGATCGGGGTAACGGGCGCCGCGGTGCAGTCAACCTTGCGCCGGGTCCGCCGAACCTGGGCAGCTGATCTCCCCGGCGACCCGGCCCGGAGGGGCTTGGGAATCACCGGGCCTGACGGGATCGGCCGCCTTCGACCGGGTCGGGACGGCTTCACAGAACCCCCACTTACGTGCTCAGGCAGAGAGTCCGCCAACCTGAGGGGAGCCATCCAGCCAATCGAATGGCATGCTCCTGACATTTCAAGGTCCTTGTGACACGTTCCGTGCGTGCCCTGATCCGGGCACGCACCCCTCCCCCGGTCATCCCCGCGGAATCCGCCCCCGCCGACCGGGCGCACGACGGCGCGGCCCACCCAGGCCCCGCTTACCCCACAAGGACGTGGCAAAGAGGAGCGACATGCTGAAGTTCTCGACATGGTCGGGTGTCACCGCCCTGGCGGCCGCGCTGGTCGTCGGCGGATCGACGGCAGCGTTGGCCCTGGGCCCCACAGCCGACCAGCGGTTGGACGGCGTCATCGTGGTCTCGGGCAACACCTGCACCTGGACCAACGCCCTTACCAGCGCCAACCCGCCGGGCTCCCTGACCGTCGACCGCACCAGCATCAACCAGCCCGGCGGCAATCTGACCTGCAGCGGCGGCATCACCGCCAGCCTCAACAACAACCCCGCTTTCACCTTCGACGATGCCAACGGCACCGCGAAGACGGACGCGATCGACATCTCCGGCAAGCAGAGCTTCGTGTCCTGTCGCTTCAAGGCCACGAACATCGTGTGGAACCGCGACGGATCGACCCGCAAGTACGTCAACCAGGCCTTTACAGCGACCAAGGTCTCGGGGAGCTTCCTGTGCCCCGGCTCCGTCACCACCGCCGCCGGCGAGGCCTCCATGCTGTTCCACTGACCCTGCTTCGCGCCGCAGCCCCGCACCGGGGCTGCGGCGCATCCCCGGAGGCCAACCCGTGCCCGGACCATTGGCGGCCGGGTCGTGGCAGAACATCGTCCACTGATCGGTCGGTTCGCCTTCGCGGGACGGGGACCCGGCGCCGGTCGACATCGCCGGGTACCGGCCCTGGCGTGCCTCACCCCGCGTCAAAGCCAGCCCAGCGTCCAGCAGCTCCGCAGGTCGTGGTCGGACGACCTGCCGATGTCCAGGCCCCGGCCGCGTCGCTCGGCCCGCCACGATGTCAGAACGGCCTCGACAAGCTCCCATCGGGCATCGGACAGATCACTCGAATAACGGCGACGTTCAGACATGATTTGGGACTGCCCACCCACCCCAGGCGCGCGGACCGGCGCCCGAAGTACGAGGCGTGAAGCCCGACTTGGGATGAAAGAGGAGCAGCCCGACCAAGACGCCCGCCTGAGTGCCCCTCCCGCATCACGAACCACACCAATCCCCACAGCCCCAACCGACCTCAGGCCGATATCATCGCAGAACCGACCGCTGCAGCCGCCGGCAGACACCTGAGGGAGCGTCAACTCTGATCGTCAGACGACAAGGCGTACGCCGTCTCACGTAAATGGGTCCACTCGCAATCGAACACCGAAGTAACACTCCGCGACGGCTCCCCAAGATCTGTGCCAGAACCGAGTTTCGTGAGCTGGAATTCGCCGCTCACCCCAACAGGCACCTGAGCATGCTCAGCCCGTTGGCGGAGAGGCTCTACCCGTACTTCGCCGAGAGACCGCTGTCCGTGGTCTCTCTGACCGCGGGTGCCCTGCTGACCTGCGACGAGCCCATCGCAGCGTTTCACGAGGACGGGAACCCTGCGCCCGTCCTCGCGCCCGCTCGTCAGCACGTACGGACCCGTCGGCGCCAAGGCGCGAGGAAAGCGCGACGGGCTGCCCTGTTCCATGTCCAGAAGGCCGGGCACCATGGCCTGGTCCTCGCGGACCAGATCGCCATACCGGTGGGACGTCGCACCCACATCGTGCCGGGCGGTCCGGAGGTCTCGCTGCCCTCTCACGTACGCCTCAGCCCGGACGAGAGCATGATGGCCGCCGAGGAACTCAACCAGCGCCTGATCGAGCTCCGGTCCTCTCACCCGGCTGGAACTGCTCCAGCGCCGAGGGCGAGGTTCCGTCGGCGTCCGGCGTGGTGACGGCCGGCTGGATTCAGCGGAGGTCTGGCGCGTTTCGGGCTCTTGGAGCCTTACCGCAGAGCGGGGTCGCCTCGATCTGGCCGACCGTCATCACCTCGCCCGTGTGCACTCATTGGTGCTTGGGGTGCGAGCCCGCCGCACGGTGACCTCTCGAACTGTCCGAGCCTGTCGACCTCCCACGGTAGACCGAGGCCCGTGCGGTGCGCTGGTGTCACGAACAGCTAGTGAGGTGGCGGTCCGGCCCTCGTGGCCGAGGCCTGGGATGAGAACACTGCGAAGTGCTGGTTCGGCCCGGCCGCGATCACGGCAAGCGCGGGCACCTCCTCTTATGCCTGCGAGGGCCCTCTGCGGGGCTGACGGCCGAGCCGCGGCCCAGCGGGTGCGTGGCGCGCGGAGGCTCCCGGGCCTCCGCGCGCGGAAAAGGCTTGGACGGCGCGGGCGCCCGTGCGGGACACTCCGATTTCTGACCTGACGGCCCGAGAAGGCGGGGTTGAGATGAAATCGACCGAATCGCACGGCAATCCACCGCGCAGGAGTCCGGTACTCCTCGCACTTCACCATTACGGCCGGGAGCTGATCCGGCTCCGCCGGGTGGCGGCGCCCGCCCTGCTGTTACCGGCGCTGGGCAACATCGGCATCTCCTACATCGCACCGCTGCTCGTGGCCAAGCTCGTCGGCCGGATCGCCGGGCACGCCGAGGGCGCCGCGGACGCCGACGGCACCTCCATCGGCTGGACGACGCCCTACGTCCTCGGCTTCGCGGGGGTCCTGCTCCTCTCGGAGACGTTGTGGCGGATCGGGCTGCACTGTCTCAACCGCCTCGACGCCCGGGGCATCGAGCAGCTGTACGTGACCGGGATGGACGAACTGTTCGCCAAGGACGCCGCGTTCTTCCACGACAACTTCGCGGGCTCCCTGACGAAGCGGGTCCTGAGCTTCGCCTCCCGCTTCGAGGACTTCGTCGACACGCTGACCTTCTCGGTCATGGGCAGCTTCGTTCCGCTGGCGTTCGCGTCGGTGGTGCTGTGGCAGTACGACCCGCTGCTCGTGGTCGGGCTACTGGCCATGATCACGGTCACGGGGCTGTGCGTGGCCCCGCTGATCCGCCGCCGCCAGACGCTGGTCGCCCAGCGGGAGGAGGCGATCGCCCGGGTGTCGGGCCATGTGGCGGACAGCCTGACGAACATGGACACGGTCCGGGCCTTCGCCGCCGAGCGGCTCGAGGCGGCCGAGCACCGCTCCCGCGTCGCGGAGTCACGGCGGCTCACCCTGCGCTCGTGGGACTACGGGAACCTGCGCATCGACACGCTGGTCGCGCCGATGTCGGTACTGACCAACGTGCTGGGCCTGCTGCTGGCCATCGTGCTCGGCGGAGGAGCGCACGGAGTGGAAGCGGTCATCGTCGCCTTCACCTACTACGCCAACGCGACGCGGATCATGTTCGAGTTCAACCAGATCTACCGCCGCCTGGAGAGCTCGATGACGGAGGCCGCGCAGTTCACCGAGCTGCTGCTGACGCCGCCGACCGTGCTCGACCCGGTGGAGCCGGAGCCGCTGCGGCCGCGGGCCGCCGACGTACGGTTCGAGCGGGTGACCTTTGCCCACGCCGGGGCGCGGCCGCTCTTCGACGGCCTGGACCTGTCCGTCCCCAGCGGGTCGAAGACCGGTTTCGTAGGCCGGTCCGGTGGAGGCAAGACCACGCTCACCCGGCTGCTGCTGCGGATGACGGACATCGCCGCCGGCCGGATCCTGATCGGGGGGCAGGACATCAGCAGGCTCGCCCAGGCGGATCTACGCAGCCTGATCGCCTACGTGCCCCAGGACCCCGCGATGTTCCACCGCACGCTCCGGGACAACATCGCTTTCGCGCGCCCCGAGGCCACCGATGCCGAGATCCGCCGTGCGGCCGAGGCAGCGCACGTCACCGAGTTCGCCGACGCGCTTGCGAACGGCTTCGACACCATGGTGGGCGAGCGCGGGGTCAAGCTGTCCGGTGGGCAGCGCCAGCGGGTGGCCCTGGCCCGGGCGATCCTGCGCGACGCGCCGATCCTGCTGCTCGACGAGGCGACCAGCGCGCTGGACTCGGAGAGCGAGATCCTCGTCCAGGACGCACTGTGGCGGCTCATGGCCGGTCGGACGGCCCTCGTGGTGGCGCACCGGCTGAGCACGGTCGCCACCATGGACCGGCTCGTCGTCCTCGATCGCGGGCACATCGTCGAGCAGGGCACGCACCAGCAGCTGCTCGCCGCGGACGGCGCCTACGCGAGGCTGTGGCAGCACCAGTCGGGCGGCTTCCTGGACGGCACCGCCGCGCGGGCCGACCTGCGCTGAACCAGGCCCGCGGCTGCGGTCGTGCCGTCGTGCCGCGCGGAGGCACGACGGCATCCGGTCAGTACTCCGGGGTCAACGCGACCTGGCGCTCGCGGTCCTGCTCCAGCAGCGTCTGTCGGCCGCCGACTGGGCGTGGCAATGATCTCCGCGGCCGATTTCCACCTTCGCGGGACGCCCACCCCGCACTCGCCGCAGACGGGGCCTGGATCAAACACGCCATCGCCGAGCCGAAGGACCAGCGGGCCAACCCCAAACGGCGCGGCAGCAAGGGCGCTGGCCCGCCGGATTCGACAGCGAGACTCCGCACCGGGCCGACCGCCTGACAGCGGCACCGTTCCAGCCAGCCCGGCCGGTCGTTGTTCGTGTATGCCGCTACTGACGCTGGACATGGGGATTCTCCTGAAGCGGATGTGAGTGAATGCCGCAGGGGGCGGCGGCTGTGCGAGTCCGGTCCACGACGTGTCGTGGTGACCCTCGGACCCGTACCGTGCCGACCTGTCACAACGAGTCCTTAACATGGCTCTAACAGCGGTGTCGGGGGGCGGGCTGGGCCTGGTCCCCGTGTGTGTCCGGGGGTTGGCGATGGTGGCGCTACGTTTCGGGATCCTTGGAGATCTGACGCTGGACGTGGAGGGAGAGAGACGGCGGATACCCGGGCCCAAGGCCGGCGTCCTGCTGGCCTCTCTCCTGCTGCGGCCGGGCTCGGCCCTGTCGATGGACCGCCTCACGGACGCCGTGTGGGGCGACAGACCCCCGCGGACCGCGCTCGCCTCGCTTCACAACCACTTCGCCCGTCTCAGGTCGGCCCTTGGACCGGAGAGGGATCGCCTGCGCGCCGTCCGGAACGGGTACGCCCTCGACGTGCGCACGGGGGAACTCGACGCGGAAGCGTTCGAGGCCCGGCTGGGGCGAGCCCAAGACGCCCATCAGGCGCAGGACTGGCACAAGCTGGAGGAGGAGATCGCTTCCGCCCTCGCCCTGTGGCGCGGCCGGCCCGTCGCAGAGTTCCCTTCGCTTCAGGACGCCCCCGAGATCGCCCACCTCGCCGAACGGCACCTCCAGGCCGTTGAGTTGGGCTTCGAGTCCTCCCTCCGCGCCGGACGTCCTCACACGGTCACAGCTGAACTCGCCCGCTGGGCGGCAGATCACCCCTTGCACGAGCCCTTCCACCGTCAGTTGATGTCGGCCCTGCACCAAGCGGACCGCACCGCCGACGCCATTGCCGCGTACCACCGCCTGCGCCGTAGCCTCGCCGACGAACTCGGCATCGACCCCGCCCCGAGGACCCAGCAGGTGTTCCGCGCGCTACTCACCCCGAGTGCGCCCCCGGCCGACTCGGCCTTGCCGGACCTGCGGCCGGCAGCCTCACACCCGACAAACACCTCCAGCCCCGACTCCCACCGGGCGGCTCCGAGCACCGCCGAGCCCACCCGCCGCCCACCGTTTCAGATTCCCCGTGACATCGCGGACTTCACCGGCCGGGCGGCGGAGCTCACAGCCCTGCGCGCATGCCTGCTGACGGCCGCCGCCGACGGCCTGCCCCCGGTCGTTGTCATCTCCGGCATGGGCGGTATCGGCAAGACCACCCTCGCTCTGCGCGCCGCGCACGCCGGCCGCACCCTGTTCCCCGACGGCCAGCTCTACGCCGACCTGAGGGGCTTCGGATCAGGCACCCCGCGTACCGCCCACGACCTCCTCGCCCGCTTCCTTACCGACCTCGGTGTCCCCGCCCGGTCACTACCCGAGGACACCGACGACCGGGCCGCCCTCTACCGGGCCACCCTGGCCGACCGCCGCGTTCTCGTCGTCCTGGACAACGTCCGCGACACCGTCCAGGTCGCCCCGCTCCTCATCGGCAACGGCCCCGGCGCCGCGGTCGTCACCAGTCGGCACGCGCTCACCGGTCTGGCTGCCGCCACCCACATCACTCTCCAGCCCCTGGCGGCGGACGAGCAGCACCAGTTGCTCGCCGCCATCTGCGGTCCCGACCGGCTCGCCACCGAACAAGTCGCCACAGAGAAGATCCTCACGGCCTGCGCCGGCCTGCCGCTCGCCCTGCGGATCGTCGGAGCGCGTCTTGCCCACGGCGGAAGAACGGTCCCCGGCACCGCTGACCACCTGCACCGGACGGGACACCGGCTCACCGCACTCAGCCTTGACCATCTGGACGTCAGGGAGGTTTTCCTAATGAGCTACCAGGCCCTGAGCGGCAGCCCCCGGCAGGCGGAGCGCGACGCGGCCGCGGCCTTCCGCCGCCTGGGCCTGTGGCCCGCCCACCCCTTCTCCGCCGAGGCGGCCTCCACCCTCCTCGACCACCCGGTGGAGCGAACCCTCGACCTGCTCGACATCCTGGTCGGCGCCCATCTCCTGCAAAACCCGGCACCGGGTGCCTACCGCTTCCACGACTTGCTCGGGGAGTTCGCCGCCGAGCGCGCCGAACAGGAGGAGAACCCCGACGAGCGGCAGGCCAGCCTGCTGCGGATGGTCACGTGGTACAGGGCGGCGACCCGGGAGGCGGACCGCGCCACCCGCACCAGACCGTATGTTGATGCCGCACCGGACGCCGGTGCTCCGCTGCCCGAGTTCACCGACTCAGACCAGGCACTGGCCTGGATCACCGCCGAGATGCCCGCCATCCACCACGCTGTCCGCGTCGCGTCCGTCAGCACCCGGCCCGAGCTGAGCTGGGGCATCGCCGACACCCTGTTCGGCTGGACCCTCACCCACTGGTGGGCCACCCAGGAATGGCAGCAGCCTGTGAACGAGGCACTCGCCGCCGCCGAGCGCGCCGGCGACCTCCGGGGCCAGGCCAAACTAAGGAACTTTCTCGGCGCAGCGCACGACTACCGCAACGAGGCAAGCCTCACCCATCTCGCAACGGCCGCCGCACTGTACGAGCAGCTCGGCGACACCAAACTTCAGGCCGCTTCCCTGACTAACTACGCTACGGCCTGCAGCCAAGCCGGCCGTATGCAAGAGGGACTGACAGCAATACGCAAAGCGATCACCCTGCACTCGGACATCGGCGCTCCGACGCCCCTAATGCTCCATGCCCTCGGCTCTGTGCTCCTCGGCTCAGGCAACGCGGCGAACGCCGAACCAGTCTTCCGCCAGTGCCTGGAAGGCTGGCGCAGCGAAGACCGGTTCCTTTACGTGGCCATCGCCCTCGTCAGCCTCGGCGACACACTGCGCGTCCTCGACCGCAGCGACGAGGCCTTCGCCTGCCTCGAGGAATCCCTCACGCTCTCCCGGGAACTCGACAACGACTACCACATAGCCGACGCCCTCGAGGCCCTCGCCCGCGCCCACCTCCACTTCGGCGACCGCGACCAGGCCCGGAGCCACTGGCACCAGGCCCTTTCCCTCGCCGAGAAGCACCGTTTCGCCCGGGTGATCAACGACTGCCTCAAGGGACTCGACTCCCTGGTTGTAGGCGTACACATGAACGGCCCCTGCCGCTGATCCCGTGTGCGCCGGGGCGCTGTTGGTTCGAGGGAGATGATCGCCCGCCGCAGCATTCCGCACGGTTCCGGCCTCGGCGTCCACCGGTGGGTCGTGGAACGGACCGTCGCCTGGCTCCACGGCTTCCGCCGACTACGCGACCAGGCAGCCGCCCGATACATCCCCGCACATGCCCGCCCCAAGGTCTACGGCCTGCAGATCCCGGCCGACTGGTACGGCAGCCGGTCGGCTCCGCGCCCGCGTCAGCGGAGCAGCGCTATCACCTTGGCGAAGGTGTCGAGCGCCGACTCCTGCACGGTGACGTAGTCGAACCCGAACCGTTCCCGACGAGCGATGAGTTGCTCGGCGATCTGTTCCGGGCTCCCGATCAGCACGGCGGGTAGTTCGCCGACCTGTTCGGGGCTCAGCGTGCCCCGCAGAAAGCGGGAGTAGTCCTCCCGAGCGGCCGCGCGGTCATCCGTCACCTGAGTGCGCAGCACGATGATGTTTCGATGCACGGTGTCCCGGTCGGATGCGCGTAGTTCCGCATCGACCAATGCCACCCGGTCATCCATCTGCCGATCGGTGAGGAACTGCATCCCCCGACCCTGCGGGTCGAATCCGGTGCCGGAGAACGACACGATGTCGGCGTGCCTGGCAGCCAGTCTCAGCACCCGGTCACCGTTTCCGCCGATCATCAGGGGCGGCCGGTCGGACGCGGCGCCGGGGCGTGGCCGGGCGGCGCTCCAGGCCCGGTTGACCTCGTCCAGGGTCTCGACGAGTCGGTCGACGCGCTTGCCGGCCGCCTCGAACGGAATTCCGGCCTGGTCGAACTCCTTCTTCTTCCACCCCGCGCCGAGGCCGACCTCCAGCCGCCCTCCGGTGAGCTGGGAGGTGGTGACGACGTCCCGGGCGAACAGTGCCGGGCTGTAGAACGAGGTGTTGCTCACGAACGTGCCGACCCGGACGCTCCTGGTCGCCTCGGCAGCCAGAACGCACGCCGGGAAGGGCGATGGCATGTCGATGTGGTCGGGCACGGTGATGACGTGGTAGCCGAGGGCCTCGGCACGTCGGGACTTCTCCATCCAGGAGGCCCGGTCTTCGAGCTTCCAGAAACTCACGCCGAACCGCATATTCATCGCACAGGTCCTGTCCTTGAGTGTGGGGAGACTCAGACGGCGGTGGCCCGGTCGCGTTCGGCCCGGCGAACCGCCGGGCCGATCAGCACTGCCCCGGCGAGGAGCGCCGCCGCCACGATCGCCCAGCCGTAGGGCGCGAGGTCGGTCGCGAACCAGGCCACCGTTGCCGGGCCGAGTGTGGCCTGCGCGACCATCCTGAGGTGGAACGCGCCCAGGTATTCACCTCGGGCGGTGTCAGGAGCCAGCCCGTAGCCGATGCCGAACGCGCCGGCGGACTGCCACAGCTCTCCGGCGGTGATCAGCAGGACGGCGACCACCGCGATGCCGACGGTCGCCGCCCAGGAGCCGATGAGACCGCCGAGGACCATGATGAGGCAGGCCGCCGCGCTCACCAGCCCGGATCGGCGGGCGGCGGCGACAGCGCCGTCCAGGTGGTCCGAGCCTCGGGCGGCCCGGACCTGCAACAGGACCACCAGCACGGTGTTCAGGATGAACACCAGCGGGATCACGCTGCGCGGTACGCCGTCGACACTGAGGATCCACAGCGGTACACCCACCGCGAGCACGGTGCCGTTGAGGGCGAGCAGAGTCGACACGCCGATCACACCGAGGAACGGGACGTCACGCAGCGCCCTGAACCGTGAGGCTCGTTCCGGTGGCAGCCCGGGGCTGGTGACCGGCAGCCTGACGACCACCAGTGCGGCAAGCGCGAAGGACAGGGCGTTGCCGAGCGGCAGTGCGTGCATGGCCGCACCGCCGATGCCGATCAGCCCCGCGGCGATGAGCGCGCCCGCGGAGAAGCCGACGTTGAACACCGAACGGAGCGCGGCCCGTGCGGTGACGCGGTCGGCTTCCGGGACCAGATCCATGACCAAGGTATGGAACAGCGGACCGCTGCCCCATTCGAGGGCGCCTGCCAGGGCGACCACCACGAAGAACGTGGGCGCCGAGTCGACCATCGGGTACATGCAGTAGACACCGGCGAGGGCCAACATGCTGATCAGCAGCATGCGCCGGGCACCGAACCTGTCGGCTGCCCGCCCCATCAGGACACTGGAGAAGAATCCCGCGAGCCCTGCCAGGGACAGCCCGATCCCGACCTGAGCGGTGGGCAACCCGGCGATCACGACGAAGTAGACAGTCGAACTGGCCAGGAACAAGCCGTTGCCGACGCTGTCGAGCAGGTGCAGCACCGCCAGGGGGGCCGTCGGGCCGCGCAGCGAGGCGTAGTTGCTACGAACGAAGGAGGTGATCACGCGATCCGCCCCCCGGGGACCTTCCCCTGCCGAATCAGCCTCTGGAACATCCGCGTCGTCTCCCCGGGCGGTATCCGTTCGTCGTACACCCACCGATGCCTCATGGCCGCCCACCCTAGACCACTGATCGACGACCCGGCAGTGGCCCTGGGCCGTCCCGTCACGGTCCGTGAGTGACGGCCGGTGAAGATCGACGGTCGTGTATGTTCGCGCCTCTGACCGGAGTTGGGGAAGTAGGTGGTGTGATGACAGGGCTGGTCTACGACGACCTGTACCGCTTGATGGCTTCGATGACCGGGGACGAGAAGCACGCCGAGGCGGCGTCTTCCACCCTGGATGTGCTCTGGGTGCTCTACGACCGGGTGCTGCGGGTCGGGCCCGACATGGCGGACGACCGCGACCGGTTCTACCTGTCGAAGGGGCACGGTCCGATGGCCTATTACGCGGTGCTGGCCGCGAAGGGCTTCCTCGATCCGGCCGAGTTCGACCGGTTCGGCACCTACCACGCTTCTCTCGGCCACCACCCGGACCGGTTGCTCATACCGGGGGTGGAGATCTCCAGCGGGTCGCTCGGCCACGGTCTCCCGTTGGCCGTAGGCACCGTGCTGGGCCTGCGGGCGCGCGGCCTGACGTCACCTCGGCTGTGGGTACTGCTCGGCGACGGCGAACTCGACGAGGGCTCCAACCACGAGGCGATCGCCTACGCCGGCCGGAGTCGGCTCGAGCAGCTCAACGTCGTCGTGATCGACAACGGCAACGCGACCCAGGGCTGGCCCGGCGGATTGGAGACCCGTTTCGCCGTGGAGGGTTGGGCGACGGCGCGGGTCGACGGGCGCGACCACACCGCACTCGAGGCGGCGTTCACCGCACCCCATCCGGGTCGCCCCTCTGTGGTGGTCGCCGAGGTCGAGTACAGCCCTAGTGTCCTGAGTCTCGGAAACACTTCATAACTATGGCTTGGGCTCTGGCAGGCGGTTCAGGTAGCCGGCGAGGCGTTCGAAGATCTCGTCGGCGGATT
>NZ_JAGGOW010000051.1 GCF_018614135.1 Streptomyces sp. ISL-66
GGCCGCCGCCGCGACCGGCGCCCGGCTGGTGTGGATCCCGCGCCGGGCCGGAGAGCGGGCCGCCCTGGAGGCGGGCGCGCTGCCGTCCCTGCTGCCGGGCGCCCGCCCGGCCACCGACCCGCGGGCCCGCGACGAGGTCGCCGCCGCCTGGGGCCTGGACGAGCTCCCGCACCGCTACGGCCGCGACACCGGCCAGATCGTCGAGGCGGCCGCCGGCCGCGAACTGTCCGCCCTGCTGATCGGGGGCGTGGAGATCGCCGACCTGCCGGACCCGGCCCGCGCCCGGATCGCGCTCCAGGAGGCCTTCGTGGTCAGTCTGGAACTGCGGCCCAGCGAGGTCACCGACCACGCGGACGTGGTCCTGCCGGTGGCGGCCGTCGCCGAGAAGCCCGGTGCCTTCATCAACTGGGAGGGCAGGGTCCGGCCGTTCGAGGCCGCGCTGAAGCCCGAGCAGATGACCCGGCGCCTGGCCCCGGCGGACTCCCGCGTGCTGCACATGCTGGCCGACGCGGCCGACCGGCCGATCGCCCTGGCCGACGTACACGCCGTACGCCGGGAGCTCGACGGGCTCGGCCAGTGGGCCGGGACGCGGGCCGCCGACCAGTCCGCGGACACCGAGCCGCTGCCCCGCCCCGGTGCGGGCGAGGCCGTCCTCGCGGGCCACCGGCTCCTGCTCGACCAGGGCCGCCTCCAGGACGGGGACGAGGCCCTGGCCGGCACCCGGCACGAGGCGAGCGCCCGCCTGTCGGCCGCCACGGCCGCCGAGACCGGCGTCAAGGCCGGCGACGTCCTCGCGGTGACCGGCCCGGCCGGCTCCGTGGAACTGCCGCTGCGGATCACCGAGATGCCCGACCGGGTGGTCTGGCTCCCGATGAACTCCACCGGCTCCGGGGTCCTCGCCGACACCGGCGCCCGCCCGGGAACCCTCGTACGGATCGGCCCGGCGACCCCGGCCGACAGCAGCGACTCCACTGCGGAGGTGGGCGCGTGAACACCGTTCAGATCGCCGCCGAGGACCTCTCCCTGTTCGGCAGGGACGTCTGGTGGCTCGTCGTCGTGAAGGCGGTGTTCTGCTTCGCCTTCCTGATGGTGACCGTGCTCTTCTCCATCGTGTGGGAGCGCAAGGTCGTCGCCTGGATGCAGCTGCGCATCGGCCCGAACCGGCACGGCCCCTGGGGCATGCTCCAGTCGCTCGCCGACGGCGTGAAGCTGATGCTCAAGGAAGACCTCATCGTCAAGCGGGCCGACAAGGTCGTCTACGTCCTCGCCCCGATCATCGCGGCGATCCCGGCGTTCATGGCCATCGCGGTGATCCCCTTCGGCCCCTCGGGCAACGAGGTCTCCATCTTCGGCCAGCGCACCACGATGCAGCTGACCGACCTGCCGATCGCGATGCTCTACGTCCTCGCGGTGGCCTCGGTCGGCATCTACGGCATCGTGCTGGCCGGCTGGTCCTCGGGCTCCACCTACCCGCTCCTCGGAGGCCTGCGCTCCTGCGCGCAGATGATCTCCTACGAGATCGCGATGGGCGCGGCCTTCGCCTCGGTCTTCCTCTACTCCGGGTCGATGTCGACCTCGGCGATCGTCGAAGCCCAGTCGGACCGCTGGTTCATCGTGCTGCTGCCGGTCTCCTTCATCATCTACGTCATCACGATGGTCGGTGAGACGAACCGCGCCCCCTTCGACATGCCGGAGTCCGAGGGCGACCTGGTCGGCGGCTTCAACACCGAGTACTCCTCGATCAAGTTCGCGCTGTTCATGCTGGCCGAGTACGTCAACATGGTCACCGTCTCCGCCGTCTCGGTCACCCTCTTCCTGGGCGGCTGGCGGGCCCCGGCGCCGATCTCCACGTACTGGGAGGGCGCCAACCACGGCTGGTGGCCGATGCTGTGGTTCGTCCTCAAGGTCCAGCTGCTGCTGTTCTTCTTCATCTGGCTGCGCGGCACGCTCCCGCGCGTGCGCTACGACCAGCTGATGAAGCTCGGCTGGAAGGTGCTGATCCCGGTCTCCGTGGTCTGGCTGATGCTGGTCGCCACCGTCCGGGCGCTGCGCAACGAGAACTACGACTTCACGGAGATCGTGCTCTACGTCGGCGGCGCGGTCATCGCGCTCCTGCTGCTGTCCTTCGTCGCGGACCTCTTCCGCGACAAGAAGGAGAAGGCGGCCCTCGCGGACGCCGGACAGGCGGCCGCCGCCGAGCCCTTCGACCCGCTGGCGGGCGGATTCCCCGTACCGCCCAAGCCCGGCCAGCACCTGGCACCCGTACCGCGCAGGCGGCCTCGCAGTGAGCGGGAGCTGATTGTCAGTGGCGCGGCGAATACTGACAGTGACGGAGAGGAGGGTGCTGAGAATGTCTGACGCGGACCAGAACGAGAAGTGGCAGAACCCGGTGGCGGGCTTCGGCGTGACCTTCAAGGCCATGTTCAAGAAGCGCCTCACCGAGCAGTACCCCGAGCAGCACAAGACCACCGCTCCGCGCTTCCACGGGCGGCACCAGCTCAACCGCCACCCGGACGGTCTGGAGAAGTGCATCGGGTGCGAGCTGTGCGCCTGGGCCTGTCCCGCCGACGCGATCTACGTCGAGGGCGCGGACAACACCGAGGAGGAGCGCTACTCCCCGGGCGAGCGCTACGGCGCGGTCTACCAGATCAACTACGCCCGCTGCATCCTGTGCGGGCTGTGCGTCGAGGCGTGCCCGACCAGGGCGCTGACCATGACGAACGAGTTCGAACTGGCCGACTCCAGCCGCGAATCGCTCATCTACACCAAGGAGCAGCTGCTCTCCGGTCTGACCGAGGGCATGGTCGAGGCTCCGCACTCGATCTTCCCGGGCACCGAGGACACGGACTACTACCGCGGGCTGGTGACCGGGGCGGCTCCCGGCACGGTCCGCCAGGTCGCCGTCTCCAAGGGCGAGGTCCCCGGGACCACGGCATCCGACAACACCTCCGAGGGGGTGGGCGCATGAGCGCCGTCGCCGCGGCCGCCACGCTCACCTCCACCGGTGAGGCGGTCCAGTTCTGGGTCCTCGGCACGGTCGCCGTCATCGGCGCGCTGGCCACGATCCTGATGAAGAAGGCCGTACACAGCGCGCTGAGCCTGGCCGGGACGATGATCATCCTGGCGGTCTTCTACCTCGCCAACGGGGCCTACTTCCTCGGCGTCGTCCAGGTCGTCGTCTACACCGGCGCGATCATGATGCTCTTCCTCTTCGTCGTCATGCTCGTCGGCGTCACCGCCGCGGACTCCCTGACCGAGACCCTCAAGGGGCAGCGCTGGCTCGCCGCCCTGTGCGGACTGGGCTTCGGCATCCTGCTCATCGCCGGCATCGCCAACGCCCGGCTCACCCACTTCAACGGACTCGGCCGGATCAACTCCGGCGGACACGTCGAGGGCCTGGCCACGCTCATCTTCACCAAGTACGTGTTCGCCTTCGAGATCACCGGCGCCCTCCTCATCACGGCGGCCGTCGGAGCGATGGTGCTCACCCACCGCGAGCGCACCGAGCGGGCCGCCACCCAGCGCGAGCTCGCCGAGCGCCGCGTACGCGAGGGCGTGCAGCTCCCGCCGCTGCCCGCACCCGGCGTCTACGCCCGGCACAACGCCGTGGACGTCGCCGGCCTGCTGCCGGACGGCACCCCGTCCGAGCTCACCGTCAACCAGACGCTGCGCGCCCGCGGCCAGATCAGGGACGTCTCCAGCCAGGCGCTGGACGACCTGAAGGCACTGGAGCAGCGGTCGTCCGAGCGGCTCGGCCGTGAGGAGGCCTCGAAGTGAATCCGGTCAACTACCTGTACCTGTCGGCCCTGCTGTTCACCATCGGGGCGTCCGGAGTCCTGATCAGGAAGAACGCGATCGTGGTGTTCATGTGCGTGGAGCTCATGCTCAACGCCTGCAACCTCGCCTTCGTCACCTTCTCGCGGATGCACGGCAACCTCGACGGCCAGATCATCGCGTTCTTCACGATGGTCGTCGCCGCCGCCGAGGTCGTGGTGGGCCTCGCGATCATCGTGTCGCTGTTCCGTACCCGCCACTCGGCCTCGGTCGACGACGCCAGCCTGATGAAGCTGTAAGGGGTCGCTGTGGAGAACATGATCGCGCTGCTGGTAGCAGCGCCACTGCTCGGAGCGGCGGTGCTGCTCTGCGGCGGCCGCCGCCTCGACAAGGCCGGGCACTGGCTCGGCACCCTGCTCGCCGCCGCCTCCTTCGGCATCGGCGTCGTCCTCTTCACCGACATGCTCGGTCACGGGGCCGAGGAGCGGACCTTCCACCAGCGGCTGTTCAGCTGGATCCCGGTCGAGGGCTTCCAAGCCGACGTCGGCTTCCAGCTCGACCAGCTGTCGATGACCTTCGTCCTGCTGATCTCCGGGGTGGGCACGCTCATCCACGTGTACTCGATCGGGTACATGGAGCACGACGAGCGCCGCCGCCGCTTCTTCGGATACCTCAACCTCTTCCTCGCGGCGATGCTGCTCCTGGTCATCGCCGACAACTACCTCCTGCTGTACGTCGGCTGGGAGGGCGTGGGCCTCGCCTCGTACCTCCTCATCGGCTTCTGGCAGCACAAGCCCAGCGCGGCCACCGCCGCGAAGAAGGCCTTCCTGGTCAACCGGGTCGGCGACATGGGCCTTTCGATCGCCATCATGCTGATGTTCACCACCTTCGGGACCTTCGCCTTCGGACCGGTGCTCTCCAGCGCCGGCGAGACCTCGGAAGGCAAGCTGACGGCGATCGGGCTGATGCTGCTGCTCGCCGCCTGCGGCAAGTCGGCGCAGGTGCCGCTGCAGTCCTGGCTCGGCGACGCGATGGAGGGCCCGACCCCGGTCTCGGCCCTCATCCACGCGGCGACGATGGTCACCGCCGGCGTCTACCTCATCGTCCGCTCGGGAGCCGTCTTCAACGGGGCGCCGGACGCGCAGCTGGCGGTCACCGTCGTGGGCGCGGTCACGCTGCTCTTCGGTGCGATCGTCGGTTGCGCGAAGGACGACATCAAGAAGGCCCTCGCCGGGTCGACGATGTCGCAGATCGGCTACATGATCCTGGCGGCCGGCCTCGGTCCCATCGGTTACGTCTTCGCGATCATGCACCTGGTCACGCACGGCTTCTTCAAGGCGGGCCTCTTCCTCGGCGCCGGTTCCGTGATGCACGGGATGAACGACGAGGTCGACATGCGCAAGTACGGGGCCCTGCGGAAGTACATGCCGGTCACCTTCGTGACCTTCGGCCTGGGCTACCTCGCCATCATCGGCTTCCCGGGCCTGTCCGGGTTCTTCTCCAAGGACATGATCATCGAGGCCGCCTTCGCCAAGGGCGGCACCGAGGGCTGGATCCTCGGCGGGGTGGCCCTCCTCGGCGCGGCGATCACCGCCTTCTACATGACCCGGGTCATGCTCCTCACCTTCTTCGGCGAGAAGCGCTGGCAGCCCGCCCCGGACCCGGCCGCGACCCCCGGTGTCGAGCCCGCCGCCGATGCGCGCCCCGGCGAGCTGCCGCACCCGCACGAGTCCCCGAAGTCCATGACGATCCCGATGGTCATCCTGGCCTTCGGCTCGGTCTTCGCGGGCGGCATCTTCGGGATCGGCGACCGCTTCCTGAAGTGGCTGGAGCCCGTCACCGGGCACGAGCACGGCAATCCGCCGGTCAGCGCCATGACGGTGACCGTGTCCACCATGGTGGTCCTCGTCCTCGGCGTCGCCATCGCCTGGGCGATGTACGGCAGGAAGCCCGTCCCGGTCATCGCCCCGCGCGGCTCGCTCCTCACCCGGGCGGCCCGACGGGACCTGTACCAGGACGACTTCAACCACGTGGTCCTGGTGCGCGGCGGGGAGCACCTGACCCGCTCCCTCGTCTACGTCGACCACAGCCTGGTCGACGGAGTGGTCAACGGGACGGCCGCCGGAGTCGGCGGGCTGTCGGGCCGGCTGCGCAAACTGCAGAACGGCTACGCCCGCAGCTACGCGGTCTCGATGTTCGGGGGCACGGCGGTCCTGATCGCCGCGACCCTGCTGATGAGGGCGGTGTGAGATGAATTTCCCGCTTCTGACGGTGACGGCCGCGGTCCCCGCGGTCGGTGCGATCCTGACGGCGGCCGTCCCGGCCGCCCGCCGGACCGCCGCCAAATGGCTCGCCCTGTTCTTCTCGCTGGCGACCCTGGCCCTGGCCGTGCTCGTCGCGGTCCGCTTCGAGCCCGGTGGCGACCGCTACCAGCTCACCGAGTCCCACTCCTGGATCCCCGACTTCGGGGTCCGTTACGAACTGGGCGTCGACGGCATCGGGGTGGCGCTCATCGCGCTCACCGCGGTTCTGATGCCCTTCATCATCCTGGCCGGCTGGCACGACGCCGACCCGCTGGAGACCAAGAGCCAGCGCTGGCGGCCCACACAGGGCTTCTTCGCACTGATCCTGCTGGTCGAGGCGATGGTGGTCATCTCCTTCGAGGCCACCGACGTCTTCCTCTTCTACATCTTCTTCGAAGCCATGCTCATCCCGATGTACTTCCTCATCGGCGGCTTCGGGGACCGGGCGACTTCCTCCCGGTCAGCCGCTGCCGGGGCCGGCGGCTCCGAGGAGAACGCGGCCGCGCAGCGCTCGTACGCGGCGGTCAAGTTCCTCCTCTACAACCTGGCCGGCGGCCTGATCATGCTGGCCGCCGTCATCGGCCTGTACGTGGTCGCCGGGAACTTCTCGCTCCAGGAGATCACCGCCGCCCGCGCCGCGGGCACGCTCGACATGGCGACCAACACCGAGCGGCTGCTCTTCCTCGGCTTCTTCTTCGCCTTCGCGGTGAAGGCCCCGCTGTGGCCGCTGCACACCTGGCTGCCGAACGCGATGGGCGAGGCCACGGCCCCGGTCGCCGTCCTGATCACCGCGGTCGTCGACAAGGTCGGCACCTTCGCGATGCTCCGCTTCTGCCTCGGGCTCTTCCCCGAAGCCAGCAAGTGGGCCACGCCGGTGATCCTCGTACTGGCCCTGATCAGCATCGTCTACGGCGCACTGGTCGCGGTCGGGCAGCGGGACATCAAGCGGCTGATCGCCTACGCCTCGATCTCGCACTTCGGCTTCATCGTCCTGGGCATCTTCGCGATGACCTCCCAGGGGCAGTCCGGCGCGACGCTGTACATGGTCAACCACGGGATCTCGACCGCCGCGCTGATGCTGGTGGCCGGCTTCCTGATCTCGCGGCGCGGCTCGCGGCTCATCGCCGACTACGGCGGCGTCCAGAAGGTGGCCCCGGTCCTGGCCGGCACCTTCCTGATCGGCGGCCTCGCCACCCTCTCGCTGCCGGGGCTCGCCCCGTTCGTGAGCGAATTCCTGGTCCTGGTCGGCACGTTCGCCCGGTACCCGGTCGTCGGCATCATCGCCACCTTCGGCATCGTGCTGGCCGCGCTCTACACGCTGGTCCTCTACCAGCGCACGATGACCGGCCCGCTGAAGGAGGAGGTCCGCACCATGCCGGACCTGCGCCTGCGGGAGGTACTGGTGGTCGCCCCGCTGATCGCGCTGCTGATCGGTCTGGGCGTCTACCCCAAGGTGCTCACCGACATCGTCAACCCGGCGGTCGAGCACACCATGTCGGACGTGAAGCAGACGGACCCGAAGCCCGAGGTGGCTGTCGAGGCGAAGCACACCAACGAGGGGGAGGCGGCGAAGTGAGCACCGTGACTGCTGCCCAGAGCCTGCTGCCGGCACTGGCGGCCGCGGCGCCGATCGACAAGATCCCGGCGCCGCACATCGAGTACGCCCAGCTGTCGCCCACGCTCATCGTGCTGGGCGCGGCGATCCTCGGAGTCCTCGTCGAGGCCTTCGCACCGCGCAAGTCCCGTTACTACATCCAGGTGTTCCTCGCCGTCGCCGCGCTGGCCTGCGCCTTCGCGGCGGTCGTCGGGCTCGCCGCCGGCGGGTACGGCAGCTCCAAGGCGCACGTCGCGGCGATGGGCGCCGTGGCCGTCGACGGCCCGGCGCTGTTCCTGCAGGGCACCATCCTGCTGGCCTCGATCGTCGCGGTCTTCACCTTCGCGGAGCGGCGCCTGGACCCGGCCGCCCACGGCAACCGGGTCGACTCCTTCGCCGCGCAGGCGGCGTCCGTACCGGGCAGCGAGAGCGAGAAGAAAGCCGTCAAGGCGGGCTTCACCACCACCGAGGTCTTCCCGCTCGCACTGTTCGCGGTCTCCGGCATGCTGATCTTCCCCGCGGCCGACGACCTGCTGACGCTCTTCGTGGCCCTGGAGGTCTTCTCCCTCCCGCTGTACCTGCTCTGCGCCGTCGCCCGCCGCCAGCGGCTGATGTCGCAGGAAGCCGCCGTCAAGTACTTCCTGCTCGGCGCCTTCTCCTCCGCGTTCCTCCTCTTCGGCATCGCGCTCGTCTACGGGTACGCGGGCTCCGTCTCGTACGCGGTCATCGCGGACGTGGTCGACGGCACCGTGGCGAACGTGGACCCCGCGCTCGCCACGACCATGGGCAACGACGCGCTGCTGCTCATCGGTGGCGCGCTGATCCTGATGGGCCTGCTCTTCAAGGTCGGCGCGGTCCCCTTCCACATGTGGACCCCGGACGTCTACCAGGGCGCCCCGACGCCGGTGACCGGTTTCATGGCCGCGGCGACGAAGGTGGCCGCCTTCGGCGCCCTCCTGCGCCTGCTGTACGTGGTGCTGCCGGGCCTGCGGTGGGACTGGCGGCCGGTGATGTGGGCGGTCGCGATCGTCACGATGCTGGCGGGCGCGGTCATCGCCGTGACCCAGACCGACGTCAAGCGGCTCCTCGCCTACTCCTCGATCGCGCACGCCGGCTTCATCCTGGCCGGTGTGATCGCGACCTCGGCGGAGGGCGTCAAGTCCGTCCTCTTCTACCTGGCCGCGTACTCCTTCGTGACGATCGGCGCCTTCGCGGTGGTCACCCTGGTCCGCGACGCGGGCGGCGAGGCGACGCACCTGTCGAAGTGGGCGGGGCTGGGCCGCCGTTCGCCGCTCACGGCGGCGGTCTTCGCGGTGTTCCTGCTGGCCTTCGCGGGCATCCCGCTGACGTCCGGCTTCTCCGGCAAGTTCGCCGTGTTCAAGGCGGCGGCGGAGGGCGGCGCGGGAGCGCTGGTCGTGGTCGGTGTCATCTCGTCCGCGATCGCCGCGTTCTTCTACGTCCGCGTCATCGTCCTGATGTTCTTCAGCGAGCCGAAGGCCGACGGCCCGACGGTGGCCGTCCCCTCCCCGCTGACGATGACGACGATCGCGGTCGGCGTCGCGGTCACGGTGGTCCTGGGCGTGGCCCCGCAGTACTTCCTGGACCTGGCGGGGCAGGCGAGCACGTTCGTACGCTGACCGGCAGGTGCACGAAGCAGGGCCCGGCTCCCCTTCAGAGGGGCCGGGCCCTGCGCCGTGTGCGGGGCTACTCGGGGCGTCGCCGCTTCGGCGTGATCTCGGTGAGGTCCAGGTCGATGGGGAAGGGGACGGAGACCTTCAGACGGTCGTGGAAGATGCCGGTGCTGGTGTAGGCACCGGTGGCAGGCTCCCGCTCGAAGACGTAGACGACCGCCCGGCCGTCCTTGTTCTCGACGCGCCAGAAGTGCGGGATTCCGGCTCGGGCGTACTTCAGCGGCTTGGTCTCGCGGTCGCGGCTGACGGACTCGGGAGAGACGACCTCGATGGCCAGCAGGACCGACTCGGCCGGGAGCCGGGTCTGTTTCTCATCGTTGATGACGTCCTCGTTGACTACGATCACGTCAGGCTCGGGGCGGTTGCGCCGATCGATGTCGATGGTGAACTCGCGGACGACTTCCAGACCTGGCGGGACCAGCGACTGAAGCTGCCAGTTGAAGAAGTCGACCGTCCGCGAGTGGAAGAGGGTCTGCGGACTCACGAAAACCAGGCTCCCGTCGATCAGCTCCGTATGCGGAGGCAGATTCGGAAGCGTGTCCAGGTCGTCGGCAGTCCAGCCGCCCGGCGGCGGGATCGGCCAGCTGTATTCCGGGTTCATCAGTGCTCCCATGAGCCGGATCTTCGCGAGTCCGACCAGCGTATCGCCGGGGATCCGTTCGGGACCGTCCGTACGTGTGAACGGGAGCGCCGTGTTGACCCGGAGGTCAGTGCGGGTGGGCCGGGGCGGTGGGGGTGGTGTTGGCCTTGGGGCAGGTCAGGGCGGGGTTCCAGTTGTGGAAGCGGCCGGCCGGGTTCTTCTCGTACGCCCAGAGGTGGAGGTCGTAGTGCTTGGGCATGCCCGCCCAGTGGCCGGGCATGGGCCCGTCGAAGGGCAACCCGAACATGCTCGGCCGGTCGGCGGTGGTCTTCAGGTCCTGGTCCCCGTCGGTGGCCATCCACTCCACGGTCTGGAGCTTGCGGCGGCCGTTGCGGTCCTTCTCGGTGCTGTAGAGGAGCGCGGTCGGCTTGCTGGGGTCCAGCGAACCCCAGTAGGCCTGCTTGACGTAGTGGTAACCCATGGAGCCCACCCCGAAGGGGTTGGTCATGCAGGCTTCGCCGTGCGGCACGTACCCGTCCTTGAGGGCCTCCCGCTCGTCCGCGTACTTGGCCGTCACCCGGATCGCCGTCGCCATGTCCCGCATGGCCCGCTTGTCGGTCGGATCGGGTGCGGGCCCCTCGACGCCGTGGGCGGGCGCTACGGCGGTCAGGCCGACCGATACGGCGGCCGCGCAGGTCAGGAAGGCCTTGCGGGTGCGGAGGGACATCTGGGCTCCTGCCGGTCGGGGGCTTTCGTTCACCATCCCGGTCCGGCGGCGGGCTTGCACGCGGCGCGCCTCCGAACGGGGTCCCGGCGGGAACCGTTCAGGCCGTACGGGTGGCACCGGGCGGCCCTGCCCGCCCCCGCCCCCCGCCCCCCGCCCGGTGCCCCGCCCCGCCGTGCCCCCGCCGGGGCCCGTCGCCCAAGGGGCGGACTACACGGCGCCCACGATGCGGCCGGTGACCTCGCCGAGGCCCACGCGGGTGCCGTCGGCGCCCGGAGCCCAGGCGGTCAGGGTGACGACGTCCCCGTCCTCCAGGAACGTGCGCTTGCCGTCGGCGAGTTCGATGGCGTCGCGGCCGTTCCAGGTGAGTTCCAGCAGCGAGCCGCGCTGGTCGGTCTCCGGACCGCTGACGGTGCCCGAGCCGTAGACGTCCCCGGTGCGCAGGGAGGCGCCGTTGACGGTCATGTGCGCGAGCTGCTGGGCGGCGGTCCAGTACATCGACGCGAACGGCGGCCGGGCCACCTCCTGCCCGTTGATGGAGACCGTGATGCGCAGGTCGAAGCCGCCGGGGCGCTCCGCGCCGGAGTCGTCGAGGTAGGGCAGCAGCGGGAAGTCCCGGGCGGGCGGGGCGACGCGGGCCGGGTCCAGGGCCCCCAGCGGGGTGACCCAGGCGGAGACGGAGGTGGCGAAGGACTTGCCGAGGAAGGGGCCGAGCGGCACGTACTCCCAGGCCTGGATGTCCCGCGCGGACCAGTCGTTGAGCAGGAACAGGCCGAATACGTGGTCCTCGAACTCGCCCAGCGGCACCGGGCGGCCCATCTCGGAGGGCGCGCCGACGACGAAGCCGACCTCGGCCTCGATGTCGAGCTTCACTGACGGGCCGAAGACGGGCGCCGGGTCGGTGGGCGCCTTGCGCTGCCCGGAGGGCCGTACGACGTCGGTGCCGGAGACCACGATCGTGCCGGAGCGGCCGTGGTAACCGATGGGCAGGTGCTTCCAGTTGGGGGTCAGGGCGTCCCCGTCCGGGCGGAAGATCTTCCCGACGTTCGTCGCGTGGTGCTCGCTCGCGTAGAAGTCGACGTAGTCGGCGACCTCGTACGGGAGGTGCAGCGCGACCTCGTCCAGCGGCAGCAGGTGCGGTTCCACGGTGGGCCGGTGGCCGGGGTCGGTGACCCAGGCGGTCAGCGCGCGGCGCACGTCGTGCCAGGCGGTGCGGCCCGCGGCGAGCAGCGGGTTGAGGGAGGGCTGCCCGAGCAGTCCGGCGTACGGGGATCCGAGCGCGGCCGCGGCCGCCCCGGCGTCGAGCACGTGCCCGCCGATGCGGACGCCGATCCGGCGCCGGGCCTCACCGGCGGTGGAGAACACGCCGTAGGGGAGGTTGTGCGGCCCGAACGGGTCGCCCTCGGGGACATCGAGGGGGCTCTGCTGGGGCATGGGGTACTGCCTCGCTTTCGACGCGGTCCGGGGGTGTCCCGGGAGACACGGTGCGGGACACGCTACCCAGGATTACGACTGAAAGCTCGGGTGCTCAGAGCGGAGATGAAACACACTTGGGAGGACGAAAGCGGGCAGATATTGTGACCTTCGGTCGCATCACGTCATTTCGCACGGATTGGCGAGTGCGGGTCGTACGCTCCGTCCATGCGATTGCGTTACAACTACCGGGTCTACCCGAATGCCATCCAGCGGCAGGCGCTGGCGCAGGCGTTCGGGTGTGCGCGTGTGGTTTGGAACGACGCGCTGAGCATCCGCCAGGACGCATACAAGCAGAGCTTGCCTGCCCCTTCGATGGTCGAGCTGGCCAGGCTGGTGATCACGGAGGCGAAGAAGACCGAGGGGCGTTCCTGGCTCGGCGAGGTATCGGCGGTCCTACTCCAATCGTCCCTGCGGGACCTGGGGACCGCGTACAGCAACTTCTTCGCGTCGAAGAAGGGAACCCGCAAGGGCCCGAAGATCGGACCGCCCCGCTTCAAGAAGAAGGCCGGTCGCCAGGCTGTGAGGTTCACGAAGGCGGCTCGTTTCTCCATCACCGAGGACGGCGCGCTCCGGCTTCCGAAGATCGGTGACGTACCGGTTCGCTGGTCCCGCAAGCTTCCGTCCGACCCGTCGTCGGTCACGATCGTCAAGGACGTGACAGGGCGGTTCTTCGCCTCGTTCGTGGTCGAGACGAAGAGCAAGCCGCTCCCCGAGCTGGACTGGCAAGAGACCGACACCGGGATCGACCTGGGCTTGTCCTCCTACGCAGTGCTGCGCGACCGAAAGATCGCCTCCCCGAAGTTCTTCCGCCGTCAGGAGAAGAAAATCCGCCGTGCTCAGCGCAAGCTCAGCAGGTGCCAGAAAGGATCGAGCAACCGGCGCAAGGCACAGCTGGCCGTAGCCAAGATCCATGCCCGCATCACTGACCAGCGACGCGACTTCATCGAACAGGAAACCACCCGGATAGTCCGCGAGAACCAAGCGGTCTACGTGGAGGACCTGAACGTGAAGGGCATGGCCCGGGGCCGGTTCGGCAAGTCCGTGCATGACCAGTCCTTGGGCATGTTCGCCCGCACCCTCGAAGCCAAGTGTGCACGGTACGGGCGGGGCTTTGCCAAGGTGAGCAGGTGGTTCCCCTCCACCCAACTGTGCTCGCAGTGCGGTGCGCTCACCGGCCCAAAGGGAGTCGAACGGCTCCACATCCGGCACTGGGTGTGCGACTGCGGTGCCAAGCACGACAGGGACGACAACGCCGAGATGAACCTCCGCGCCGAAGGGCGCCAACTCCTCGCGGCCGGGCGGGCCGAGAGGTAAAACGCTTGTGGAGTCCGTGTAAGACCCGGCAAGCCGGGCTGTGGGTGATGAAGCAGGAACCACCCGTAGGCCGCCACTCAACAATGGCTGCCAGGCGGGAATCATCCACCTTCAGGTGGAGAAGACGCCAATTGTAGGACTTGTCCGAGGGGGTCCGTATCCTTGGCGGGGTGACTTCCGCCCCGCCTCAGGCCCTCCCCTATGCCTTGATCGCCACCGACCTGGACGGGACTCTGCTGCGCGCCGGAGACACCGTCTCGGACCGCTCCCACGCCGCTCTCGCGGCCGCCCGCGCGGCCGGCGCCCGGCACATCATCGTGACAGGCCGCCCCGTCCCGCAGGTCCGCCACGTCCTGGACGGCCTCGGCTACACGGGGCTCGCGGTGTGCGCACAGGGCGCGCAGGTCTACGACGCGGCGGCCGGGCTGCTGCTGCACTCCGTGGCCATGGACCGGGAGTTGGCCGAAGTCGCCCTCGGGAAGATCGAGGCGGAGGTCGGAGAGGTCTACGCGGCGGTCAACCAGGAGGGCCTCGACGCGGAGATGCTGATAGGGCCCGGCTACCGGATGTGGCACCCGCACCTGCCGACGGTGCCGGTGGCCCGGCGCTGCGACCTCTGGACCTCCCCCATCAACAAGGTGCTCCTCCAGCACCCCCGCCTGTCGGACGACGAGCTGACGGAGGTGGCCCGCGGCGTGGTCGGGGACCTGGTCAACGTCACCATGGCCGGGGAGCACACGGTCGAACTCCAGCCGCCGGGCATCGACAAGGCGAGCGGCCTGGCGGTGGCGGCGGAGCTCCTGGACGTCACCCCGTCCTCGACGATCGCCTTCGGTGACATGCCGAACGACATCCCCATGTTCGCGTGGTCGGCGTACGGGGTCGCGATGGCCAACTCCCACCGCGAGTTGGTCGCGGTGGCGGACGAGATCACCCTGTCGAACGAGGCGGACGGCATCGCGGTCGTCCTGGAACGCCTCTTCGCCTGACCGGCGGCCCGACCCCACCCTGTTGTCAGGTGCGGCGCCGCTGCCGGGGGCCAGCGGCGGCCCGCCGCACCAGCGCCGCGTTACACCGCCGCGCGGGGGAGGCGGCGTTCCCACGTGCGGTGGAAGAGGATCTCGTCCCCCTCCCGGCACACCACCTCGTTCGAGGTCAGGAAGCCGCCCTCGTCGCAAGAGATCTCCGACCGCGTCGCCACCGACACGTCCCAGCCCAGCTCCGGCCGGTGCAGCCGCATGGTCCACTCCGAGTGGGTGCGGGCCGACAAGGGGTCCGCCTCCTGGATCTCGTACACCTCCAGCGCGTCCTCGCTGAACTCCAGCCCGTCCGGATACACCCGCGTGCCCCCGTACCGGGGGTCGACCTCCAGCCGCCACACGCCCCGCGCGACATCCCGTACGACCAGCCGTTCCGGCCTCGGCTCGTCCAGCGTGGCGGGGTGGGAGACCCCCAGCGGCTCCGACTGCTCCGGTGCCTCGAAGAGGATC
This sequence comes from Streptomyces sp. ISL-66, assembly GCF_018614135.1. GTDB lineage: Bacteria > Actinomycetota > Actinomycetes > Streptomycetales > Streptomycetaceae > Streptomyces. The sequence continues at coordinate 14,947 of NZ_JAGGOW010000051.1, forward strand.
GGCTCTCCGTCGCAGGACGGGTCGCGGACCGGGAGTTCGACCGCGCTGCCCGCCGGGTCCAGGGTCCAGCCCCGCTCCGAGCCGGCCCGCGGCCAGATCCACGGCCAGTAGGCGGACGACAGGGCGAGGCGGATCCGGTGCCCCGGCGGGAAGGAGTGCCCGATGCCGTTCAGTTCGAAGACGACGTCCTCGTACGAGCCCACCGGCCACGGCACGGCCTTGTCCCGGCCCTGGCGAGCCGAGAGGTTCAGCGCGCCCCGGGTGACGAGCGTCGAGGACCCGTCGGGGGCAACGTCGCACAGCCGGGCCACGACCTGCCCGTACGGCACGTCCATCCGCAGCCGCAGCCGGACCACCGGCCGGCCCAGGATCTCCACCGGCCCGGAGCCGTGGCCCACCGGGAACTCGAAGCAGGCCGACTTCGCGTCCTCCTCGCGCTGGTCCGGCGGCAGGTCGGCGTCGTTGCCGAAGGGGAAGAAGCGGCCCGCGTCCAGTCCGGTGTGCTGCGGGGAGGCCACGATCACCGGCGCGCCCTGCAAGGCGTACGTGACCGGGTCCACGTTCGGGGAGGGCCAGGACGGGTCGCCGACCCAGCGGCCGGGCAGGGTCTCGTACGTGGTCGCGGGCGGGTGCGACGCGCAGATCCACGACCGCAGCAGCGGTTCCGCCATGACCCCGGTGTCCTTGTCCTTGAGCCAGTGGTCCCACCAGCGCAGGGTCTCCTGGAGGAAGCCGATCGCGGGTCCCGGCGGCAGCCCCCGGTCGGGGTACTGGTGCGACCAGGGGCCGATCAGGCCGCGTACCCGGTCGGCGGGCAGGGCGGAGACCAGCCGCAGCACGGTGTCGCGGTACGGGTCGTGCCAGCCGCCGACGGCCAGGACGGCCGCGCCGATCGCGCCGTAGTCCTCGCAGACGCTGCCGTGGCGCCAGTACGCGTCGCGGGTCTGGTGGGAAAGCCAGGTGTGGATCAGGGGTTCGACCGCGCCGAGGCGGGAAAGCCACTGGTCCCGCCAGCCGTCGCCCGCGTAGAGCGGGTCCGGCGGGCGGGAGGCGAAGGCGAGCATGGTCGCCGACCAGGCGTGCATGTCGACGGCGAGCAGTGAGCCGCCCATGTAGTGCACGTCGTTGTCGAAGCGGTCGTCGGTGGAGCAGACGGTGACGACCGCCTTGAGCGGTTCCGGGGCGAGCGCCGCGATCTGGAGGCTGTTGAAGCCGCCCCAGGAGATCCCGAACATCCCCACGGACCCCGTGCACCAGGGCTGGGCGGCCAGCCACTCCACCACCGCGACGCCGTCGGCGAGTTCCCGGGCGTCGTACTCGTCGCCCGGCTCGCCGCCGCTGCATCCGTGGCCGCGCACGTCGACCCGTACGGAGGCGTAGCCGTGCCCCGCGTACCAGGGGTGGCGCTGCCAGTCGCGGGGCGCCGTCCAGTCGGTGAGGCGGTACGGGAGGTACTCCAGCAGCGCGGGGACGGGCTCGTCCGTCACAGGGCGCCAGATGCGGGCGTACAGCTCGACGCCGTCGCGCATCGGGATCCGGACGTCCTCGTGAGCGGTCCCGTAGGGGAAATCGGTACGGATGATCATCGAAGCCCTCTCGCCAATCGCCTCGGGACGGTCAGTGAACGGGGTGCATCGTGCGCCTCGGCCACGGCGCGAGCGCGATCACCGAGACCAGCGTGAGCAGGTCCACGAACCGGCCCGTCGTCAGCCAGCCCGGTACCGCCAGAAGAGTGGCGGGCGCGGCGAAGGCCACGATCCCGCCGATGATCTCCGTCACGGCCGAGCGCATCGCGTCGGGGCCGAGCGCGGCAGGATCGTTCACGGCCGGGGCCGAGTGCTCGCGCCCGGCCGGGTGGCGGCGCCCGGCGACGTACTGGACCAGGCCCGCGGTCATGCCGACGGCGGCGGCCGAGAACCCCCAGTGCCGGCCCTTGTGGTCGCCGAGCCAGGCGGTGATCAGCGGGCCGGCGAAGGCGCCGATGTTGATGCCCCTGTAGTAGAGCGCGAAGCCGGCGTCGCGCCGCTGGTCGTCCGCGAAGTAGAGGACGAGGATGGCCTGCATGCCGAGGAACGAGAAACGCTCCCAGACCTCCGGTCCGGAGAGCGTGGCGAGCCCCCCGGGGGTGCCCGAAGAAGGCGTGGTCGTCGCCCGGTGGCGGCTGGTCCGCCGCCGGATCCGAAGGCTCGTCGATGTCGGTCGAAGTTCTGGACAAAACGTATTCTCCGGTTGTTTCGGCTCTCTCAGAACATACCGGTGCATATCGGGCGCTGCGCGGGTGGAGGGCGGCCGACGGCCGGGCGGGCGCCCTGGGTGATCGAAAACAGACCGGATACGCTGGCTTGAGTGATGGCAGCGACACATCGACAATCCATGTGATCGTCAGCGTGATCGTCAGCAGACAGGAGTACCCCTCGTGACCGTCGTCGGGCCGTTCGGACTGAGCGTGCGGGACCAGGCTCTTGAGACCGATGTCCAGGCCGGACTGGCCGCCGTCGAGGCGGGTCTGCTGGAAGCCACCAAGAGCGAAGTCCCCTTCATCACCGAGGCCGCACAGCACCTGGTGCGCGCCGGAGGCAAGCGGTTCCGGCCGCTCCTGGTGATGCTCGCCTCCCGATTCGGCGATCCCTACGCGCCCGGGATCGTCCCCTCCGCCGTCGTCGTGGAGCTCACGCACCTCGCGACGCTCTACCACGACGACGTCATGGACGAGGCGGACGTGCGCCGCGGCGTGGACAGCGCGAACGCCCGCTGGGGCAACTCCGTGGCCGTCCTGACGGGTGACTTCCTGTTCGCCCGCGCCTCGCACATCCTGGCGGACCTCGGGCCCGAGGCCGTACGCATCCAGGCCGAGGCCTTCGAGCGGCTGGTGACGGGCCAGATCCTGGAGACGGCCGGTCCGCGCGACGGCCGCGACCCGGTCGCGCACTACCTGGACGTCATGGCCGGCAAGACCAGCTCGCTGGTCGCCGTCTCCTGCCGCTTCGGCGCGCTGATGTCCGGCGCCGACGACATGGTCGTCGACGTCCTCACCCAGTACGGGGAGCGCCTCGGCCTCGCCTTCCAGCTGGCCGACGACGTCCTCGACATCGCCTCCGACTCGCACGAGTCCGGCAAGACCCCGGGCACCGACCTGCGCGAGGGCATCCCCACGCTGCCGGTACTGCGGCTGCGCGAGATGGCGGCCCAGGGCGGCGACCCGGACGACCTGGACCTCGTACGGCTCCTGGACGGCGACCTCACGGACGACGTCCGGCACGCCGAGGTCCTCTCGCGGCTGCGGGTCCACCCCGCCCTGGAGCAGGCCCGCCGGGACACCGTCCGCTACGCGCAGGAGGCGCGGGCCACGCTGGCCCCGCTGCCGGAGTGCTTCGCGAAGTCGGCCCTGGTGGAGCTGTGCGACGCGGTGGTGCACCGCGCGGGCTGACCCGGCGCGGGTCGTACCGCAGGCACCGGCGCGTCCCGGGCATCCCCTACGGGTAGGGGGTGCCCGGGACGCGTCGTGTCATCCCTGGGGCGTACGCGGAGTTGGCTCCCGGGGCTGACGCCTTCACCCCCTCTTCTTTGGTCAGATAGAGGCACATCCCCACCAGATCGGGTGAGAGTGGCGGCGCGGGGTGGACGTGGTCGTGCATGTTGACTGCATGCAAGACGGGTAGGTCGCCGCCGTACACACAGAGGTAGGGCAGACATACATGGCAACGAACGCAAAGACCCGCAAGGCCGCTCGGTACGCCGTACCGGTCGCGGTGTTCGGTGTGGTCGCCGGCACGATCGCGATGGTTCCGGCCTTCGCGAACGCCGGTGGCCCCGACCTGCCGCAGGTGACGGCCCAGCAGCTCATCGAGAAGATCGCGGCCTCGGACGTCGAGCAGCTGTCCGGTAGCGCCAAGATCAGCACGGACCTGGGACTGCCGTCCCTGCCGGCCGGCCTGCTCGGCGGCGGCTCGGGCGTCACGGGCGGCTCCGCCGACCCGCAGGACAAGCTCACGCAGCTGGCCTCCGGCACGCACACCTTCCGGGTGGCCGCCGACGGACCGGACCGCCAGAAGCTGACCTTCGTCGACGGCAAGGACGAGTACACGCTCGTCCACAACGGCGCCGACGTCTGGGGATACGACTCCAAGTCGAAGGAGGCCTTCCACGAGAAGGACCCGGCCGGCGCGGGCAAGGGCTCCGAGCGCAAGACCGGCGAGCGGCTCGGCGCCAGTCCGCAGGAGATCGCCCAGGAGGTCCTGAAGGCCGCCGGTACGACCACGGACGTCAGCGTCGGCGACACGGCCCAGGTGGCCGGGCGCGACGCCTACCAGCTGGTCCTCAAGCCGAAGGGCACCGGTTCCACGGTCTCCTCGGTGAAGATCGCGGTGGACGCCAAGAACGGCGTGCCGCTGCGCGTGCAGCTGCTCTCCACGGACGGCGGCAAGCCCATCGTGGACGCCGGCTTCACCAAGGTGGACTTCGCCAAGCCCGCCGCCGACACCTTCGCCTTCACCCCGCCCAAGGACGCCAAGGTGAGCGAGGGCACGGGCGGTGGGCACGGCCCGGGCGCGGACAAGGGCAAGGGCGACGGTGGCGTCCCGGGTGAGGACGGGGACAAGGGCCTGGGCGCCCTGGGCTCCATCCCGGGTCTGGACGGACTGGTCGGCGGCGCCGAGGCCGGCAAGGGCGACATGAAGGTCCTCGGCGAGGGCTGGACCTCGATCGCCCGGATCGAGACCGGCTCGGCCAACGGGCTGAAGGACCTCGAAGGCGCGGCGAAGGACAAGAACGCGCCCAAGCAGGCCCAGCAGTTCCTCGACTCGATCGGGGAGAAGGTCTCCGGGAAGTTCGGCGAGGGCCGCGTCCTCAAGACCCGCGTGGTCAACGCGCTGATCACGGACGACGGCAAGGTCTACGTCGGCGCGGTCACCAAGGACGCGCTGGTGAAGGCGGCCGACGCGAACAAGTAGGGCGCCACCGCGCCACGGGAACGCCACAAGGGTGGGCAGGGACTGTGTCCCTGCCCACCCTTGTGCCGTTCCCGCCCTGGGTACAGCAAGGCCGCTGTACCGTGAAAAGCATGTCGAGACACGTCACCATCCGCCTGGACGAGGAGTTCCACGAGCGCCTGAAAGCGCGCGCGGCGGCGCTGGGGACGACGGTCACCGCGCTGATCACCGAAGTCACCGAACGCGAGCTCGACGAGGACCGGAAGAACTTCCTCTCCGGCATCGAAGAGTTCGCCGACCACTGGGCCTACTTCCAGGAGCGGTTCGGCCATTGAAGATCACTATGGAGTGGGCCTGGACCGCCCTGGCCCACCATCTCCCGTCCGATCCCGCCGTGTGGGATCCCTCCGGAGTGGCCGCCGCCGTGGCCCGTCACCAGAACGACCTCGTCCTGGTCCCCGAGCAGCCCGCCCCGGACACCGCGTGGCGGGCCGCCGCGTTTCTGCACACCCTGGCGGTGTGCCCGGCGCTGGAATCCCCGATGAACGAGTTCTACGCCGCCGCCGCGACCCGCTCCTACCTGCGCGTCGCCGGGGCGAAGCAGCTGCCCTCGCCGGAGGAGCTCGGAGATCTCGTGGAGGCCGCGAAGCTGGGGCGCGCCGACGTCGCGGCGGTCGCGCAGGAGCTGCGGGCCCGGATGCGGGAGCCGCTGCCCGCCTCGCTGCGCGGCGGCGCGCAGGAGGCGTAGCCGTGTCCGGCGTGCGGGACGCGTAGCCGTGTCACAGCCGCTGCCGGCCCCCTGGACGCGGGACCGGCAGCGGCTGCGGATACGGCGATCTGCCTTCTCGGCCGGAAGGGCCGGGGCGGGAAGGGCCGGGGCTAGAAGGGTCGGGGCTACAAGTGTCGGGGCTAGAAGGTGATCTTCCAGCTGTTGATGTAGCCGACGTCCTGCGCCGCCACGTCCTTGACCTGGAGCTTCCACACCCCGTTGGCCACCTCGCTCGACGCGTTGACCGTGTACGAGGTGACGAGGTTGTCGGCGGAGTCCGAGCTGGAGTTCTTCAGCCGGTACGCCGTCCCGTCCGGGGCGATCAGGTCGATCACCAGGTCACCGCGGTAGGTGTGGACGATGTTCACGTCGACCTTGGTGGTGGCCGGCGCGTTGCCCGCGACGCCCGAGACGGTGACCGGCGAGGTCACCGCGGCGGCGGGGGAGTCCGGGATGGTGACGTCCGCGGTGTTCTCGAAGGACGGGCCGGGCGGGACCGGGGTGGACGCCCCGAGGTTCCAGATCGCGTAGGCGATGGCGTCCGAGTTGCGGTCCAGGGCGGTGTCGTTGATGTTCGCCGAGGTGTCGCACGAGGCGTGGTAACAGCGGTCGAAGGCCTGACCGGAGGTGCCGCCCCACTTCTGGGCCTGGGCCGCCGTCTTGGTGTAGTCGGCGCCCGAGAACAGGCCGCCGACCGGGACGCCCGCGTTCTTGAACGGCGCGTGGTCGGAGCGGCCGTCGCCCTCGGTCTCGATCTCGGTGGCGACGCCGATGCCCGCGTAGTAGTTCTTGAAGGTCTGCTCGATGGTCGGGTCGTCGTCGTAGACGAAGTAGCCCGGGTTCGGCGAGCCGATCATGTCGAAGTTCAGGTAGCCGGAGATCTTCGACTTCTCGGTGGCCGGCAGGTTGTTCACGTAGTACTTCGAGCCGATCATGCCCAGCTCTTCCGCGCCCCACCAGCCGAAGCGCAGGTGCTTCGTCGGCTGGAGCTGCGCGCGGGAGACGGCCAGCGCGGTCTCCAGGATGGCGGCGGAACCGGACCCGTTGTCGTTGATGCCGGGGCCGGCGTTCACCGAGTCCAGGTGCGAGCCCGACATCAGGACCGAGTTCGGGTCCCCGCCGGGCCAGTCGGCTATCAGGTTGTAGCCGGTCGCACCGCTGGAGGTGAAGGTCTGCAGCGTCGTCGTGAAGCCCGCGGCGTCGAGCTTGGCCTTCACGTAGTCGATCGAAGCCTTGTAGCCGGCCTTGCCGTGGGCGCGGTTGCCGCCGTTGGCGGTGGCTATGGACTGCAGCTGCGTCAGGTGCGCCTTGACGTTGGCGACCGGTATGTCGGGCGGCGTCGGCGCCGCGGTGACCGCGCCGACCGCGCCGACCGCGGTGAGCGCGGTGGGCACGTCGACCGGGCTGGGCGCGGCGAGCGCGGAGGGGGCGGTGGCGGCGAACAGGCCGGCGACCGCGACGGCGGTCACGGCGGCGAGGCGCCGGGAGACGGACAGGCTCATGTGGGGGCTCCGGGATTCCGTACTGGGGATGTGTGCGGAACGTGCGGTGAAATACAGGTGAGCGTCGTGCGTCAGTGCGAGCCTGATGTTCAGCGAGAGCGTGACGCTCCGTCAAGACCACAATTCGGTCAGCCCTGTTCGGAATTCGGACACGCCCGTCCCCGGCCCCGGGGCGGCGCCGGACATGCCGACGGGCGCGTCCGGGGACGCGCCCGTCAGTGTCGGTAGTCGGCGGTTGGTGGTCCGAGCGGTGTTACGCGCTCTCGCGCGCCGGGGTCGGCACCGGGACCGGGAGCGGCGCCGGGAGCGGCGCCGGCAGGGCTTCGAGCCGCAGGGCGCGGGTGCGGCGGGCGGTGCGCAGGGCGTCCCAGGTGAGGATCGAGAGGGCGGCCCAGACCAGGGAGAAGCCGGCCCAGCGCGCGGGCGGCATGGCCTCGTGGAAGTACAGGACGCCGAGCGAGAACTGGAAGACCGGGGCCATGTACTGGAGCAGCCCGAGCGTGGACAGCGGGACCCGGATCGCGGCCGCGCCGAAGAAGACCAGCGGGACCGCGGTGACCAGGCCGGTCGAGGCCAGCAGGGCGGAGTGTCCCAGCCCCTGGGCGGTGAAGGTGGACTGGCCCCGTGCGCCGAGCCAGAGCAGGTAGCCGAGGGCGGGCAGGAACAGGATCACGGTCTCGGCGGCCAGCGACTCCAGGCCGCCCATGTTGAGCTTCTTCTTGACCAGCCCGTAGGTGGCGAAGGAGAAGGCCAGCACCAGCGAGATCCACGGCGGCCGCCCGTACCCGACGGCGAGCACCAGCACGGCGGTGACGCCGATGCCGACCGCCACCCACTGCACGCGCCGCAGCCGCTCGCCGAGGAGCAGTACGCCGAGCGCGATGGTGACCAGGGGGTTGATGAAGTAGCCCAGGCTCGCCTCGACGACCGCGCCGTTGTTGACGGACCAGATGTACAGGCCCCAGTTCACCGTGATCACGGCGGCGGCCAGCGCCGTCAGCGCGAGCTTGCGCGGCTGGCGCACCAGCTCCAGCACCCAGCCCCAGCGGCGCAGGGCGAGCAGCGCCAGCCCGACCACGGCCAGGGACCACACCATGCGGTGGGCGAGGATCTCGATGGCTCCGGAGGGCTGGAGGAGCGGCCAGAAGAGGGGCACGAGGCCCCACATCCCGTAAGCGCCGAATCCGTAGAGCAGACCCGTGCGCTGCTCGTTCTCTGCCTTCACGGGACCTCCAGTGCGCTTCAAGCCAACGTCAAGACGGTAGCGCCGTAAGAGCGGGAAGTCATCACCGTCACAACGAGATGCTCATGACACCCCATGCCGCCCCATGACACCCATGACGCCCCTGTCGCCGGAGGTGGCGGCAGGGGCGTCGGTGTCGTACGAGGCCACGAGGGCTGTCGCGAGAGCTCGCGAGCGGCCGTATCCGTCAGGCGGCGGCCAGCGCGCCCGCGATCGCCTCGGCCATCGGGGTCGTCGGCCGGCCGATGAGGCGGGACAGGTCCCCGCCGGTCGAGCCCAGCCGGCCGCGCCGGATCGCCGCGTCCACGTCGACGAACACCGCGGCGAAGCCCTCGGGGAGCCCGGCGCCCACCAGGACCGCCTGGTGCTCCTCGGCCGGCAGCTCGGCGTACGCGACCTCGCGCCCGGCCTGCGCCGACAGCTCGGCGGCGTACTCCGCCAGGGTCCACGCCGCGTCCCCGGAGAGCTCGTAGGCCCGGTTCAGGTGGCCCTCGCCGGTCAGCACCACGGCCGCGGCGGCCGCGTAGTCGGCGCGGGCGGCCGAGGCGACGCGGCCCTCGCCCGCGCTGCCCACGAGGATGCCGCGCTCCAGGTGGGAGGCCAGGTCGCGGGTGTAGTTCTCGTGGTACCAGCCGTTGCGCAGGAAGGTGTACGGGAGTCCGGAGTCGAGGATCGCCTGCTCGGTGGCCCGGTGCTCCGCGGCCAGCTCGAAGTCGGCCTCGGGGCCGCCGAGGATCCCGGTGTAGGCGAGCTGGGCCACCCCGGCCCCGACGGCGGCCTTGATCACGGCGGTGTGCTGGTCGATCCGGCGGCCGATCTCGTTGCCGGAGATCAGCAGCACCCGGTCGCCCTCCCGGAAGGCGCGGGCCAGGCTCGCGGGGTCGTCGTAGTCGGCGACGCGCACCTCGACGCCCTGCGCGGCGAGGTCGGAGGCCTTGGCGGCGTCGCGGGCGACCGCGGCGATCCGGTCGGCGGGGACGCGGGTCAGCAGGTCCGCGACGACGAGGCGGCCGAGGGCTCCGGTGGCGCCGGTGACGACGATGCTCATGGGGATCTCCTTCGTAGGGCCTCGGGAGGTCGGGGCCGTTCCTGTGCACCACCCTACGGTAAGCGCTAACTTTTGGAAAGTAAGCACGTGAGGGGCGTCCCGACATGCCGGAGCCCGGACCTCCAGAAGAGATCCGGGCTCCCAGGGGATCGCGGGCGAGCCTCAGCCGACGACGGTCCAGGTGTCGTTCCCGCTCAGCAGCGCGCCCAGGTCGCCCTTGCCGCTGCGATCCATGGCCGTCTCCAGCTGCTCGGCCATGAGCGTGTCGTAGACGGGCCGTGCCACGTCGCGGAACACCCCGATGGGCGTCTGGTGCAGCGTGTCGGGGTCGGCCAGCCGAGACAGCGCGAACGCGTTGGTCGGGGATGCCGAGGAGGCGTCGTGGACCAGGACCCGCGACTCGTTCTCGGCGGTCACGGTCACGACCTCCAGGTCACCGGTGGCCGCGTTGCGGACGACGCCCTTGGCGTTGTCCGTGCCGAAGCGGATCGGCTGCCCCTGCTCCAGCCGGATCACGGCGTTCTGGGCCTGCTCGTGGTCCTTGAGGACCTCGAAGGCGCCGTCGTTGAAGATGTTGCAGTTCTGGTAGATCTCCACCAGCGCCGTGCCCTGGTGGTCGGCGGCCGCGCGCAGCACCTCGGTGAGGTGCTTGCGGTCGGAGTCCACCGTGCGGGCCACGAAGGAGGCCTCCGCGCCGATCGCCAGAGACACCGGGTTGAAGGGCGCGTCCAGCGAGCCCATCGGCGTCGACTTGGTGATCTTGCCGATCTCGGAGGTGGGCGAGTACTGCCCCTTGGTCAGCCCGTAGATCCGGTTGTTGAACAGCAGGATCTTGAGGTTGACGTTCCGCCGCAGGGCGTGGATCAGGTGGTTCCCGCCGATGGAGAGGGCGTCGCCGTCACCGGTGACCACCCATACCGACAGGTCGCGGCGCGAGGTGGCCAGGCCGGTCGCGATGGCCGGGGCGCGGCCGTGGATCGAGTGCATCCCGTAGGTGTTCATGTAGTACGGGAAGCGGGAGGAGCAGCCGATGCCCGAGACGAAGACGATGTTCTCCTTCGCCAGCCCCAGTTCGGGCATGAAGCCCTGGACGGCCGCGAGCACCGCGTAGTCGCCGCAGCCGGGGCACCAGCGGACCTCCTGGTCCGACTTGAAGTCCTTCATCGACTGCTTGGCGGCGGCCTTCGGCACCAGCGAGAGCAGGGTCCGGGCTCCGGTCAGCTCAGTCATTGACGGCCTCCTTGAGATGCGTGGCGAGCTGCTCGGCCTTGAACGGCATGCCGTTGACCTGGTTGTACGACCGTGCGTCGACCAGGTACTTCGCCCTCAGGAGGGTCGCGAGCTGCCCGAGGTTCATCTCCGGCACCACTACCTTGTCGTAACGCTTCAGGACCTCGCCCAGATTCCTCGGGAAGGGGTTGAGGTGGCGCAGATGGGCCTGTGCGATGGGGACCCCGGCGAGCCGCAGCCGGCGTACGGCGGCCGTGATCGGCCCGTACGTCGATCCCCAGCCGATGACCAGGGTGCGCGCGCCGTCCGGGTCGTCGACCTCCAGGTCCGGGACCTCGATGCCGTCGATCTTGGCCTGGCGGGTGCGCACCATGAACTCGTGGTTGGCCGGGTCGTACGAGATGTTGCCCGTGCCGTCCTGCTTCTCGATGCCGCCGATGCGGTGCTCCAGCCCCGGCGTGCCGGGGACCGCCCAGGGCCGGGCCAGGGTCCGCGCGTCGCGCTTGTACGGCCAGAAGACCTCGGTGCCGTCCGCGAGCTCGTGGTTGGGACCGGCGGCGAACTGGACCGTCAGGTCCGGGAGGTCCGCCACGTCCGGGATCCGCCACGGCTCGGAGCCGTTGGCGAGGTACCCGTCGGAGAGCAGGAACACCGGAGTCCGGTAGGTCAGCGCGATCCGGGCCGCGTCGAGCGCGGCGTCGAAGCAGTCCGCCGGGGTGCGCGGGGCCACGATCGGGACCGGGGCCTCGCCGTTGCGCCCGTACATGGCCTGGAGCAGATCGGCCTGCTCCGTCTTGGTCGGCAGCCCCGTGGACGGGCCGCCGCGCTGGATGTCCACGATCAGCAGCGGCAGCTCCAGGGAGACCGCGAGCCCGATCGTCTCGGACTTGAGCGCGACGCCCGGGCCGGAGGTGGTGGTCACGGCGAGCGCGCCGCCGAAGGCCGCGCCCAGGGCCGCGCCGATTCCGGCGATCTCGTCCTCGGCCTGGAAGGTGCGCACGCCGAAGTTCTTGTGCCGGCTCAGCTCGTGCAGGATGTCCGAGGCCGGGGTGATCGGGTACGAGCCCAGGTAGAGCGGCAGATCGGCCTGCTGACCCGCCGCGATCAGCCCGTAGGACAGGGCGAGGTTCCCGGAGATGTTGCGGTAGGTGCCCGGCGGGAAGGCGCGGGTGGCCGGGGCCACCTCGTAGGACACGGCGAAGTCCTCGGTGGTCTCGCCGAAGTTCCAGCCGGCCCGGAAGGCGGCCACGTTCGCCTCGGCGATCTGCGGCTTCTTCGCGAACTTCTGCCGCAGGAAGGTCTCGGTGCCCTCGGTCGGCCGGTGGTACATCCAGGACAGGAGGCCCAGCGCGAACATGTTCTTGCTGCGCTCGGCCTCCTTGCGGGGGAGCCCGAAGTCCTTCAGCGCCTCGAGGGTGAGCGTGGTCAGCGGCACCGGGTGGAGGTTGTAGGCGTCCAGGGAGCCGTCTTCCAGCGGGGAGGTCTCGTAGCCGACCTTCGCCATCGGACGCTTGGTGAACTCGTCGGTGTTGACGATGATCTCCGCGCCGCGCGGCACGTCCCCGATGTTGGCCTTCAGCGCCGCCGGATTCATCGCCACCAGGACGTTCGGCGCGTCGCCCGGCGTCAGGATGTCGTGGTCCGCGAAGTGCAGCTGGAAGCTCGACACACCGGGGAGGGTGCCGGCGGGCGCCCGGATCTCGGCGGGGAAGTTCGGCAGCGTCGAAAGGTCGTTCCCGAAGGACGCCGTCTCCGAGGTGAAACGGTCGCCCGTGAGCTGCATGCCGTCGCCCGAGTCACCCGCGAAGCGAATGATCACCCGATCGAGCCGGCGCACTTCCTTGCCGGCCCCGCGGCCGGGACTCTCGGTGTTCGGATCGTCGCTGTTCGGGCCCGGGGGCGTCCGCTGCTCGCCGACGACCGCGCCTTCGGTCCCGTCGGAATGCTCGGCTGGGCTACTGACCTGGCTGGTCACTGAACTGGACCTCCTTCGAGGCGTGAGCACTGCCCAAGGTCCACCCTACGACCGTAGGGACCGCTTCCCCGGGGTACTCAGGTTCTGGACCGCCCTCTCGGCGGTCTGTCCGAATCCGGCCTTGCCTGACAGAGTGTCAGTCGATCAAGACCTTAGATAGGTGAGGACGGCCAGCACACGCCGGTGATCCCCGTCACTCGGCGACAGGCCGAGCTTCATGAAGATGTTGCTGACGTGCTTCTCCACCGCGCCGTCGCTCACCACCAGCTGCTTGGCCACGGCCGAATTGGTCCGGCCCTCGGCCATCAGCCCGAGCACCTCGCGCTCGCGCGGGGTCAGACCCGCCAGCACGTCCTGCTTGCGGCTGCGCCCGAGCAGCTGCGCCACGACCTCCGGGTCCAGGGCGGTACCGCCCCGGGCCACGCGCACGACGGCGTCCAGGAACTCCCGTACGTCCGCCACGCGGTCCTTGAGCAGGTACCCCACCCCGGTGCTGGAACCGGCCAGCAGTTCGGTGGCGTACTGCTCCTCCACGTACTGGGACAGCACGAGCACCCCTATGCCGGGGTAGTCGCGCCGCAGCCGCACCGCGGCCCGTACGCCCTCGTCGGTGTGCGTCGGCGGCATCCGCACGTCCGCCACCACCACGTCCGGCAGTGCCCCCTCCGCCGCCAGGTCCCCCACGGTCTTGATCAGGGCCTCCGCGTCCCCGACGCCCGCAACGACGTCATGCCCCCGGTCGGTCAGCAACCGGGTCAGGCCCTCGCGCAGCAGCACTGAATCCTCGGCGATGACGACCCGCACCCTGTTTTCCACGACTTCGCAGCTCCCACGTCCACTCGCGTCCGTACCCCTGACACAGCCAAGCATCCCAGCCTTAAGCCGGGATCAAGGCGGAGTGGGATCGACGGCCGGCCGCGGGAACGGTGCTTTCGGGGTGGAAGGGAGCACTCCGCCGGGCGGGGGCGAACGGCAGGGCTTCCGCCCCGCCCAGGAGGGTCGAACGGCGCGGTCCGGGAGCGGGTCCGGTGCCGTGGCCGGTGCCGTGGCCGTGGCCGGGAAGGCGTGCGGGGCATCGGCCGGGAAGGCGCGCGGAGCATCGCGCCCAGCCCCCCGGTGACCTTCCCGGCCGCAGCGCTAGGCCGTCCGCCAGGGCAGCTCGGCGGTCACGGTGGTCCCGCTCCCCACGGGGGAGTCCACGACCAGCACCCCGTCCACGGCGTCGAGCCGCTCGGCCAGCCCGGCCAGCCCCGATCCGGTCGGCGCATCGGCCGAGGCGCCGCCCCGGCCGTCGTCCGAGACCTGGATCAGCAGCCGCCCGCCGGACTTCCACACGTCCACCGCGGCCGTACGGGCCCCCGCGTGCTTGCTGACGTTCTGCAGCAGCTCCGAGACGGTGAAGTACGCGATCCCCTCGATCGCCGCCGCGGGCCGCGCGGGCAGCTCCACGGCCACCCGCACCGGCACGGCGCACCGCGAGGCCACCGAGGACAGGGCCGCGTCCAGCCCGCGGTCGGTCAGCACCGCCGGGTGGATTCCGCGGGCCAGATCGCGCAGCTCCCGCAGGGCGATCTTCACCTCGCCGTGCGCCTCGTCCACCATCCGGGCGGCCGCCCGCGGGTCCTCGGCCAGCTTCTCCTTCGCGAGCCCCAGGTCCATGGCCAGGGACACCAGCCGGGCCTGGGCCCCGTCGTGCAGGTCCCGCTCGATGCGCCGCAGGTCGGCGGCGGCCGTGTCCACCATGACGCCCCGGTCGGACTCAAGCTCGCTGACCCGGTGCGCGAGCCGGGACGGGCCGAGCAGCCCGCAGACCAGCACGCGGTCGACGGTGGTCAGGGCGCGGACGACCCACGGAGTGGCGAGGGTGAGGCCGAGCCCCACGACGGCCGTGAGCCCGATCGCGAGGGGCGAATCCAGGTAGAAGGTGTAGTGGTCCCCGTTCTGGAAGAGCTGGAGGCCGGGCTGGTCGGTATAAGCGGGGAAAACCCAGAACCACAGCGGGTACAGCAGCATGGACCAGCCGCAGGCCCACAGGACGAGGGCGACGCAGAAGCCGAACACCGCCCACGGGAAGTGGATCACCGAATAGAGCGCGTGCCGCCAGGCGCTGCCGCTCTTCAGCAGCGCTCCCGTGCGGGGAAGGACCCCGGGCTTCTTCGCCCGGACCGGCTCCGGCTCGGCGATGTCGTGGCGCAGCATCCCGCGGACCCGGGCCCGCTCGACGCGCCCGAAGCCCCGGCACATGGCGAGCACCCCGGCGAGGACCGGGACGCCGAGGAAAGTGACGAGCAGCCCGGCGCCGAGGCTGACGCCGGTGACGGCGAGCGAGAAGTAGAGGGTGCTGAGCGGGAGCCCGAGCAGCAGGTACCCGAGCTCCCGCCACGCGCGCCCCTCCACGGGCGCCCGCAGCGCCCGCCCGATCCCACTACCGCTCCGTACGCTGCCGCCATCCATGATCCCGACCCGCCCTTCCGTTCACGTTGTCACCCCACCCTCCCGCCACCACCCGCCCCGGAACCATCCGGCACGTGGGCCTTTCCCCCCGGGGGTTATCCCCCGTACGGAGCCTGCCGCCACGGCTCGGCAGCCGGAGCCGGTCCGGCTACGACGCCCCGCGTCCGCGCCCCGGCTCCGCAGCCGGAGGCGGCCCGGCTACGACGCCCCGCGTCCGCGCCACGCTCCGCGGCCGGAGCCGGTCCCGCTACGACGCCCCGCGGCCGCGCCACGGCAGCTCCGCCGTCACCGTCGTGCCGCCGCCCGCGGGGGAGTCCACCACCAGCACCCCGTCCACCGCGCCGAGCCGCTCCCCGAGCCCCGCCAGTCCCGACCCGGCCAGGGCGGACGCTCCGCCCCGCCCGTCGTCCGACACCCGGATCAGCAGCCGCTGGTCCGACCGCCACACCTCGACCGACGCCCCCCGCGCCTGCGGACCCGCGTGCTTGCTCACGTTCTGCAGGAGCTCCGACACCACGAAGTACGCGATCCCCTCGATCGCCTCCGCCGGCCGCGCCGACAGGTCGACCGACACCTTCACGGGAACCAGGCACCGCGAAGCCACCGACGACAGCGCCGCGTCCAGCCCCCGGTCGGTCAGTACCGCCGGGTGGATGCCCCGCGCCAGGTCCCTGAGTTCCTGGAGCGCCAGCTTCACCTCGCCGTGCGCCTCGTCGACCATCGCCGCCGCCCCCTCGGGGTCCTCCAGCAGCTTCTCCTTCGCCAGGCCCAGCCCCATCGCCAGCGCCACCAGCCGCGCCTGCGCCCCGTCGTGCAGGTCCCGTTCGATCCTGCGCAGGTCCGCCGCCGCGGTGTCGACGACCACCCCGCGGTCCGATTCCAGCTCCGCGATCCGCCGCTCCAGCCCGTCGGACGGCGACAGCAGGCCCCGTACCATCGCCCGGTCCACGTTCGCGAGCCCGCGCGCCACCCACGGCAGCACCGGCCACAGCACGAACAGCCCGGTCAGTGCCACACTGAAAGTGAGCACCGCCCACGGCAGCCGGACCAGCTCGTACAGCACGGCCCGCCACGCCACCGGGTCCTTGAGGCTCGCCCACAGCCAGGGGAAGAACCCGCCGGACCGCCGCGGCCCCGGCATCGGGGTCGGCTCGTCGACCCGTACGCCCAGGAGCAGCCGCGCCCGCGCCCGTTCGACCCGTCCCAACTGGCGGGACAGGAACAGACCGCACGCGAACAGCGGAAGCCCGATCGCGGTCACCGACAGGCCGCCCGCCATCGACACCATGACGGTCGTATAGACGAATCCGATGAGGGACAGGGGGAAATTGGTGAGCAAATAGACGATTTCCCTCCACGTCACGGCATCGAAAGCGGCGCGTACGGGAGGGGGAGTGCCGTAGTCGGGGTCGTCGGGGAGGTGATCGCTCGCGGTCATGCGTCCCACCCTGTCAAGCGCGAGCGTCCGGTGCCATGGTGCGGCCAGGCCGAGGTAAACGGGGGATAACCCCACCCCGCCGGGACCAGGCCCTAGACTCCCGTCCGTACCAGATCACCCTGATCACCGACATTGGCCGAGGAACGAGGAACGGACGTGCCCGAACCAACGGTATCGACCGTGTCCGTGCTCGCCGCGGACTACTTCCGTACGTATTCGGTCGTCGGCCTCCTGGCCGCGCTCGGTGTGCTGTTCGTGGCGGTGGCGTTCGGCGCCGGCCGCCTGCTGCGCCCCGTCGTCCCGACCCGCGAGAAACTGCTGACGTACGAGTGCGGCGTGGACCCGGTCGGCGAGGGCTGGGCGCACACCCAGGTCCGCTACTACGTCTACGCGTTCCTCTACGTCATCTTCGCCGTCGACTCGATCTTCCTCTTCCCGTGGGCGACGGTCTTCGCCGCCGCCGGTTACGGCGCCACGACGCTGGTGGAGATGTTCGTCTTCCTCGGCTTCCTGGCCGTCGGCCTGCTCTACGCGTACAAGAAGGGCGTCCTCGAATGGACGTGACACAGGAGCCGCAGCTCCTTCCCGAACCGATGAAGCTGGGAGTCCTCTCCCGCCTCGCGCCCGAGCCCATGAAAGTGGTCCTCAACTGGGGACGCCGCTACAGCCTGTGGGTCTTCAACTTCGGTCTCGCCTGCTGCGCGATCGAGTTCATCGCCGCCTCGATGGCCCGGCACGACTTCATCCGGCTCGGCGTCATCCCCTTCGCGCCCGGCCCGCGCCAAGCGGACCTCATGATCGTCTCCGGCACGGTGACGGACAAGATGGCCCCGGCCGTCAAGCGGTTGTACGAGCAGATGCCCGAGCCGAAGTACGTCATCTCCTTCGGCGCCTGCTCCAACTGCGGCGGCCCGTACTGGGACTCGTACTCGGTGACCAAGGGCGTCGACCAGATCATCCCGGTCGACGTCTACGTCCCCGGCTGCCCGCCCCGCCCCGAAGCGCTGCTCCAGGGCATCCTCAAGCTCCAGGAGAAGATCGCCCGCGAGTCGCTGGCCGAGCGCTACGCGACCCCGTCGGTCTCCCAGCTCACCAGCGGCCTGGTCACCGCCCCGCCCGCCCCCGGGACGGACGCGTGAACCTCTACGACTCCCTCCCGGACGCGGCGGGCACGATCTTCGGCGCGGAGGCCGTGGCCTCCTTCTCGTACTCGCTGCTCACCGTCGACGTCCCCACCGCGAGCTGGATCCCCGCGCTGGAGATCGCCCGGGACAAGCTGGGCTGCACCTACTTCGACTGGCTGAGCGCGGTGGACGAGCCGGGCACCGGCTTCCGGGTCTGCGCCCACGTGGTGTCGCTGGAGAACCACCGCGTACGCCGCCTCCTGCTGCGGACCACCGTCCCGCACACGGCCCCCTCCCTGCCATCGGCCGTCGCGGTCTACGCCGGTACGGAATGGCACGAGCGCGAGACCTTCGAGATGTTCGGCATCATCTTCACGGACCACCCGAACCTGGTCCCGCTGCTCCTCCCCGAGAACTTCGAAGGCCACCCGCTGCGCAAAGATTTCGTCCTCGCGGCGCGCGTGGCCAAGGCCTGGCCGGGCGCGAAGGAGCCCGGCGAGGCCCATGACCCGGACGCCCCGAAGCGCCGCCAGATGCTCCCGCCGGGCGTCCCCGACCCCAACGACTGGGGCCCGATGAAGGGCCAGCTCCCGCCGGCCCCCGCCCGCCCCGCCCGCACCC
>NZ_JAGGOW010000052.1 GCF_018614135.1 Streptomyces sp. ISL-66
CCTGTGCCGGCTGCGTTTCGGTGGAGTCCTCCACACCTGGGGGTTCGCGCTCTACCTCGCCACCAGCGGTCGCTACGAGGACAACATCCTGCCCAGCGGCCTGCCCTCCGGCTCACCCGAAGAGGCCCTCGACTGCGCATGCACCCTCTACCTCGGCGAACCCCTCACCTGACCAACACCCCTCCACGAACTTCCGCGGAGCAGCACTAGACGCCCGCGATGATCTCCGCGGCGGCCCGCCCGCAGACCCGGGCGGCGCCGTGCGTCGCGATGTGCAGCGCGCCGCACGGCTCCGCCCGCGGCAGGCCCATCTCGACGACGATCGTCTGCGGCCGCGCCGCGACGAGCACGTCCAGGGCCTCGGTCATCCACGGGTGCCGGTGCGCGTCGCGGACCACCGCGACGACGGTGCGGTTCCCCGCCGCCGCCAGGATGTCGGCGGCCACCGGGCCCTGCGCGTACACGCCCGCCTCGGTGCCCGGGATCAGCGCGGCCAGTTCCCCGGCCACTCCCCACGGGGTCTCGTCCCCGACCGCCACGTTCGCGACGGGCGCGAGCGTGGCGACGTAGGGGGCGTTGACCGGGGCGGCGGCGCCCGGCGAGCCGGTCACCGTCACCGCGCGGCGGGCCGCGGCCAGGCCGATCCCGGGCGCGCTGTTCCCCTCCGACCGCGCGCCCCGGCGGACCTGGCCGGTCCATCCGGCCAGCGCGCGCACCCGCGCGGCGGCCTCGGCGAGCCGCTCCTCCGGGAGCGATCCGTCGCGTACGGCCGCGACCAGCGCGTCGCGCAGGCGAAGCACCGTCTGTTCGTCGGCGAGTCCGCCGCCGACGCAGATCGCGTCGGCCCCGGCCGCGATGGCCAGTACCGAGCCGCGCTCGATGCCGTACGTCCCGGCGATGGCGTTCATCTCCATGCCGTCGGTGACGATGAGGCCCTCGTAGCCGAGCTCCTTGCGCAGCAGACCGGTGAGGATCTGCGGGCTGAGGGTGGCCGGGCGGGTCGGGTCCAGGGCGGGCACCAGGATGTGCGCGCTCATGACGGCCTTGGTGCCGGCCTCGATGGCCGCCCGGAACGGTACGAGTTCGCGCGCGGCCAGGGTGTCGAGGTCCACGTCGATGCGCGGCAGTGCGTGGTGCGAGTCCACGTTGGTGTCGCCGTGGCCCGGGAAGTGCTTGGTGCAGGCGGCGACGCCGGCGGCCTGGAGGCCCTCGACGTACGCGGCGGTGTGCCGGGCGGCGAGGCGGGTGTCGGCGCCGAAGGACCGTACGCCGATGACCGGGTTGTCCGGGTTGGAGTTGACGTCCGCGGACGGGGCCCAGTTGAGGTTGACCCCGCAGTCGGCGAGGCGGCGGCCGAGCTCGCGGGCGACGTCGCGGGTCAGGTCGGTGTCGTCCACGGCGCCCAGCGCCAGGTTGCCGGGGAAGGACGAGCCGCCCCGGACCTCCAGGCGGGTGACGTCGCCGCCCTCCTCGTCGATGGCGACGAGCACGTCGTCCCGCTCGGCGCGCAGCCGCGCGGTCAGCGCGGCGAGCTGCTCGGGCGAGGCGATGTTGCGGCCGAAGAGGCCGACGGAGGTGAGGCCTTCGGACACCCGGCGGAGCAGCCAGGCGGGGGCGGTGGTGCCCTCGAAGCCGGGCTGGAGGACCGCGAGGGCGTCCTGGGTCAGGCCGCCGTTCGGATCGGGCACCGTCGTGTGCTGCGCAAGGACAGTCATGGGCCGTTATCCCTTCACGGCGCCGGCGGTCATTCCGCCGACGGCCTTGCGCTGGAGGAAGACGAAGATGAGCAGGACCGGGACCGCGAAGAGCGAGGACGCGGCCATGGTGGCGCCCCAGTCGTTGCCGAAGGCCGTCTGGAACTGGGTCAGCCAGAGCGGCAGGGTCTGGGCGGTCTTGTCCTTGTTCAGGATCAGGACCATCGCGAACTCGTTCCAGGCGGTGATGAAGCCGAAGAGCGAGGTGGACATCAGGCCGGGGGCCAGCAGCGGGAAGATCACCTTGCGGAAGGCCTGGCCGCGGGTGCAGCCGTCGATCTGGGCGGCCTCCTCCAGGGACACCGGGACGGCGGCGATGAAGCCGCGCAGGGTCCAGATGGTGAAGGGCAGGACCATCACGAAGTAGATCGCGGTCAGCACGGCGAGGTTGTTCAGCATCTCGGCGTCCCGGACGATCATGTACATCGCGATGACCATGACCTCCCAGGGAGCCATCTGGGCCATCATCACGCCGAGTACGAGGCCCTTGCGGCCCTTGAACTTCATGCGGGCGATGGCGAAGCTCGCGGCGAGGGCGACGGCCAGGGCGAGCGCGACGGCGCCGACGGTGACGACGAGGCTGTTCGTGACGTAGGTCCAGAACAGGTCGACGCCGGTGGCCTTGGTGAAGTTGTCCATCGTCGGGGTGAAGACGAAGACGGGGTCCTTGGAGAGGATCTCGCTGGACGGCTTGAGCGCCGAGGAGAACATCCAGTAGACGGGGAAGACGAAGAGGACGGCCAGCAGCAGGGCGCCGATGTTCTTGGCGACCGCCGCGGGGCGGACGGGCCGGCGGTTGCGCAGCTGCCGGGGCTTCGCGGACGACGCGGGCTTCGGGGCGGTGGCGGTGCTCACTGCTCCTCCTCCTGCTTCAGGATCAGACGGAAGTAGAAGGACATGACGAACACGAGCATCACGATCGTCAGCACGGAGATCGCCGCGGCCAGGCCGTAGTGGAACTGGCTCTGGCCCTCGACGTACGCGTAGATCGTCAGGGTCTCGGAGCTGCGGTCGGGGCCGCCCTTGTTCATCGCGTAGACCTGGGTGAAGGCCTTGAAGATCCAGATGACTTCGAGGAACGTCGTGACCAGGAAGAACGACTTGAGGTTCGGGAAGACGACCTGCCAGAAGGTCTGCCAGCCGTTGGCGCCGTCCATGCGGGCGGCCTCGTACAGCTCGCCGCTGACGGTGGTCAGGGCCGCGTACATGTTGAGGGCGACGAAGGGGATGGAGCCCCAGGCCAGCAGCACCGTGATGATCACCATGGTGGACAGGCCGGTCTCGAACCAGTTGTGCTGGTCGTAGCCGCTGAAGCCGAGCGTGCGCATCAGCCAGTTCATGACGCCGAACTGCTCGTCGAACAGCCACTGGAAGACGGTCACGGAGGCGACGATCGGCATGGCCCAGGCCATCACGAGCGCCATCGACAGGACCAGGCGCATCCACTTGCCGAGCCGGTTGAGCAGGAGCCCGATGAGGCTGCCGATCACCATGATCAGGAAGACGTTGACCGCGGTGAAGACGAAGCTGCGGACCACCACGGTCCAGAACTGCGAATCGCCCAGCAGCTGGGTGTAGTTGCCCACGCCGTTGAACGGCGCCTTCCGCTGGATGAACTCGATCTTGTCGACCTTCTGGAACGACAGGATGATGTTCTTGATCAGCGGGTACAGCAGCAGGGTCACCATGCTGAGCACGGCGGGCCCGACCAGGAGGTAGGGCAACCACCCCGAAGGGAGCGACTTCCTGCCCCCGCGAGGAGACGTGGACGCTGCCTGGGCTCCGGAGGGCGGCGGTGTCGCGGCCGGCCCGGCGGACTTCTGTGGTGCGTCCTGTGGAGCGGAGGTCGCCGCTCCCTGGGAGTGCACGGTCATGTCTTGGCTTCCTCGCGGTTGACTGTGGCGACTCGCACCCGCTTCCCCGCTCGGAGCAGGCGGCGCTTGCGTCTCAATGCGCGACCGGGGGCGCGGCGGGCGCTCCGGCGCCCGCCGCACCCCCTGTGCGTTCACTGCTGGTACTGCCGGTACCTACCCGGTACCACCGGTGCTTCGGGGTGTCACTTGCTGATGCGGCTCGCGATTTCCTTGTCCGCGTCAGCGCCCGCCTTGGCGGCGTCCTCGCCCTTCAGGACCTTCGTCATGAATTCCTTGACCGGGTTCGGCTCGGTCTCCACGTTCGCCCAGCCCGGGGTGACCGGGGTGATCTTGCCGTTGAGGCCCGCCTTGGCCATCGCCTCGGCGAAGGAGCCCGCCGGCGGGGCGAAGTTCGCGCCCACCTGGTTCGGGAGCAGCGCGCCCTTGGTCTCGGCCGCGTACTTGGTCATCTGGTCCTTGCCTGCGGCGAGGGCCAGCCACTCCTTGGCGAGGTCCTTGTTCTTGGAGCGCTCGGCGATCGCCAGGTTCGAGCCGCCGAGGAAGACGGTGCCCGGCTTGTCGGCGGTCTTGCCCGGGATCGGGAAGTAACCGAAGTCGGCTTCCTTGCCCGCGTCCTTCAGCGCCTTCTCGGCACCGCCGGCCTCCCAGCCGAGACCGATCCAGGACGCGACGCCGCCCTTGGGAACGATGTCGGTGGACTGCTGCGGGGTGGCCTCGTCCTTGTCCTTCGGAGCGGTCGAGAAGGCCTGGAGCTTCTTGTAGAACTCCATCGCGGAAGCGGCCTGGGGGGTACCGAGACCACCCTTCCACTTGTCGCCGTCCTTGGTGGCGAGGTCGCCGCCCTCGTCCCAGATGAAGCCCGCGAGGACGTACCAGCTCTGGCCGGGCAGGTAGATCGGCTGCGAGGCCGGGTCGGCCGCCTTCAGCTTCTCCAGACCGGCGACCCACTCGTCGCGGGTCTTCGGCGCCGTGACGCCCGCCTTCTCGAAGGCCTTCTTGTCGTAGACGACGACGCGGTTGGCCGCGTACCACGGAGCGGAGTAGAGCTTGCCGTCGATCTCGGCCGAGGCCAGCATGCTCTTCTGCCAGGCGTCCGCGCCGAGCTTGGACTTGTCCTTGGTCAGGTCGGCGAGGCCACCGGTGACCGCGTAACCGGCGGTCTGGGTGTTGCCGAGCTCCAGGACGTCCGGGGGGGTGTTCTCGGAGAGCGCCGTGGTGACCTTCTCCTGGATGCCCTTCCACGGCTGGATCTCGACCTTGACCGTGACACCGGGGTGCTTGGCCGAGAACTCCGCGTTGACCGCGTCGATCCAGGTCTTCGGCGCGGAGCCGTCCATCACCCAGACGGTGATCTCCTTGGCGCCACCCGCGTCGGTCTTCGCCTTGTCGTCGCCGTCGTTGCCGCCACACGCCGCGACTCCGACCATCATGCCCGCGACACTGACCGCCGCGATGAGCTTGCGCTTCACGCCACCCTCCTCAGGGATGCTGCCTGCAACTTCCCTCGCCCGCCGCGGTGACTCAAAAGCGTCAAGTACTGCCCGTGGGGCCGGGATCTGATCCATATTGGTGTAGACCAGTAACGGGAGCTTGGCCTAGACCTTTAGGGGTGTCAAGGGTCTAATGAGCGGGTGCTCGGTCCGTTACCGGACCGACACCTGGGGGAGGGAGGAGGCCTGTCCTCCCTCCCGTGTCACGATGTGACCGCACATATCGGAGGAGCCGGTGACGGCAACGAAACTGGAGTCGGGAAGGCGGGCGGCGATGGCCACCGAAGGGGCGACCACGGAGCCGGATGGCGGGGCGGTCACTCGCACGGCGCGCGTGCCCAAGTACTACCGACTCAAGCGGCACTTGCTCGACATGACCGAAACGCTGCCCCCGGGCACGCCCGTACCGCCCGAGCGCACGCTCGCGGCCGAATTCGACACCTCCAGGACCACGGTCCGCCAGGCACTCCAAGAGCTCGTCGTCGAGGGGCGCCTCGAGCGGATCCAGGGCAAGGGCACCTTCGTCGCCAAGCCGAAGGTCTCCCAGCCGCTCCAACTCTCCTCGTACACCGAGGACATGCGGGCGCAGGGCCTGGAGCCCACCTCCCAGCTCCTGGACATCGGCTACGTGACGGCCGACGACACCCTGGCCGGCCTGCTGAAGATCACCACCGGGGGGCGGGTGCTGCGCATCGAGCGGCTCCGCCTGGCGAGCGGCGAGCCGATGGCCATCGAGACCACCCATCTTTCGGCCAAGCGCTTCCCCGCGCTGCGCCGCTCGCTGGTCAAGTACACCTCCCTCTACACCGCCCTCGCCGAGGTGTACGACGTGCGCCTCGCCGAGGCCGAGGAGACCATCGAGACCTCGCTGGCCACCCCCCGGGAGGCCGGGCTGCTCGGCACCGACGTCGGACTGCCGATGCTGATGCTTTCCCGCCATTCGCTGGACGCCGACGGGGAGCCCGTCGAGTGGGTGCGTTCCGTCTACCGGGGCGATCGTTACAAGTTCGTCGCCCGCCTCCAGCGCCCCGCCGTCTGATTTCGTAGTTGACTCTCGTTCCGCTATACGGACGGGGGCTTACATCCGCTGAGCGGTCCCCCGTAGATTCCCTGCGCTCGCGCAGATGATCAACGAGGGGACGAGGGATCATGCCGGAACCGGAAGCGGAAGCCACGGAACAAGAACGGAACGCGGCGAGTCCGGGCACCACGCCGGGCTCGCCTTCTCCCTCAGGGGGCACGTCGGGCGCGCCCGGCACGCTGGGGGGCATGTCTCCCCGGTCCGTGGCCCTCTGGGTGCTCGTCGGGCTCGTCGGCGCCATCGGCTGGGGCGTGGTGGCCCTCTCGCGCGGTGAGGAGATCTCGGCCGCCTGGCTGCTCGCCGCCGCGCTGGGCTCGTACGCGATCGGGTACCGCTTCTACGCGCGCTTCATCGCGACCCGCGTACTGAAGGTGGACAAGACCCGCGCCACCCCCGCCGAACGCCTCGACAACGGCGTCGACTTCCACCCGACCGACCGACGGGTGCTTTTCGGCCACCACTTCGCCGCCGTCGCGGGCGCCGGCCCGCTGGTGGGCCCCGTACTCGCCTCGCAGATGGGCTACCTGCCCGGCACGATCTGGATCGTCGCGGGCGTGATCTTCGCGGGCGCGGTCCAGGACATGGTCACGCTCTTCTTCTCCACCCGGCGCAACGGCCGTTCGCTCGGCCAGATGGCCCGCGACGAGATCGGCCCGGTCGGCGGCGCCGCCGCGTTGGTCGCCGTGTTCGCCATCATGATCATCCTGCTGGCCGTACTGGCCCTGGTCATCGTCAACGCGCTGGCGCACTCCCCCTGGGGCGTCTTCTCCATCGGCATGACCATCCCGATCGCCCTCTTCATGGGCTTCTACCTGCGCGTCCTGCGTCCGGGCCGGGTCACCGAGGTCTCCGTCGTCGGGGTCGCGCTGCTGCTGCTCGCCATCGTCGCGGGCGGCTGGGTCGCGGAGTCCTCACTGGCCGGCACCTTCACCCTGGAGAAGGAGACGCTGGTCATCTGGATGATCGCGTACGGCTTCGTGGCCTCCGTGCTGCCGGTGTGGATGCTGCTCGCCCCGCGCGACTACCTCTCCACCTTCATGAAGGTCGGCACCATCGGCCTGCTGGCCGTGGGCGTGGTCGTCGCGATGCCGGTGCTGAAGATGCCCTCCGTCACCGACTTCGCCTCGCGCGGCGACGGCCCGGTCTTCGCCGGATCGATGTTCCCGTTCGTCTTCATCACCATCGCCTGCGGGGCCCTGTCCGGCTTCCACTCGCTGGTCTCCTCCGGCACCACCCCGAAGATGATCCAGAAGGAGACCCAGGTCAAGGTCATCGGCTACGGCGCGATGCTGACCGAGTCCTTCGTCGCCGTCATGGCGATCATCACGGCCTGCATCATCGACCCGGGTCTGTACTTCGCCATCAACTCCCCCGCCGGAGTCGTCGGCGCCACCGTGGAGACCGCCTCCCAGGCGGTGACGAACTTCGGCTTCGCCATCTCCCCCGACGCCCTCGCGCAGGCCGCGAAGGACGTGGACGAGGCCAGCCTGCTGTCCCGTACGGGCGGCGCGCCGACCTTCGCACTCGGAATGTCGGAGATCTTCTCGTCCGTGATCGGCGGCGCCTCGATGAAGGCGTTCTGGTACCACTTCGCGATCATGTTCGAGGCCCTGTTCATCCTGACCACCGTCGACGCGGGCACCCGCGTGGGCCGCTTCATGCTCCAGGACACCCTGGGCAACGTGCACAAGTCCTTCAAGAACATCAGCTGGAAGCCCGGCGTCTGGCTCGCCAGCGCGGTCGTCGTCGGCGGCTGGGGCTACTTCCTGTGGGTCGGCGTCAAGGACCCGCTGGGCGGCATCAACCAGCTCTTCCCGCTGTTCGGCATCGCGAACCAGCTGCTCGCGGCGGTCGCCCTGGCCGTCTGCACCACGCTGCTGATCAAGTCGGGCCGCCTCAAGTGGGCCTGGGTGACGGGCGTTCCGCTGGTCTGGGACGTGGCCGTCACGCTCACCGCCAGCTATCAGAAGATCTTCTCGGACAACCCGAAGATCGGCTTCTTCGCTCAGCGGGACCTCTACCAGGACGGCATCGACGCCGGCAAGGTCCTCAAGCCCGCCAAGAACATGGACGAGATGCACACCGTGGTCACCAACGCCACGGTCGACGGGGTCCTGTCGGTGTTCTTCGCACTGCTGATCGTCATCGTGCTGCTGGACGCGGCCCGGACCTGCGTCAAGTCCATCCGCAAGCCGGAGTCGGTCACCCTGGCCGAGGTCCCCTGGACCGAGTCCAAGCTCATCGCCCCGGCCGGGCTGATCCCGACCGCCGAGGAGCGGGCCGAGCTCGCCGCGGCCGGCCTCGACTCGGGCGGTGGCCGCGCCAAGGAGCCCGTGGGGGAACCCGCGTGACGGGCCTGCGGCGCGTACTGGGCCGGGCCCGGTTCTTCGTACGGGAGTTCTCGGGCGAGGCGGCGTACGACCGCCACGTCGCCCACGCCCGGACGCACGACCCGGACGCGCCGGTCCCCACCCGCCGGGCCTTCGAGCGCGCCCGCATGGACGCCCGCGAGGCCGACCCGCGCGAGGGGTTCCGCTGCTGCTGAGCGGTACGCGAAGGGCCCCGCCGCATCCGGCGGGGCCCTTCGCCCGTCCTGCGACTCAGCGCACCCAGTGGCCCGGCCGGCTCGATCCGTCTGAATCTTGAGCCCCTGGCCGGTATGCACCCAGAGTTCGGGCCGGTGCTGCATACAGATGCGCGTCAGCCACTGGACGATGCGCCCGTGGTCGCCGTCCGGCACGACCTTGCTCCTCAGCACCCCGTCGATGAACTCGAGCCGCAGTCCCTCTGTCTCACGGGCCGCTATGCGCGCCACGACTTCGAAGTCTTCGGTCAGCATGTGGGGACGGTCGATCATCGCGGTCATGCGGAGCTCGCCTCCTTCGACGGTTCTGGTTCCGACGATAGGGGCGGGCACCGACAAACGTCCCGCACACTCGACCGCATGGACATCGTCATCAGGGCGGCCGCGGTCGCCGAATACGAAGAGCTGGGCGGGATCACCGCGCGGGCCTACCTCGACGACGGGCTGCTGGACTTCTCCGAGGACGACCCGTACCTGAGCCGGCTGCGCGACGTCGCCGGCCGGGCCCCCGACGGGGAGGTCCTCGTCGCGGAGCACGACGGCACGCTGCTCGGCTGCGTGACCTTCGCCCCTCCCGGCAGCCCGCTGTGCGACATCGCCGGACCCGGCGAGGCGGAGTTCCGGATGCTGGCCGTCTCCCCCGCGGCGCGCGGCCGCGGCGCCGGCGAGGCGCTGGTGCGCGCCTGCATGACCCGCGCCCGGGAACTGGAGGGCGTGGACCACCTGGTGCTCTCGACCACGGACAAGATGCTGGGAGCCCACCGGATCTACCACCGGCTGGGCTTCGTCCGGACGCCGGAGCGGGACTGGTATCCGATCCCCGGCCTCCCCCTGCTCACCTACCGCATCGAGGTGTGACGGTGCGCCGACTCCGGTGAAGGACACAACATGTGGGGGCTACCGCATACGGTCGCCCCCACATGTATGCTCAGGGCTGCTGTCGCCGCAGGGAAATCCGGTGTGAATCCGGAACTGTCCCGCAACGGTATGAAAAGTCCGAGGACCTGCCGACAGTGCGCCCGGGTCGACCGAACCGGGTGCCGATACGTCCGGGCCTCGAGGTTGGGCCGGTGGACGCCGTGCGGTGTACGCGTTCCTGCCACGCCCCGCATGCGCCTCCCCGTGCCCGCCCGCCGAAGACCGGGCCGAGCGAGGGAGAGCTCCCGCCGTGACCATCGCGCCTTCCGCACCGCGCGCCGAGTCCGTTTCTGGCGACAACACCGAGGGCCCGGGGGCCGCGCTGTTGCGTACCCTCACCGAACTGACGGCGGACCTCCCCGACACCGACCCCGGCCGGGTCGCCGCCGCCGCCCTGCGCGGCCGCAGCGCCGGCGCCGACGAGGCGGAGCTCCGTACGCTCGCCACCGAGGCGGCCGCCGGCCTGATCTCCGAGGACCCGGCGTACTCCCGCCTCGCCGCCCGCCTGTTGACGCTGGCCGTGCGCGACGAGGCCGCCGGCCAGGGCGCCGGCTCGTTCTCGCAGTCCGTCGAGGTGGGCCACCGCGAGGGCCTGATCGCCGACCGCACCGCCGACTTCGTACGCCTCCACGCGAGGCGGCTCGACGCGCTGGTCGAGCACGCGCTCACCGAGGGCGCCGACGACCGCTTCGGCTTCTTCGGCCTGCGCACCCTGCACAGCCGCTACCTGCTGCGCCACCCGATCACCCGCCAGGTCATCGAGACCCCGCAGTTCTTCATGCTGCGCGTGGCCGCCGGCCTGGCCGAGAACGAGAGCGTGCAGGCGGTCGAGGAAGTGGCCTCGCTGTACCGGCTGATGAGCCGCCTCGACTACCTGCCGTCCTCCCCCACGCTCTTCAACTCCGGTACCCGCCACCCGCAGATGTCCTCCTGCTACCTGCTGGACTCCCCGCTGGACGAGCTCGACTCGATCTACGACCGCTACCACCAGGTCGCCCGCCTCTCCAAGCACGCCGGCGGCATCGGTCTCTCGTACTCCCGCATCCGCGCCCGCGGCTCCCTGATCCGCGGCACGAACGGCCACTCCAACGGCATCGTGCCGTTCCTGAAGACGCTGGACGCCTCCGTCGCCGCCGTCAACCAGGGCGGCCGGCGCAAGGGCGCGGCCGCCGTCTACCTGGAGACCTGGCACGCGGACATCGAGGAGTTCCTGGAGCTCCGCGACAACACCGGCGAGGACCAGCGCCGTACGCACAACCTGAACCTCGCCCACTGGGTGCCGGACGAGTTCATGCGCCGCGTGAACGCCGACGCCGACTGGTCGCTGTTCTCCCCGGCCGAGGTCCCCGAGCTCGTGGACCTGTGGGGCGAGGAGTTCGACGCCGCGTACCGAAAGGCCGAGGCCGCGGGCCTGGCCCGCAAGACCATGCCCGCCCGCGATCTGTACGGCCGGATGATGCGCACCCTCGCGCAGACCGGCCAGGGCTGGATGACCTTCAAGGACGCCTCCAACCGCACGGCGAACCAGACCGCCGAGCCGGGCACCGTCGTCCACTCCTCGAACCTGTGCACCGAGATCATCGAGGTCACCAACGACGGCGAGACGGCCGTCTGCAACCTCGGTTCGGTCAACCTCGGCGCCTTCGTGCTGCCAGGAGCGCGCGGGCTGGAGGATGCCATCGACTGGGAGCGGCTGGACGAGACCGTTCGCACGGCCGTGACCTTCCTCGACCGCGTCGTGGACATCAACTTCTACCCGACCGAGCAGGCCGGCCGCTCCAACGCCCGCTGGCGCCCGGTGGGTCTGGGCGCGATGGGCCTCCAGGACGTCTTCTTCCAGCTGAAGCTCCCCTTCGACTCCCCCGAGGCGAGGGCGCTGTCCACGAAGCTCTCCGAGCGCATCATGCTCGCGGCGTACGAGGCCTCGTGCGACCTGGCCGAGCGCGGCGGCCCGCTCCCCGCCTGGGAGCAGACCCGTACCGCCCGCGGCGTCCTGCACCCCGACCACTACGACGTGGAGCTGAACTGGCCGGAGCGCTGGGACGCGCTGCGCGCCCGCGTCGCGAAGTCCGGCATGCGCAACTCGCTGCTCCTCGCGATCGCCCCGACGGCGACCATCGCCTCCATCGCGGGCGTGTACGAGTGCATCGAGCCGCAGGTCTCCAACCTCTTCAAGCGCGAGACGCTGAGCGGGGAGTTCCTCCAGGTCAACGGCTACCTGGTGCGGGAGCTCAAGCGGCTCGGCGTCTGGGACGCGCAGACCCGCGAGGCGCTGCGCGAGGCCAGCGGCTCCGTCCAGGGCTTCGGCTGGATCCCGGCAGAGGTCCGCGAGCTGTACCGCACGGCGTGGGAGATCCCGCAGCGCGCCCTGATCGACATGGCCGCGGCCCGTACGCCGTTCCTCGACCAGTCGCAGTCGCTGAACCTGTTCCTGGAGACGCCGACCATCGGGAAGCTGTCCTCGATGTACGCCTACGCCTGGAAGCAGGGCCTGAAGACCACGTACTACCTGCGCTCGCGCCCGGCGACGAAGATCGCCCGTGCCGCGCAGGCCGCCACCCCCGCGGCGCTCCCGCAGGCCGACGCCGCAGCCGACGCGGCGGCCGCGGAAGCGCTCGCCTGCTCCCTTGAAAACCCCGAGTCCTGCGAGGCCTGCCAGTGATGAGCTCCAACGACGTGAAGTCCTCAGCGAGCAAGAACCTCCTCGACCCGGGGTTCGAGCTGACCCTCCGTCCCATGCGCTACCCGGACTTCTACGAGCGCTACCGGGACGCGATCAAGAACACCTGGACCGTCGAGGAGGTAGACCTCCACTCGGACGTCGCCGACCTGGCCAAGCTCACGCCCGGCGAGCAGCACATGATCGGCCGTCTGGTCGCGTTCTTCGCGACGGGCGACTCGATCGTCTCGAACAACCTGGTGCTGACGCTCTACAAGCACATCAACTCCCCGGAGGCGCGCCTGTACCTGTCGCGCCAGCTGTTCGAGGAGGCCGTGCACGTCCAGTTCTACTTGACGCTGCTCGACACCTACCTGCCCGACCCGGACGACCGCGCGGCCGCCTTCGACGCGGTCGAGGAGATCCCCTCGATCCGCGAGAAGGCCCAGTTCTGCTTCAAGTGGATCAACGAGGTCGAGAAGCTGGACCGGCTGGAGACGCAGGCCGACCGCCGCCGCTTCCTGCTGAACCTGATCTGCTTCGCGGCGTGCATCGAGGGCCTGTTCTTCTACGGTGCCTTCGCGTACGTCTACTGGTTCCGCTCGCGCGGCCTGCTGCACGGCCTGGCCACGGGAACCAACTGGGTCTTCCGCGACGAGAGCGCCCACATGAGCTTCGCCTTCGAGGTCATCGACACGGTCCGCAAGGAGGAGCCGGAGCTCTTCGACGAGACGCTCCAGCAGCAGGTCGTCGACATGCTGAAGGAGGCCGTCGAGGCGGAGCTGCAGTTCGGCCACGACCTGTGCGGTGACGGCCTGCCGGGCATGAACACCGAGTCGATGCGCGCATACCTGGAGTGCGTCGCGGACCAGCGTCTGGCCCGCCTCGGTTTCGCCCCGGTGTACGGCTCGCAGAACCCGTTCTCCTTCATGGAGCTCCAGGGCGTCCAGGAGCTGACGAACTTCTTCGAGCGCCGCCCGTCGGCCTACCAGGTCGCGGTGGAGGGCACGGTCGACCTGGACGAGGACTTCTAGGTCCTTCCAAGCCCTGCTAGGCCCTGCTAGGCCCCCGGCCCACGCGCACGGTGACACCGGGCGTACGGCCGGGGGCCGGCTCACGCCGGTGCCGGTCCCGCACGGCCCGCGGGTCCTGCCCGGCCGCGCGGATCTGCCGTTCGAGGCGGCGCTCGCGACCGGCCCAGTAGAGGGAGGGGCCCAGGAGGAGGGCGGCGACGGCGAGGACGACGAGGTAGTCGAGGAAGTCGACGAAGGTGTTCATGACTCCACTCTCGCCAGGAAGACCAAGATCAGACAGTGGCAGGACTGTCACGGAAGAGCGAATTACTGCCACACTGGAGTCATGCTGAAAAACGTGGCCGTGGCCGTGGTGAACGGGGTCGCCCCCTTCGAGATGGGCATCTTCTGCGAGGTGTTCGGGATCGACCGCAGCGCGATGGGCCTGCCGACCTACGACTTCGCCGTCTGCGCGGTGGAGGACAACCCCCTCACCGTCGGCGACGGCCATTACAGCCTCACGCTCCCCCACGGGATCGAGCGGCTGGAGGAGGCGGACCTGATCTGCCTGCCCGCCGACCGCGAGGCCCCCTCCCGCGCCTACCCGGAGCCGCTGATGGAGGCCCTGCGCCGGGCCGAGGACCGTGGTGCGCGCCTGCTCAGCGTGTGCAGCGGCGCCTTCATGCTCGGCGCGGCCGGCCTGCTCGACGACCGGCGCTGCACCACGCACTGGATGCACGCCCCGACCCTGGCCCGCCGCTTCCCGCGGGCGCGGGTCGACCCGGACGTGCTGTACGTGGACGAGGGCTCGGTGATCACCTCGGCCGGTACCGCCTCCGGGATCGACGCGTGCCTGCACGTCGTACGGCAGGAGCAGGGCGCGGAGGTGGCCAACACCATCGCCCGGCGGATGGTCGTACCGCCTCACCGGGACGGCGGACAGGCCCAGTTCATCCAACGGCCGCTGCCGCGGACGGGGTGCGACACGGTGGGCGGGGTGATCGGCTGGATGGCCCGCCACCTGGACGAGGAGATCACGGTCGAACAGCTCGCGGAGCGGGCCCACATGTCCGCGCGGACCTTCGCCCGCCGCTTCCTCCAGGAGACGGGGACGACCCCGTACCAGTGGGTGCTGCGGCAGCGCGTACTGCTGGCCCAGGAGCTGCTGGAATCCACGGACGACACGGTCGACGCGATCGCCGGCCGCTGCGGCTTCGGCAACGCGGCCGCCCTGCGCCACCACTTCCTGCGGACCCTGGGAACCACTCCGAACTCCTTCCGGCGGACCTTCCGGGGGCCGCGGGCCGCGGCCTGACCTGACCTGACCTGCCCGGCCCGGCCCGGCAACGACAGGTGAGATCCGCCCGCGCGGTGTGATCACGACTTGGTAGCGTCCCCACCCATGGGGAGAAACGCCTGGGTGACCAGGTTCTTGGGTGGGGGCGCACTGGTGTGCGCGATATCGGGCATATGGATCCTGCTGTACCACGCGGGGATGGACGTGCGCCGGCCGGACGTGACGGTCCCGTGGGGGGCGGCCCTGGTGCTGGCCGCCGGCTGGGTGTGGGCCGGCTCCCGGCCGGTCCCGGTCCCGCCGCTGCGGACGGTGGATCCGGCGCCGGCGCCGCCGACGCGGCTGCCGATGAGGAGGTTCCGAGGGGTCCTGCCGTGGCTCCTGACCCTGTTGGTGGTCTGGCCCGCCCTCTCCGTGGTCACGGAGGTGTCCGGCCGGGCGGACGGTGACGACATGCGGCGGATCGCGGCCATCCAGAAGGCCGGCGCCGCGGTGGCCAAGGGCAGGGTCGTCGACGTCCAGTCGCTGGTGAGGAACGGCAACCTTTGGTACGACGGTGACGTGACGGTCGAGCTGCCCGTCCGTACCGGGGGCGCCAGTCACGGCACGGTGGAGGTGCTCAATGCCCACTTCGGGCAGAAGCAGAAGGATCTGGGCTACTCGTACGAGCTGGGCAACCTGGACAAGGCCCTGGCAGCCACCGCGCCGGTCCCGGTGCTGTACGCCCCGACCGCGCCCGAGCTCGGAGGCGTCATCGACATCAACGGCAACGTCGGCCGGTACGCCGCGGCGGACTCGCCGTACGCGTTCTCCTCGGCGCCCGGGCTGACCCAGTTCCTTCTGTGGGTGCCCGGCAGCCTCGTACTGCTGGTTCTCCTGTGCACCATCCCGTTCCTCCGGGCACTGCGCGCGGGCCGGACCCTGCGGTCCGACGCCCGCGACGGGGCCGCCCTGCCCGCCGTACGGGCCAAGATCACCTCGGCCCGGCGGGACGACCACACGGCGCTGGGCCGCCGGGACGGCACGGTCGCGGTGAAGTCGCGCCACCGGCTGCGGTTCGAGCTGGAGGACGGCTCCGAGCTGCTGATCGGCGCCGGCACCCTCGGCAACGGCCCCAAACCGCAGCAGCTGGCCCGCCTCGCGGCCCGGCTGGGCGACCGGCCCGGCTGGCTCTGCGGTGCCCGGAACTGGCGGCTGATCAGGCACCTCCAGCCGGTGGTCTTCGTCACCGACGAGGGAGAGGCGCTCTGGCTGACGATGGAACGCGAGGACTTCGAGCGGGTCATCGCCCCCGCCGGCCCCGTCGAGCTCGACCCGGAGCGTCGGGTGGCGCTCTGCCCCACCCCCAGCGCGGTGGTGGCCGGGGCACACTGGCCCTGGCTCGGCGGCATGCTGCTGTCCTACGCCCTGACGGTGCTCGTCCTGATCGGCCCGATGACCTCGGCCGCCTCGTTCTGGCTGACCATGCTCGCCACGACGGTGCTGTTGGCCTCCACCGTCTTGCTGTTCAGACGCCGGTCGCGGCTCGGCGGCCGGACGGGCCGCTGGGCGGTCCACGAGACCCGCGCCCCCGAAATCGGCCCGGCCTGAGACCGGTTACGCGCGAAGGCGCCCCGCTCCGGTCAGGTTCGTACCGGTGCGGGGCGCCTTTCGTATGCCGGGGCTGCTAGGCGTTCGGGACCGTCTCGTAACGCGCGGTGCCCTCTTCCATCTGCCGCAGCGCGTCCTTGCGGTCGCGCTTCGAGAGCCGGTCGATGTACAGGTAGCCGTACAGGTGGTCGGTCTCGTGCTGCAGGCAGCGCGCGAAGTAGCCGGTGCCGCGCACCTTGATCGGGTTGCCCTGCGCGTCCTGACCGGTGACCTCCGCGTAGTCCGGGCGGGCCAGCGAGGCGTAGGCGGTCGGGACCGACAGGCAGCCCTCGTTCGAGTCGTCCAGGACGCGCGCGGCGGCCGGCAGCTCGACGAACTTCGGGTTGATCACGACGCCCGTGTGGCGGTTGCCGTCGTCGTCCGGGCAGTCGTAGACGAAGACCTTGGCGTCGACGCCGATCTGGTTCGCGGCCAGGCCCACGCCCTCGGCGGCCTTCTGGCTGGCGAACATGTCATCGATCAGCTGTGCCAGCTCGTCGCCGAACTCGGTGACGTCCTTGCACTCCCGGTGCAGGACCGGGTTGCCGACCACCGTGATCGGGCGGGCCGTACCGCGCTCGCGGTGGGCGAGCTCGCGCGCCTCACAGTCCTCGGTGTCCACGACGTATCCGTCGTTCACGACCTCGACAACGTCGTTCTCCTGCTGCGCCATGTCCGCCGTACGCCTTCCGTAAGTCCCGGTCCCCGGTCCGCCAAGCACCGGTCCGCCAAGCACCAAGTCACTGATGTGCCGGTACAGCCTACGGCCCCCGGTCAGCAGACTTCTTCGAGATCCCGCCACTCCCGGGTATCCGGGCTGTCCGCGACCCATCCGTCGAGCAGTCCGCGCACCAGCCCGGCCGGCGCCGCGATCCCGCACTCGCGCTCGGGCACCCACAGGGACCCGGACCCCGTCGTACGGTGCCCCAGCGGGCCGGGGTGCCCGGGTTCGCTGTGGTCGTGCGGGTCCAGGTGCTCGCCGTCGCCCTCGCCGCTCGGCATCGCGCTCTCCGAGCAGGTGCGGCACAGCAGCCGCACCGACGAGGACCAGTCCTCGGCGGCGAAGCCCGCATCGGAGGCCAGCTGCTCCAGGGCGTTGCGGTCGGCCTCGGTGGCCGCTTCCAGCAGGACCACCCAGGTGGGCACCGGGGACGGCGCCCACAGCTCGATCTCGTCGAAGACGGGGTAGGAGGGCCCGGCCGCGGTGACGCGCTCGCCGTGCGGGACCCCGTCGTGCAGGACCACCTCGCCCCAGCGCCGCCCCGAGGAGGGCAGCGGGATCGACAGGACCTCCATGCGGGCCGGGTCCAGCCGGCGGCCCCAGACCACCTCGGCCTCGCCCTCGGGCGACAGCCGTACGGCCGCGCTGCCGAGCTCCATGCCCACCGGCTCCCCGCCGCCGCCCACGCCGTGCTGGTCCCCGGGCACCTTCAGCCCGTACGCCTGCCAGGCGCGGCGGGCCAGCGGCCAGTCCTGCAGGGCGGTCGCGGCGATGCCGACGTTCCACCAGTCCGGGGCGCCGGTCTCCCGGTCGAGCAGGGCCACCGCGCGCAGCCCGGCGGCCCGCGCCTGCTCCCAGTCATGGCGGAACTTGTGCAGCAGGGCCAGGTTGAACCAGGACTCGGACAGCCAGGGCTCCAGGTCCGCGGCTCTGGTCAGGAGCGCGCCCGCGTCCTCGTACCGACCGTCGCCGATCAGCGTGAACGCGCGGTCGGTGGCCTGCCGCCACGAAGCGGAGGGCCTGTGCCGTACCTTCCCGAAGATCCTCACGATTCCCGCCTGCCGGTCCGACGATGCAACGGTGCGGCCTTGCGGACGCTCACTGACACTCTTGCTGGGGACACCCTTACTGGCATCCAACCATGCCCACTCGGACGGCCGCTCATTACCCATGGGTTACCCAGGCGGGACGGGTACGACTCTGACACGTCCACCCCGGGCGAGCACCCTGGCCAGACACTCCACCACTTCCGGCTGGTAGTCGTGTCCGGTTCCCAGGCGGAGCCGCTCCAGGGCCGCCAGTGAGCCGCCCGGGTGACGCGCCGCGCCGAGGAGGTCGTCGTACGCGTTGACCGTGCGCACGATCCGGGCGGCGACGGGCTGCTCCCGGTACGGGTCGGCCTGCAGCTCCACCACCACCGCGACCTCGGCGGGGACCCCGGTCTGCCGGGCCACCTCCCCGCCCAGCCCGGCGATCCGGCGGGCCTCGGCGGCGGGCAGCTCGGCGGTGGCCCCGTCCGGGACCGGGTCGACGAGGGAGAGCTGCCCGATGTCG
The DNA here is from genome assembly GCF_018614135.1 of Streptomyces sp. ISL-66. Taxonomy (GTDB): domain Bacteria; phylum Actinomycetota; class Actinomycetes; order Streptomycetales; family Streptomycetaceae; genus Streptomyces. Next base: position 18,572 of record NZ_JAGGOW010000052.1, read on the forward strand.
TGCATGAGGGCGGCGTACTCCAGCACCGTGAGCTCCCGCTCCGAGAGGCCGAGCTCCCGTCCGACGGCGCAGCTGAGGGCGGCGACCCGGCGGGAGTGGCCGGGCCGGGTGTAGCCGGCGATCTCGGTGGCGCGGGCCAGGGAGGTGATGGTCTGGCGGTAGGTGGTGCGGATCGCGGTGATCCGGTGGAAGGACATCTGGGTGAGCAGCAGCGGCACGCTGAAGACGGGCACCGCCCACAGGCCCGCGACGGCGACCCCGAGGGCCATGACCACCCCGGTGGCACAGATCGCCGAGCCGACGCCCAGCTGCGCGCGCAGCTCGTCGCGCAGCAGCGGGCCGAAGGGCCAGCCGGTACGGGCCCCGGAGAGGACGGCGGCGAGCACGGCGTCGCAGAGGGCGGTGAGGCCGAGCAGGAAGACCAGGAACAGCACGAGGTACGGACCCTGCCCGACCCGGTCCTCCAGCCGGCCGGAGTTGTAGAGCGGCTGGAAGCAGACGGCGGCGAAGGTGACGGTGAGCACCCGGCGGGCGAGGTGGTCGAGGGCGGGGCCGCGGCCCCGGGCGATGTGCGGGACGATCCCGACGAGCGCGGCCGCGACGACGACGGCGACGATCTGCAGGACCTCGTGGTGGGTGGGCTGCCCGGCGTTCTGCCCGAGCAGGGCGTACGCGAGCGCTCCGGCGGAACCGAGCGGCGCGGGCTGCTGCCGGGCGGCGTCGCCGCGGTCGCGGCGGGCGAGCTCGCCGACGGTGATCAGGGTGCCGAAGGAGAGGGCGATGCCCGGCTCGACGAGGCCGTTCCACAGGGTGTGCCCGAGCGCGGCCACGGTCAGCATCCCGGCGGCCCCCCGCACGACCCCGACGGCCCACGCCCTCACGCGGGCGCTCCCGCCGAGGGGGCGGAAGCAGGGCCCTCGGCTGCGCCGCCGCCGGCGCCCGCCGCACCCCTGTCCTGCTGGCCCCCGTCCCCGCCGGTCTGGGCGGGGAGCCCCGCGAGCACCGGGCCGGTCCGATCCCCGTCCGCGGCCGGGGACGGCGCCGCGTTGGCGGACGGCGCGGTGGGAGCGGACGGGGCTGCGGCGGGAGCGGTGGCCGCCGGCGCCGCGGCGGGAGCGGCGGCCGCCGCCGGGGCGCCCGGGCCCGTACCTCCCGAGGAGATCACCTGGAGGTCCTCGTCCGAGGTCACCACCGGGTGCCAGCCCTGCCGCCCGATCGCGTCGACCAGCGCCCGCACCATGTCCGGGTCGAACTGCGCACCCGCGCACCGTTCGAGTTCGGCCAGGGCGACCGTGACCGGCCGGGCCCTGCTGTACGACCTGGTCGACGTCATCGCGTCGAAGGCGTCGGCCACCGCCACCACCCGGGCCAGCACCGGGATCTGCTCCCCGGTCAGCCCGTACGGGTAGCCGGAGCCGTCCACCCGCTCGTGGTGGTGCAGGATCGCCGACCGGGCCTCGCCCAGGAAACCGATGCCGCGCACCATCTCGTGTCCGTACTCGGGGTGCAGTTCGATGATCCGGCGTTCCTCGGGACTCAGCGGTCCGTCCTTGCGCAGCAGCCGGGTGGGGACGCCCAGTTTGCCGACGTCGTGCAGGATCCCCGCGATGCGCACGACTTCGAGGCGTTCCTCGCCCATGCCCAGCTCGCGGGCGATCATCGCGGAGGCCTGTCCGACCCGCTCGCTGTGGCCCCGCGTGTAGCGGTCCTTGATGTCGACGGCCTGGACCAGCGCCCGGATGGTGGCCTGGTGGGCGGCGCGCTCGCGGTGGTACTGGGCGAAGACCCAGCAGGAGATGTACATCGGCAGCAGGACGAGCAGGGCGGCCGGAAGTCCGTACGGGCTGCGCCACATGACGGCCATCATCAGCCCGGCGAGACCGTGTACGCAGTGCGGGACGAGGGACCGGGTGAGCAGTCCGCGCCAGGCGGTCGCGGCGGGCCGGCGTTCCGCGGCGGCCAGGATGCCGCCGTCGAGGGCGGTGAGCACCAGGCAGAAGGCGACGGCCGCGGCGGCCGCGGGGAGCATCACGTAGGGGAAGTCGGCGATCCAGGCGGCGGCGCCGTCCGCCCCCGGCGGACCCGTCCCGCCGAAGGAGCCCGTACCGGGCGCCCCGGGCCCGCCGAGCGCCCCGGGTCCGCCCAGGAGCCCGTAGATCTGTCCGGCGGCCCAGGCGGCTATCGACTGCTGGGCCGCGTGCCACGTCCGGCGTACCCAGGCGGGCCGTTGGACGACGGTTCCGGCGAGCCCGCCGGGCAGCGCGACGAGCGCGGCCGCGGCGGGCGGGAGCAAGAACACCGCGGCCAGCACCACGGGGAAGAAGGAGCCGAGCCCCTCGGGCACCCGGCGGCCCGTGAACGGGGAGACCTTGACGAGTTCGCAGCCGAGGTAGAGCACGGAGAGCAGGCCGACGGAGGGCCAGGGGGTCCCGGAATCGGTGAGGGCCGGGAATGCGCACGCCAGCGCGGCGAGGACGGCGCACAGGACGCAGGCGCGCGCCGCCGGCAGAAGTACCCGCAAGGCGCTCTCCTCCCCCTGAGCCGTGCAAGCCAGGTCAGGTACCGAATCAAACCAGTACCGAAGGGGGAGAATAAGTGGGCCCGGGAGCGAGCTGGGCCACATTTCCGCATTGCACCATGCGGACGCCCCCGGATTACCACCTTCGAGTGAAGGAAGTGCCTCTTCCGGGGGCTCGGCCGGTGAACGCGGCTGATTTCAGCCCGCCGCGGACCCCGGCAGGGATTCGGCGCCGGCGGGTTCCACCGTGATGTCATGGTCCGGTACGGCCTGACCCGAACGGATCAGTTCGATCCGCCCCATGACCTTCGACCGCAGATCGGTCGGCACGTCGTCCGAACCGCAGCAGCGTTTCACCAGCTTCTTCACGGCCTGCTCGAGACCGTACTTCTCCAGACAGGGATTGCACTCGCCGAAGTGGGTCTCGAACTTCGTGCAGTCGCTGTCGGGCATCTCGTGGTCCAGGAACTCATAAAGGTGGTCCAGGACCTCAGAGCACTCCGTCTCGTGCGGATCTCCGCAGCTCATCAGCCCGAGCCTTTCAGGTCGTTCGACTCTCCCGCGCCGGCGGGGACGAGCCCGCGCTCGCGGGCATAGTCCTCCAGCATTCCGCGGAGTTGACGGCGGCCACGGTGCAGTCGCGACATGACCGTACCGATGGGTGTACCCATGATGTCCGCGATCTCCTTGTACGCAAAGCCCTCTACGTCGGCAAGGTAGACCGCGATGCGGAACTCCTCCGGAATGGCCTGAAGCGCTTCCTTCACATCCGAATCGGGCAAGTGATCGAGCGCCTGCGACTCGGCCGAACGCAGTCCGGTCGACATGTGCGACTCGGCGCGCGCCAGCTGCCAGTCCTCGATCTCCTCGGCCGCACTGCGCTGGGGTTCGCGCTGCTTCTTGCGGTAGGAGTTGATGAAGGTATTGGTCAGAATGCGGTACAGCCACGCCTTCAGGTTGGTGCCCTCGCGGAACTGGTGGAACGACGCGTATGCCTTCGCGTACGTCTCCTGGACCAGGTCCTCGGCGTCGGCCGGATTGCGCGTCATGCGCAGCGCGGCCGAGTACATCTGGTCGAGGTAGCCGAGGGCGTCCCTCTCGAAGCGCGCATTGCGCTGCGGGGTCGTCTCCTCCGCATGGCCTTCGTCGGTCCCAGCGACAGGACCCACCTCCTCCGACTGCGTGGCGACTCCGAAAGCGGACCCGCTCGAATCGGAGAATAGTCGACCATCCCGGTCCGCCGCCGCCCGGAGCTTTCCGCGCTTGGGGGCGGGCAGCACTGTCCAGTCCAGGTCAGCGGCCTGCGGACGGTTCTGGCTGATGACCTGGGTCATGCGCTCGCTCTCCTCCGACGTCTTCCCGTACGTACCGACATCCGGCACAACAGAAGGGCCGGGCGGCGCATTCCCGCAAGGGGGGCGGTTTGCGGCCGGACTCACACCGGGAGCCGCCCGAGCCACTCGGCCACCGCCCCGGTGATCACTTCCAGGGCCTCCTCCTGCGTCAGGTCCGCCTTCTTCGGGACGGCGAATCCGTGGTCCCCGTACGCCACTTCCACCAGCTCGTACGAGGCTCCGCGCGCGCCCCGCTCCGGGAACTCCTCCGGCCGCCCGAAGGGGTCGCGGCCGCCCTGAACCACGAGGGCGGGCCGGCCGGCCCCCAGTAGTTCCTCCGCCCGGGACTTCTCGGGGCGGCCCGGCGGGTGCAGCGGGAAGGCCAGCGCCAGCACCCCGGCCGCACCGAGCTCGGCGGCGGTCCGGCAGGCCACGCGGGCCCCGGCGCTGCGTCCCCCGGCGACGACCGGCCGTCCGGGTTGCGCGAGGGCGGGCCACAGGGCGCGCCAGCCCTCGTCCAGGACCTTGGGCGCGGCGGCGACCTTCTTCCCGGCGACCCGCCAGGGCTGCTCGACCAGGGCCACGGTGATCCCCAGGGCGGGCAGGGCCCCCGCGAGAGCCCGCAGGTCCCGGGCCTCGATCCCGCCGCCGGCGCCGTGGCCGAGGGCGAGCACCAGGCGGGCCTTGCCCGCGGGGGCCGGGTGCCAGGTGATGCGGGCCTCGCCCGCCGGGGTGTCGACGCTCTCGGTACGCGTGCTCATGCCCCGATCATGCCGGTCGGGGACGGCGCGGGCCGCCCGCGGCATGCGGCCCGCGGCCAACGGCCCCGCTGCACGCAGCACGCAGCACGCAGCACGCGGAACTCAGCAAGCGCGGAGTGGACCGAACGCGAGCGGCCGGGATCGCGGGCGGCCGCAAGCTCCGCGGTCGGTCAAAAGAGCGTGCTCTCCTCCGGCGCGGCCAGTTCCTCCAGCAGCTCGGGGCCGTTGTTGCGCACGTTGCTGACGGCCGTGGACACCGGATAGGCGCGCATCAGTCCGCCGGGCGGCGGCGCCAGCAGGGCCTCCAGTTCGTCCGGGTCGGTCCGCGCCGGGTCCAGCCAGGCGTCCCACCGGTCCGGGGTGAGCATCAGCGGCATCCGGGGGTGGATGTCGGCGAGCGAGCGCGGCCCCTCGGCGGGGCTGACGCCGAGGGGCCCGGTCTCGGCCTCCGCGGTGATCACCGAGCAGGTCGCCCACCAGGCCAGCGGATGGTCGTCGGGGAGGGTCCGGTCGCGCCAGAACTCGTATATCCCGGCCATGGCGAAGACGGAGCCGTCGCCGGGGAGGACGAAGTAGGGCTGCTTGCGGGCCCGCTTCTTCTTGCCCTCGACCTCCAGCTGCCGCTCGTCGTGGGCGGTGACCCACTCGTAGTAGCCGTCCGCGGGGATGATGCAGCGGCGCAGTGCGAAAGGACGGCGGAAGGACGGCTTCTCCGCGATCGTCTCGGACCGGGCGTTGATCATCCGGGCCGCGCCCTGCGGGTTCTGGGCCCAGGACGGCACCAGTCCCCATTTCAGGACCCGCAGCTGGCGAACCGGACGCGGGCTCGGAGCGTCCTTCAGGGGGCGGTCGAGGACCACGTGGACCTCTTTGGTCGGGGCCACGTTCCAGTCGGCGGCCAGGGCCTCCTCCGGCTCCCACCGCTCCACCCCGAAGACCTCCACCAGATCCTCGGGCCGACGACTCGCTGCATACCTTCCGCACATGGCTGCCACACTGCCATGGCATCCGACCACGACCGCAAGGAGTCCGCCACCTCATGGACAGCAGCACCACGGCCGGCCTGTGGGACCGGCTCACGGGCATACAGGCGGCGCCCGACCTGTGGCTGGTGATCGCTACGGGCCTGGCGGCGCTGGCCACCGTGGGACCCCGACCGGTGTGGCGCCTGTCGCGCAACGCGATCACCATCGCGCACGAGGGCGGCCACGGGCTGCTGGCCCTGCTGACCGGCCGGCGCCTGGACGGGATACGGCTGCACTCGGACACCAGCGGGGTCACCGTCAGCCGGGGCAAGCCCACCGGCGTCGGGATGGTCCTGACCGCCGTCGCCGGGTACACGGCGCCCTCGCTGCTCGGCCTCGGCGGAGCGGCCCTGCTCTCCGCGCACCGGATCACGCTGCTGCTGTGGGCGGCGACCGCCCTGCTCCTGGCGATGCTGGTGATGATCCGCAACGCGTACGGACTGCTGACGGTGGTGCTGACGGGCGCCGCCTTCGTCCTGGTCTCCTGGCTGACACCGGCCGACGTACAGGCGGTCTTCGCCTACGCGGTGGTGTGGTTCCTGCTGCTGGGCGGGGTCCGGCCGGTCTTCGAGCTGGGGGCGAAGCGCCGGCACGGCGGAGCTCCGGACTCGGACGCGGACCAGCTGGGACGGCTCACCCACCTGCACCCGGTGGTGTGGCTGCTGCTCTTCCACGTGGTCGCGCTGTGCTCGCTCGTCGGCGGCGGACGCTGGCTGCTGGCGCTCTGAGCGCCCCGGGTCCGTCCGGCCGCCGAGACGAGCCCGCGATCAAGATCTGCGGTCGTGGGAAGCCACTAAAGTGGGGGCATGACCGAGACTCCCGCGCCCCACGCCCTCTGGCCCGCCCCGATCGCCGACGGCACCGTCCACGCCACCGTCACGGTGCCGGGGTCCAAGTCGGTCACCAACCGCGCCCTCGTGCTCGCCTCGCTCGCCGCGGAGCCGGGCTGGGTGCGCCGCCCGCTGCGCTCCCGCGACTCCCAGCTGATGTCCGACGCACTGCGCGCGCTGGGCGTGGGCATCGAGGAGACGGTCTCCTCCAGCTCCAGCTCCGCCCGCGAGGGCGACACCGGCGAGGCCTGGCGGATCATCCCGGCCGCCCTGCACGGCCCGGCCACGGTCGACGTCGGCAACGCGGGCACGGTCATGCGCTTCCTGCCGCCCGTCGCCACCCTCGCCTCCGGTGACATCCGCTTCGACGGCGATCCGCGCTCCTACGAGCGCCCCCTCGGCCAGGTCATCACCGCGCTGCGCACGCTCGGCGCCCGCATCGACGACGACGGCCGCGGCGCGCTGCCGCTGACCGTCCAGGGCGGCGGGGCCCTGGAGGGCGGCACGGTCGAGATCGACGCGAGCAACTCCTCGCAGTTCGTCTCCGCGCTGCTGCTCTCCGCCCCGCGCTTCAACCAGGGCGTCGAGGTGCGGCACGTGGGCGACAAGCTGCCTTCCATGCCGCACATCCGGATGACGGTGGAGATGCTGCGCGCGGCGGGCGCCCAGGTCGACACCCCCGAGGCCGGCGGCGAGAAGGACGTCTGGCGGGTCGCCCCCGGCGCCCTGCTCGGCCGCGACCTGGTCGTCGAGCCCGACCTCTCCAACGCCCAGCCCTTCCTGGCGGCGGCCCTGATCACGGGCGGCACAGTCACCATCCGGGACTGGCCGCGCCGCACGACGCAGCCCGGTGACGCGCTGCGCCGGATCTTCACCGAGATGGGCGGCTCCTGCGAGCTGACCGACGCGGGCTTGGTCTTCACGGGCTCCGGCAAGATCCACGGCATCGACGTGGACCTGGGCGAGGTCGGCGAGCTGACCCCGGGCATCGCGGCGGTCGCGGCGCTGGCCGACTCGGAGTCGGTGCTGCGCGGCGTACGGCACCTGCGCCTGCACGAGACGGACCGGCTGGCGGCGCTCACCAAGGAGATCAACGGGCTGGGCGGCGACGTCACGGAGACCGAGGACGGTCTGCGGATCCGGCCGCGCCCGCTGCACGGCGGCACCTTCCACACGTACGACGACCACCGGATGGCCACCGCCGGCGCCGTGATCGGCCTGGCCGTGGACGGCGTGCTCATCGAGAACGTGGCGACGACCGCGAAGACGCTTCCCGACTTCCCGAAGATGTGGACGGACATGCTCTCGAAATCGGTGTCGACAGGCGTGGGAGCGTAGGGCCCGCCATGCGCAGGTACGGCAAGAACACCGACGAGGACGACATCCGCCAGCGGCCCAACCCCAAGGGCAACCGGCCGCGGACGACCATCCGGCCCAAGCACGAGGACGCGGCCGAGGGCTTCGTCCTGACCGTCGACCGGGGACGGCTCACCTGCCTGGTCGAGGACCGCCCGGTGCACGCCATGAAGGCCCGCGAGCTGGGCCGCAAGGCGGCGGTGGTCGGCGACCGGGTCTGGATCGTCGGTGACCTCACCGGCAAGAAGGACACCCTGGCCCGCATCGTGCGGATCGAGGAGCGCAAGTCCGTCCTGCGGCGCACGGCCGACGACGACGACCCGTACGAGCGCGTCGTCGTCGCCAACGCCGACCAGCTGGCCATCGTGACCGCGCTGGCCGACCCGGAACCGCGGCCCCGGATGATCGACCGCTGCCTGGTGGCCGCGTACGACGCCGGGCTGGAACCGCTGCTGGTGCTGACGAAGTCCGACCTGACCTCGGCCGACAAGATCTTGGAGATCTACTCGACCTTCGGCCTGAACTACGTGGTCACCAACCGCGACGAACTGGCGACGGGCGACGCCGCCGACAAGGTGCGCGAGCACCTCAACGGCCGGATCACCGCCTTCGTCGGCCATTCGGGCGTCGGCAAGACCACCCTGGTGAACTCGCTGGTCGCCGAGGGCCGCCAGCGCGCCACCGGAGTGGTCAACGCGGTGACCGGCCGGGGCCGGCACACCACCACCTCGGCGCTCGCGCTGCCGCTGCCGGGCGGGGACGGCTGGGTCATCGACACCCCGGGCGTGCGCTCCTTCGGCCTGCACCACGTGGACCCGTCCCGGGTGATCCTCGCCTTCCCCGAGCTGGTGCCGGGGACGGAGGGGTGCCCGCGCGCGTGCAGCCACGACGAGCCGGACTGCGCGCTCGACAAGTGGGTGGAGGACGGCCACGCGGATCCCGCGCGGCTCTACTCGCTGCGCCGGTTGCTCCAGACGCGGGAGCGGCGCGAGGGCGACTGACCGGCGCCCGATCCTATGAAGGGGTTTGCCGCGCGCCGTGTCTGGTAAATGCATAATCGCACCAAGTGGCGCGACGGCTGAGGCCAAGAGCGCGTCACGTGACGCGGGGAGGCACACGCCATGGCGTGGCTGTTGGTCGTGGCCGCCGGAATCCTGGAAACGGGCTTCGCGGTCTGCCTCAAGCTGTCGCACGGCTTCACCCGGCTGTGGCCGACCGTCGCCTTCGCGTGCTTCGCGCTCGGCAGCTTCGGTCTGCTGACGCTGGCCCTGAAGAAGCTGGACGTGGGCCCGGCCTACGCGGTGTGGACGGGCATCGGAGCCGCCGGAACCGCGATCTACGGGATGATCTTCCTCGGGGACCTGGTCTCCACCCTCAAACTCGTCTCGATCTCGCTGGTCATCCTCGGCGTCATCGGTCTTCAGCTTTCGGGTTCGGCGCATTGAACAGCCGCAGCAGTTCGGCGGGGCCGGGCCGTCCCGGCGCTTCGGCGGGCGCGAGCAGATAGGACATCGCGAGGCGCACGGCGAGTTCGCAGCGCTGCGCCCACTCCCCCTGCTCCTGCGCCCGGCCCCGCTCCCGCGCCCGGTCCTCGCCCGGGGCGAAGGCGGCGCTCGCCCGCTCGCGCACGGAGCGGACCAGTTCGCCGGGCCCGAGGGCCGGCAGGCCGGGCCGGACGCCCCGTCCGGCCGGGACGGGCAAGTTCCCGTTCCAGCACCCCGTCAGCAGGGCCCGTACGAGGGGACGCGCCTGCGAGGCCCGTACGGTCCACTCCGCGACCGCGACCAGGCGCTCGGCGCGGCCGCCCGGAGACGTGAGCGCCCGCTCCACCCCGTCGAGGTACCAGGCGGCATCGCGCCGGACCAGGGCGTGGCCCAGTCCCGTCTTGCCTGCGAACTCGTTGTAGAGGGTCTGGCGGGACACCCCGGCGGACGCCGCGACGTCGACCATCCGCACGGCCGGCCAAGGGCGCGCCGAGAGCGCCGCTCCCGCCGCTTCCAGCAAGGATTCCCGGGCCGTCGGCACCACTGCCTCCCCCTTTGACGTCTCCGTCAGAGTTGACGGACCGACAGGTCCTGTCAAGGGTTCCCGTCCCCCGCGCCCCGCGCACTCGGGATGTTGCGGTGAACTGCCGCGGCGGGCTCCCGCGCCGGCCGCCGCCGTGGACGCGGCTCGCCGGGCTCCGGCCGTCTCGGTACTGTTCGGCCATGCCCGAGTATGACGATGACCTGCGCCTTGCCCTCGAACTCGCCGACGCGGCGGACGCCGCCACGATGGAGCGGTTCCGCGCCCTCGACCTGAAGGTCGAGACGAAGCCCGACATGACCCCGGTGAGCGAGGCCGACACCGCCACCGAGGAGATCATCCGGGCCGGGATCACGGCCGCACGGCCTCGCGACGCGATCCTGGGCGAGGAGTACGGCCTCAAGGGCGACGGCCCGCGCCGCTGGGTCGTGGACCCGATCGACGGTACGAAGAACTACGTGCGGGGCGTTCCCGTCTGGGCGACGCTGATCTCCCTGATGGAGGCCGATCCGGCGGACCCCGCCGGGGAGTTCCGCCCGGTCGTCGGCGTGGTGTCCGCGCCGGCCCTCGGCCGCCGCTGGTGGGCGGCGCGCGGCCGGGGCGCGTACGCGGGCGGCGCGCTCGGCGGGACCACCCGGCTCGGCGTCTCCAAGGTCGCCACGCTCGGCGACGCCTCCTTCGCCTACTCCTCGCTGAGCGGCTGGGAGGAGCAGGGGCGGCTGCCCGGCTTCCTGGACCTGACCCGCGCGTGCTGGCGCACCCGGGGCTACGGCGACTTCTGGCCGTACATGATGGTCGCCGAGGGCTCGCTCGACCTGTGCGCCGAGCCGGAGCTGAACTTGTGGGACATGGCGGCCCTCGCGGTGGTGGTCGAGGAGGCCGGCGGCCGTTTCACCTCCCTGGACGGGGCCGACGGCGTGCACGGCGGGAACGCGGCGGCTTCGAACGGGCTGCTGCACGAGGAGATGCTCGGCCTGCTGCGCCCCCGCGCCTGACCGCGCGCCGCGGCGCGCTCCCTTACGCGCCTCCTTGCTGACCCAGCGCGGCCATGGGAATCTGAGACCCCTCCGCTTGTGCGCTTGTGAAGGCCTTCTCTAAGTGCGGGCTTCCACGGTGCACCCACCCAAGCGGAGGGACTCACCAGGAGGTGGCTCTCTTCATGCTCGTCCGCGACGCCATGAGCACCGTGATCCTCACCCTCGGCCCCACTCACACCCTCCGTCAGGCGGCCTGCCTGATGTCCGGACGGCGCGTCGGCGCGGCGGTCGTCCTCGATCCCGAGCACAGCGGCATCGGCATTCTGACCGAGCGCGACATCCTCAACTCACTCGGCGCGGGCCACGATCCCGACCGGGAGTCCGTGGGCGCGCACACCACCAACAACGTCGTCTTCTGCACCCCGGACGCCACCGTGCAGGAAGCCGCCGAGGCGATGGCCCACGGCGGCTTCCGGCATCTGATCGTGCTGGAGAACGGCGGCCCCGTGGGCATCGTCTCCGTGCGCGACGTCATCCGCTGCTGGGTTCCGAGCCGGCGCCGCACGGCCGAGCTGGCGAGCTGAACGCCAGGAGGGCCGGACCCCCTGACGGGGATCCGGCCCTCCTGTTTCGGCGAGCGACCATCTAGGGAGATGCCCCTACGCCGAGCAACCACATCCGCGAGAGCGGCGGCGGCTCGGCCGCAAGGGGTGGTCAGCCGCGAAGGGCCTGGACCGCGGCCTCCAGACGCTTGCCGAAGTCACCGTCCGCCTGACGGAAGTTGTTGATCGCGCGCTCGACGATGTCGTCGCGCGAGACCTTGGCGATGAAGCCGGACAGGTTCTCGATCAGGCGGGACTTCTCGTCCTCGGAGTACAGGCGGTAGAGGTTGCCCGCCTGGACGAAGTCGTTGTCCTCGGAGTGCACGGGGGCCGCGTGGTTGCCGGTGCCGCCGGTCAGCGCCACGGGCTGCCACAGCGGGCGGTCCGTCTGGTGCGGGCCGCCGAAGCTGTTCGGCTCGTAGTTCTTCGTACCCTTGTGGCGGCCGTCATACAGGGCGCCGTCACGGGAGTTGGTGCGCGCCTCGGTGGCGTGCGGACGGTTCACCGGCAGGTGATCGGCGTTGATGCCGACGCGGTAGCGGTGGGCGTCGCCGTAGCCGAAGAGACGGCCCTGGAGCATCTTGTCCGGGGACGGACCGATGCCGGGAACGAAGTGCGCCGGCGAGAAGATCGACTGCTCGACCTCGGCGAAGACGTTCTCCGGGTTGCGGTTGAGCTCCAGCTTGCCGATCTCGATCGGCGGGTAGTCCTCGTGCGGCCACACCTTGGTGAGGTCGAACGGGTTGAAGCGGTACTCGGCCGCCTCGGCCGCCGGCATGATCTGGACCTGCACGGTCCAGGACGGGAAGTCGCCGCGCTCGATCGACTCGCGCAGGTCGCGCTGGTGGGAGTCGGGGTCCTCACCGGCGAGCTGGTTGGCCTCGGCCTGGGTGAGGTTCTTGATGCCCTGGTCGGTCTTGAAGTGGTACTTGACCCAGAAGACCTCGCCGGCCTCGTTGTTCCACTGGAACGTGTGCGAGCCGTAGCCGTTCATGTGGCGGTAGGACGCCGGGATGCCGCGGTCACCGAACAGCCAGGTCACCTGGTGGGTGGACTCGGGCGACAGACCCCAGAAGTCCCAGACGTTGTCCGCCTCCTGCGAGCCCGTGTACGGGTCGCGCTTCTGGGTGTGGATGAAGTCCGGGAACTTGATGGCGTCCTTGATGAAGAACACCGGGGTGTTGTTGCCGACGAGGTCGTAGTTGCCCTCTTCGGTGTAGAACTTCAGCGCCCAGCCGCGGGGGTCGCGCACCGCGTCGGCGCTGCCGAGGTTGCCCGCGACCGTGGAGAAGCGCAGGAAGGTCTCGGTCTCCTTGCCGACCTCGGACAGGAACTTCGCACGGGTCCACTGCGAGACGTCACGCGTGAGCGTGAAGGTGCCGTAGGCGCCGGCGCCACGGGCGTGCACGACGCGCTCCGGGATGCGCTCGCGGTTGAAGTGCGCGAGCTTCTCGAGCAGGAGCTGGTCCTGGACCAGAACGGGTCCGCCGATGCCGGCGGTCTCACTGTTCTGGTTGTCGGCGACCGGAGCTCCGGCCTCCGTGGTGAGCGGTCCCTGCGTCACGTGCGCCTCCTGCGTAATTTGCTGCAAAGTCCTGTCCTGTGCACTACCACAGCCGATCCTACAATGGACATTGTCTAAGTCAAGTAAGTATCCAAGTCGACACGGGTTCGGGAGTTACACCGAATCCCCTCGCTGTTAGGCTGGCGTCCATGAGTGACCTGCTGGAACGACTTCGCGGACGCGGATGGCGCATGACCGCACAGCGGCGCGTCGTGGCCGAGGTGCTCGACGGTGACCACGTTCACCTGACGGCCGACGAGGTGCACGCGCGTGCCGTGGCGAAGCTGCCGGAGATCTCGCGCGCCACCGTCTACAACACCCTGGGCGAGCTCGTCACGCTCGGTGAGGTCCTGGAGGTCTCCACGGACCACCGGCGCGCCAAGCGGTACGACCCGAACGCCCACCGCCCCCACCAGCACCTGGTGTGCGCCCAGTGCGGCGCGATCCGGGACGTCCACCCGGCGGGCAACCCGCTGGCCGACCTGCCGGACACGGAGCGTTTCGGCTTCGTCGTGTCGGCGGTCGAGGTGACCTACCGCGGGGTGTGCCCGAACTGCGCGGGCGCCTGACGGGCGACGCGGAGCCCACCGACCTGATCGAAGAGGGGCCCGGGAGCGATGCTCCCGGGCCCCTCTTCGTTTGCGCCTTTGCCGGTCGAAAACGACCGAAGGCCCGGATCCAGAGGATCCGGGCCTTCGAGCCTTCAGTAGCGGGGACAGGATTTGAACCTGCGACCTCTGGGTTATGAGCCCAGCGAGCTACCGAGCTGCTCCACCCCGCGTCGGTAAACCTGACTGTACGCGAGCCACCCGAGCAGATGCAAATCGGTTAAGCGGTCCTATGCGGACAGTTCCTCGGCCAGCGCCTCGCGCAGCCGGCGGGCCCGCTCCGAGACTTCCGCCGGGCCCAGTTCCATGGCCCGCACGCACCACTTCTGCCCCTCCGCCAGGTCCCCCTGCCGGGCCGCGAGCAGGCCGAGGCGCAGCGCCGCCCGGCCGTGCCCGGCCACCGCCGCCCGGGTCCACCACAGCGCCGCCTCCGGCTCGTTCCCCTCGCGCGCCAGCAGCAGCCCCAGGTTGAACGCCCCGTTGCGGGAGCCGGCTTCCGCCGCCTCCCGGTACCAGCGCGCGGCGACCGAGAGCTCGCCCCGGGCGGCGGCCAGCATGCCGACCCGGACCTGCGCCCGCCGGTGTCCGAGCTCCGCCGCCCGCTCGTACCACTCCTCGCTCTCGGTCCGCTCGACCCCGCCCACCGGCTCGCCCAGCGCCACCGGCTCCGGCGGCGGGGCCAGCGACTCCAGCAGCGAGGCCAGCCGGAAGGCGGCCTCCGCGCTGCCGCCGCCGGCCGCGCAGCGCAGGTGCCGCTCCGCGGCCCGCTCCTCGCCGTCCCGGACCAGGGCGATGCCGACCTGCAGCGCCGCGTCCGTGTGTCCCGCCGACGCGGCCCGCTCGTACCACTTCAGCGCCGTGCGGTCCTCGTCCCGGCTCGCGAACAGGATGCCGAGGTTGAAGGCCGCGTCCACGCTCCCCGCTTCCGCCGCCTTGGAGAACCACGGCTCCGCGCCCGCCGCGTCCCCGACCTGGAGCAGCAGGATGGCCAGCGCGTTGGCCGCCTCGCGGTGTCCCGCGTACGCCGCGCGCCGGTACCACTGCTCGGCCTGGGCGGTCCGCTCCTGCGCGACGCACAGCAGCGCGAGGTTGTAGGCGCCGTTCTGGTCGCCCGCGTCCATCGCGGCCCGGTACCACTTCTCCGCCGTCTGGGTCTCGCCGCGCGCGGCGTGCAGCGCCCCGAGCGCGTTCGCCGCGTTGCCGTCGCCGTCCTGGGCGGCGCGCAGCCACCAGGTGGCCGCGTTCTCCTCGTCGCCGGCGTCGCGCAGCAGGAAGCCGAGCGCGCACGCCGCTCGCGGCTCGCCCTGCTTGGCGGAGGTCAGGTACCAGCGCCCGGCCTCCTTCAGCTCCCCGCGCGCCTCCAGCAGCGCGCCCAAGTGCAGCCCGGCGCGCCGGTGGCCACGCGCGGCGGCCTGCCGGTACCACTGCTCGGCCTCGACCGGATCGCCCTTCCTCAGGTGCCGGGCCAGCCGGTACGCGGCCTCGCGGTGCCCCTGCTCCGCCGCGGCCCGGAACCACCGCTCGACGCCCTTGTCCCCGCGGTGCTCCAACAGGTCCGCGAGCCCGTACGCGCCCAGCGCGTGGCCGGATTCCGCCGCCTGCCGCATCCAGTACTCGGCGGCGGGCTCGTCGCCCCGCTCCCGGTAGTGGCGGCCCAGGGCGTGCGCGGCCGGAGCCGATCCGGCCACGGCGGCGACGCGCCACCAGCCGGCGGCGTCTTCGGGGTAGCCGCGCTGGTGCAGGAGTACACCGAGGTTGTTGGCGGCGGCGCGGTCGCCCTCCGCGGTCGCCCCGCGCAGGTAGGGCTCGGCTCCGGCCAGGTCGCCGCGGCGCAGCAGGAGCGCCCCGAGCACGCTCATCGCGCCCGGGTCGCCCTTGTCGGCGGCCACCCGGTGGCGGGCCTCCAGTTCGGCATCGCTGGCCGAATCGGTCAGCGCGAAGGCCTCGTCGTCGAATACGTCGTCGTCCGGGGCGGTCCGCGCGGCCGACACGATCGCCGGGGGCGTCGAGGGCGCGGCGCTCCGCGCGGTCTGCGGGGTCATCGCGTTCCGCGCGTCAACAGCCTGAGCCGCCCCATCGGCCTGCGCACCCGATTCGGCCTCCGCCCTCACAAACCGCCCTGTCTCCAGCAGAGTTGACCTGTCCCCCATAAATCCCATCGTCGCATCACCTGCTACCCGCGTACACCTGGTATGTCGCAGCCCGTGAGGTCACTACAGCGTTTTGTCGACATGCCCACAGAGTGACAAGTCAAACACGACCGCACCCCAACTCACCCATCTCAGCGACCCCGTGTCCCCCACGTATCCGCCACACATCTCCCCCGGGCATGACGAAGGCCCGGATCCATCGGATCCGGGCCTTCGTCTTCAGTAGCGGGGACAGGATTTGAACCTGCGACCTCTGGGTTATGAGCCCAGCGAGCTACCGAGCTGCTCCACCCCGCGTCGGTGAAACCACAGTATCACGACGCGGGACGGACCATTTACCACTGACCTCAGGGGCCGCGCTAGGAACCGGCCGCGGGTTCCTTCAGCTTCGCCTCGGCCTCGATCGCCCGCTTCAGCGCCGCTTGCAGGTCGCCCTGCGCCTTGCCGTACGCCGCCCAGTCGCCGGCCTTCAGCGCCTTGTCGGCCTCGTCCACGGCCTTCTGCGCGTCGGCGAGCGCCGCCTTGACCGTCGGGTCCTGGCTGCCCGGGGGCGTGGTCGTGCCGTCGCCCGGCGGGGTCGTCGGGTTGGTGGGTGGCGTGGTCGCGGATTCGGCCCCGAACACCACGTTCAGCGCCTTCTCCAGCGTGTCCTCGAAGGCCGTCTGGTCCCCGTAGGTCACCAGGACCTTCTTCAGCAGCGGGTACTTGAGGCCGCCGCCGCGCACGTAGACCGGCTCGACGTAGAGCATTCCCTTGTCGAGCGGGACCGTGAGCAGATTGCCGTACTCCACCTGGGAGTCGCCCCGGCTCAGGATGTTGATCTCCTGGGCGATCTCCGGCTTGGAGTTGAACCTCGCCTGCACCAGCTTGGGGCCGTCCACCGGGTTCTGGGTGGGCAGCTTCAGCACCTGGATCTTGCCGTAGTCGGCGGTGGTGGGATCGGCGTTGACCGCCATGAAGGCGCTCAGGTTGTCCCGGCCGTTCGGCGTGAGCGTGGTGGTGAGCGAGAAGGCCTGGTTCGGATCCTTCTGGCCCGGCATCTTCATGGAGAGGTAGTACGGCGGAACGGCCGTACCCGCCTTGGTGGTCGGGTCGTCCGGCACCGCCCAGACCTCGCTGCCGCTGAGGAAAGTCTGCGGGTCGGTGACGTGGTAGCGGGTCATCAGCTCGCGCTGGACCTTGAAGAGGTCCTGCGGGTAGCGCAGGTGCTCCAACAGGGCCGGCGAGATCTCCTGCTTGGACTTGACCGTCCCGGGGAACGCCTTCATCCAGGTCTTGAGGACCGGGTCCTTGCTGTCCCACTGGTAGAGCTTCACGGTGCCGTCGTAGGCGTCGACCGTGGCCTTCACCGAGTTGCGGATGTAGTTGACCTGGTTCTCCTGGGCGACGACCGCGCGCTGGGAGTTGGTCAGCGAGTCCGCCGTGCTGTCCCCGAGCCGGGTGCGCGACGCGTAGGGGTAGCCGTTGGTGGTGGTGTAGGCGTCCACGATCCACTGGACGCGGCCGTCGATCACCGCGGGGTACACGGCTCCGTCGATCGTCAGCCACGGGGCGACCGCCTCGACCCGCTCCTTGGGCGTGCGGTGGTAGAGGATCTTCGAACCGTCGCCGATGGCGCCGGAGTAGAGGATCTGGGGCTCGCTGAAGGCCAGGGCGTACGCGGCGCGGTTGACCGGGTTGCCCAGGCTCACCCCGCTGTCGCCCTTGTAGGTGGTCTCCTTCTCGCCCGCGTCGTCGGCGTAGTCGAGCTCCTTCTGCGGCCCCCCGACGATGGAGTACTGCTTGGTCTCCTCGCCGTAGTAGATCCGCTGCTCGTACGTCCCGAGGTCGCCCTTGGCCGGCAGGCCCGACTCGGTGAAGACGGGCTGGCCGCCCGGAGCGACCTCGGTCCCCTTGGCCGCGACCACTCCGTACCCGTGGGTGTAACGGAAGTGGTCGTTGATCCAGTTGTTCTTCGGGATGCCCGCGAGGTTGAGCTCGCGGAGCCCGATGACCGTGTCCTGGCCCTTGTACCGGTCGACCGCCAGCGTCGCCGGGAAACCGTAGTAGCCCTTGTTCTGCTGGAGCTGCTGGAAGGCCGGGGAGACGATGTTCGGGTCGAGGAGACGGATGCTGGCCGTGGTGTTGGCCTCCTGGCGGAGCACCTTCTTGTCGGCCTTGGGGTCGGGCAGGCCGGCGTAGTCCGTGACGGAGGCGTCGGCGACCCCGTAGGCGTCGCGCGTCGCCTTGATGTTCTTCTCGACGTACGGGGATTCCTTGGCCTGCTCGTTCGGCTGGACCTGGAACTTCTGCACGATCGCCGGGTACAGCCCGCCGATCAGGATCGCCGAGAGGACCATCAGGCCGAAGCCGATGACCGGCAGTTGCCAGGTCCGGCGCCACAGCGTCGCGAAGAACAGCGCCGCGCAGATCGCGGCGATGGCCACCAGGATCGTCTTGGCCGGCAGGTAGGCGTTGGCATCGACGTAGCGCAGGCCGGTCCAGTTGTCCGCGGCCTTGAAGTCGCTGGACTTCACGGCGAGGCCGTACCGGTCCAGCCAGTACGCGACCGCCTTGAGCGTGACGAAGAGGCCGAGCAGCACCGACAGGTGGCCGGTCGCCGCCCCGGTGGCCCGCGCACCCGGGCTCGTGACGCGCAGCCCCCCGTAGAGGTAGTGCACGACGGCCGCGGCGATCACCGAGAGCACGACGGCGGCGAAGCCGAAGCCGAGCAGGAAGCGGTACCAGGGCAGGTCGAAGGTGTAGAAGGACACGTCCAGGTGGAACTGGGGGTCCTTCTGCCCGAAGGACACCCCGTTCACGTACATCAGCCAGGTCTTCCACTGACCGGCCGCCGAGGCGCCCGCGATCAGTCCGACGAGCGCCGAGATGCCCAGGAGCAGCCACTTGCGGTACGGAGCGACGCTCATCCGGTAGCGGTCGAGGCTCTGCTGTTCCATCGACATCGCGCTGAGCGGGGGCCGCAGCCGGTGGGCCAGCCAGATGTTCAGCCCGACGGCGCCGGCCATGAGCAGGCCGAAGACGGCGAAGAGCCCGATCTTGGTCCACAGGGTGGTCGTGAAGACGGTGGAGTAATCGACGGAGCGGAACCAGAGCCAGTCCGTCCAGAAGCCCGCGAACATGATGAACGCCATGGCGAGGACGGCCAGGACGCCCAAAGTCATCAGAAGAGTCCGGGCGCGCCGGGACGGGCGGCCGACTCTCATCCGTGGCCCGGAGGGGCCTCCGCCTCGGTCCGGCATCTGGAAAGCCAAGGTGCGCACCTCGAAAGTCGCTGTTTGTAAGTGATGCTGAGATTTTTCAAAGCATGGGCCCCCGATCGTAGGGCCCACCCATGCAACTTACTGAGGCTTTAGTCAGTTCCCGGTATCCGGTGGAAAGGAGGCAGGATGTTTCCCATGTCCAACCTTTCGCCGTCCCCCGGCACCCCGATGGCCGCCACCCCGCTGACCCGCGCCGTCCTGGAGATCGACGAGTACGCCTCCACCCTCGGCTGGGACAAGCCCGCCCGGCTCTTCGCCCTGGTCGATACGGCCAGGCTGCGCAAGGAGGCGCCGGGAGTCGCCCGCCAGCTCGGCCTCGACCAGGACGACACGGGCAAGAACCAGCTCACCCCGATCGAGCAGGAGGAGGTGCCGGCCGGCACCCCGCTCGACAAGTTCCTCGGCACCATCGCCTGGCCGCCGTCGATCCTCGGCTGCGCGCTGACCGTGGAGCGGCTGATGCTGCCGCCGTCGGCGGAGGCCTCCGTACCGGAGGGGCTGACCGACAAGCAGCTGGCGGAGTGGGTCGCCGCCCACCGGGACCGGCAGGAGGTCCGGCTGACCGTGGGCGTCCTGCGCGACGGATCGCGGGAGTCGGCCGTACGGCTGCGGGAGAAGGACTCGGCGAACGAGGTACTGACCGGCGCGACCCTGGTGCCGGGGCTCGCCGAGGCGCTCGCCGCCACCTTCCTCGACTGACCCGGCCGACCCCGTAGACCCCGGCCGGCTCAGTCGGCCGGGCCCGGCGGCACGGGCGCGGAAACCGGCCCGGACACGGGCGCGGACACGGGCGCGGACACGGTCAGGGCTTGGCGCCGCACTGCGGCAGCCCGGCCGTGTCGCCCTTGCCGATCTTCTCCAGCGCCTTGACCGCGTCGTCGATGGTGGAGACCTTCACCAGCGTCAGCCCGTCGGGCACGTCGGCCGCGGCTGAGGCGCAGTTCTCGGCGGGGGTCAGGAAGTACTGGGCGCCCGCCTGGCGGGCGCCGATCGTCTTCATCTGGATGCCGCCGATCGGGCCGACCTTGCCCGCCTCGTCGATGGTGCCGGTGCCGGCGATGAACTTGCCGCCGGTCAGGTCCTGCGGGGTGAGCTTGTCGACGATGCCGAGGGAGAACATCAGGCCGGCGCTCGGGCCGCCGACGTCGGCGAGCTTGATGTCGATCGTGAACGGGAAGGTGTGGTCGGTGCCCGCCCGGATGCCGACGACGGCGTGACCGTCGCCTTCCGCCTTGCCCGCGACGACCGTGACCTTCGTGGTGCCGGTGGGCTCGCGGTGCGCCTTCTCGGCCTCGGCGGCCTGCGCCGCGGGCACGATGGTGAATTCGACCGGCTCGCCGGGCTTGTGCTTGGTGACCAGCTTGGCCACGTCCTCGGGGGCGGTGACGGCGGCGCCGTCCACGGCCTTGATCACGTCACCCGCGTGCAGCTTGCCCTCGGAGGGGCTGCCCTTGACCACCGAGGCGACGATCACCCGGGCCTCGACCGGGATGCCGAGCTGCTTGAGCGCGGCCACCTTGGCGCTCTCCTGCGACTGGCTGAACTCCTCGGCGTTCTCCTGCGTGGACTCCTGGTCCGTCTTGCCGTCCGGGTACAAGTTCTCGTGCGGTACGACGATGTTGTCGCCGGCCGCCCAGCCGTACACCGCTTCCAGCAGATTCATGTCGTAGTCCGCGCCCGTGACGCGGACCGTCGTCATGTTCAGGTGCCCGCTGGTGGGGTACGTCTTGTGCCCCGAGATGTTCAGGACCGGCTCGCCGTGCGAGTCCCCGAGCGTGTTCACGGTCGGCCCCGGACTCATCTCGGAGTACGGGACCTTCATGAACACCCCTGCGCAGAGCAGGGCGAAGAGCATCAGGGTGGAAGCGAGCATCGTCGCAGTGCGGCGTGGCATGGATCGACAGTACGGGACGGCCCTCGCGGGCGACCTCCGGGGCCGGTCGGTACGGGGCCGGCGCCTCAGACGGCGTCGGAAGCGGCGTGCGCCTCCGCCGTTGCCCGGGACCGTTCGTCCTTGCCCATGGCTTCACGGAACCTCGCGTAGCCCGCGAGCTCGGATATGTCCCCCGCCGTGCGGTCGCGCGCTGCCCAGCTGCCCCATATCGCCGCTCCTATCGCGGCGAACAGCGGAATCAGCAACCACGCCAGTGACGCCATGGGCGTGCCTCCCTATCCCGAAGTACCTGTTGTGTGTGGCTTCAACGCTGGTGCCCGGGAGGGGGTTACGCAAATCGAGGGCGTGTTGCGCGTCCGAACGGGTGCGGCCGGGCCGCGGTCAGCAGGCGCCGACCCACTCCTCCGTGCCGTCGGAGAAGGTCTGGTGCTTCCAGATCGGCACCTCGTGCTTGAGGTCGTCGATCAGCATCCGGCAGGCTTCGAAGGCCTCGCCGCGGTGCGGGCAGGACACGGCGACGACGACCGCGAGGTCGCCGACGGCCAGGTCGCCGACGCGGTGGACGGCGGCCAGGGCGCGGACCGGGTACTTCGCCACGACGCGCTCGGCGACGCGGCGCATCTCCGCCTCCGCCGAGGGGTGGCAGGAGTAGCCGAGCTGGTCGACGTCCGCCCCGCTGTCGTGGTTGCGCACCGTGCCGACGAAGAGCGTCGTACCGCCCGTCGAGTCATCGCCGACGGCCTGGAAGACCTCGTCGATGGAAAGCGGGGTGTCACGGATCTCGAGCAGCCGGATGGGGTCCGAAGCGGCCTGCTCGCCGGGGTGGTCGAAGTGCGGTGCCATGAAGCAATCGTGCACCACCGCTCTCACATCGCGGAATAGCCCATTCGACCGGCTGTGCGACCCCGGGACATGGAGCCTCCTACAGGATCCGCGGGCCGGGACCGCCCGGAGCCGCCGGCCGGGCCGGAAAGCCGGGCCGGAACACCGGGCCCGGCCGCCCGGGCCCGCGCGCGGCACGCGACCGTCCCGCCGGGTCGCGC
>NZ_JAGGOW010000053.1 GCF_018614135.1 Streptomyces sp. ISL-66
AAGCACAACGAAACAGCCAGACCCTACCGCTGGACCTACGAGGGCACCCCGCTCAAAGCAGCCTGAACACCCCTCCACGAACTTCCGCGGAGCAGCACTAGCACTGCCGGAGCCGGGCACCCGTCACGGGGGTGTCCGGCTCCGCCGTGTGCGGTGCGGGCGCCCGACGCCGGGCGTGCGGCTCCGCCGTGTCCGGGTACGGCGAAGGCCGGGTCTCCCCAGGGGGAGACCCGGCCTTCGCCGTCGTGGTGCCTACGTGCTCACAGGCCCTGCCAGGAGGGCTTGTTGGCGTAGGTGTGGCGGAAGTAGTCCGCCAGCTTCAGCTTGGACGCCGCGGCCTCGTCCACGACGACCGTGGCGTGGCGGTGCAGCTGGAGCGCGGAGGCCGGGACGAGGGCGGACAGCGGGCCCTCGACGGTCTGCGCGACGGCCTCGGCCTTGCCCTCGCCGGTGGCCAGCAGGACCAGGTGGCGGGCGTCGAGGATGGTGCCGATGCCCTGGGTGATGACGTGGTGGGGCACCTGGTCTATGTCGTTGTCGAAGAAGCGCGCGTTGTCCACGCGGGTCTGCTCCGTCAGCGTCTTGATGCGGGTGCGGGAGGCCAGCGAGGAGCACGGCTCGTTGAAGCCGATGTGCCCGTCCGTGCCGATGCCGAGCAGCTGGAGGTCGACGCCGCCGGCGGCGGCCAGGGCCCGGTCGTACGCGTCGCACGCGGCGACGATGTCGGCGGCGGAGCCGTCGGGGCCGATGAAGGAGGCCTCGGAAAGGCCCAGCGGCTCGACGACCTCGCGCAGGACGACGGCGCGGTAGGACTCGGGGTGTCCAGCGGGCAGCCCGACGTACTCGTCGAGCTGGCAGATGCGGGCCTTCGAGGCGTCGACCTGGCCGGCCTTGACCCGGGCGGCGAGGGCCTCGTAGATGGGCAGCGGGGTGGAGCCAGTCGCTACGCCGAGCAGGGCGTCGGGCTTGCGGCGGACCAGAGCGGCCATGGCCTCCGCGATGAGTTCGCCGCCTGCCTTGGCGTCCGGGACGATGACAACTTCCACGCGGGGCCTGCCGATCTGGAGAGGGACGATCGTGGTATAGACCAATCTAGCAGAGGAGGGCCTTGCGCGGCCTGTCTCCGCACACTCCATGGTGGTCCGGATTTCCGCCCCCGGCCTCCCGGGAACGGGGCACTTGCGGCCCCCCTCGGTGACCCGCCGATGGGCCGCGTACGCCGTCCGGAGCGCCCCGTGGCGCTGCCTGCGACGGCCGGGCTCGGCCTCGATCGCGAAGGCCCGGCACAGGGCGTGTCCCAGCCGTCGCGCGACGGCCCGAGCCGGGAGCGGCCGGGGGCGGTGGAGGCGGTGAGGCGGCGGCAGGGAGGGGCACTGTGCGCCTGGCCGCAGTGGCGGCGGCGATGGCCCGGTTCCTCTGGCCTACGGTGCCGGGCAGGACCCTCAGCCCGACCGGCACCGTAGTCCGGAGTACTTACGGCCGACGGGTGTGCGGTGCCCGACGGCCGGGGGAGGTCCCGCGCGGTCAGGGCAGAGCGCGCGGCTTACCTCGATCCGTCCTCCTGTGCGGGGAGGGCGGAAGCTTTGGTGCAATTGTGGACTAGACCAATCTGTTCTGTCCATCCAACGACGGGGCCCACGTTCCCGTCACTTCCTCCAAGCCTACGCGGAAGGCGGGTCTCCTGGATACTCCTGGGTACTCCCGACGATCGCGCTGCGGAAAGTCATGGCCCATACCCGGGGTACGCTCGCCACGTGCCCTCCATGAACGACCTCGTACGCCAGCACACCGCTCTCAGTGAAACCGACCTGGAGTGGCTCCACCTGCTGGTCTCGGAGTGGCAGCTGCTCTCCGACCTCTCCTTCGCCGACCTCGTGCTGTGGGTGCCCACCCTCGACGGCAGCCGGTACGTGTCCGTCGCGCAGATGCGCCCGAACACCGGCCCCACCTCGTACCAGGACGACATGGTCGGCCACCTGGTCCCGCGCGGCCGCCGCCCGCTGCTCGACGCCGCGCTCGACGAGGGCCGGATCGTGCGCGAGGGGGACCCGGAGTGGCGCGAGGAGGTGCCGGTCCGCGTCGAGTCGATCCCGGTCCGCCGCGAGGGCCGGGTGCTGGGCGTCATCGCCCGCAACACCAACCTGCTCACTGTGCGTACACCCAGCCGGCTGGAGCTCACCTACCTCCAGTCCGCTTCCGACCTGGCCCAGATGATCGCGGCGGGCTCCTTCCCGTTCCCCGGCCAGCAGGTGGACATGGACGCCTCCCCGCGCGTCGGGGACGGCCTCATCAGGCTCGACGCCGACGGGGTGGTGACGTACGCGTCCCCGAACGCGCTCTCCGCCTATCACCGGCTCGGCCTCGCCTCCGACCTGGTCGGCCAGCACCTGGGCAACATCACCTCCGAACTGGCCCCCTCCCGCGGCCCGGTGGACGAGGCGCTGGTCAAACTCGCCAGCGGCTGGGCCCCGCGCGAGACGGAGGCCGAGGGCGACAGCGGGGTCATCCAGCTGCGGGCCATCCCGCTCAAGCCCAAGGGAATCCGGATCGGTTCCCTGGTCCTGTGCCGGGACGTCACCGAACTGCGCCGTCGCGAACGTGAATTGATCACCAAGGACGCGACCATCCGGGAGATCCACCACCGGGTGAAGAACAACCTCCAGACCGTGGCCGCCCTCTTGCGCCTGCAGGCCCGCCGCATGGATTCGCCGCAGGGGCGCGAGGCGCTGAACGAAGCCGTCCGGCGCGTCGGTTCGATCGCGATCGTGCACGAGACGCTGTCTCAGAACCTGGACGAGCGGGTCGAGTTCGACGAGATCGCCGACCGGGTGATCGCGATGGTCGCCGAGATCTCCCCGGGCAAGGTCGCCTGCCGGCGCACCGGCCGCTTCGGAATCCTGGACGCGGAGGTCGCCACCCCGCTGTCGATGGTGCTGACGGAGATCCTGCAGAACGCCCTGGAACACGCCTTCACCCAGGGGGAGGGCGGCACCGTGGAGGTGTCCGCGACCCGGACGGGCACGGGCCGGAGCGATGCCCGGCTGCTGATCTCGGTGGTCGACGACGGCTGCGGCCTGCCCGAGGGATTCGACCCGAAGCGGGCCGGCAATCTCGGACTGCAGATCGTACGGACCCTCGTGGAGGGCGAACTGGGCGGCGGGTTCGACATGGTCGCGGCCGAACCGCGCGGCACCAAGGTCGTCCTCGACATACCGGTGCCCTCGCACAAGTAGCGGGGGCGCGGCCGGGCCGGAGCGCCGGCCCGGTCACTCACCGTGACGCGCTGGGCTCCGAAGGCCCCGAAGAGCACGGAAGGGCCAGCGCCCCGAAGAGCGCAGAGGGGCTGGCGCCCCGAGGGCGATGTGCCCCGGACAGCACTGAGCCCCGGACCGAATGGTTTTCGGTCCGGGGCTCAAGAGCACGTTGCTGAGCGCTGATACGGGGTACTACGCGCTGCGGCTCGAGGCTCGAAAGTCGATATCAGGCGCTGGCGTTGCGCGCCCGGTTGCGAGCGGCGCGGCGCTTCATCGCGCGGCGCTCGTCTTCGCTGAGACCGCCCCAGACACCCGAGTCCTGGCCGGACTCAAGCGCCCACTGCAGGCACTGCTCCATGACGGGGCAACGGCGGCAGACGGCCTTGGCTTCCTCGATCTGCAGCAGCGCAGGACCGGTGTTGCCGATGGGGAAGAAGAGTTCCGGGTCTTCCTCGCGGCAAACGGCGTTGTGACGCCAGTCCATGGCTGCTCCATCTCCTTGTATTGCGGGCAAGTTGCTTGTGAATGTGAACGCTTTCACGAATCCCTTCGCGGGGGAAGGGAGGCCGCCCAGTTTGGTCAAAAGCTCGCCCTGGATGGCCGGAGATTCGTGGAGGGGTTCTGGCGATCTGTGTGGGTGCCGGGTTCTGCGGGCTGTCCCGATCGCCATGTAGAGATTCGCAAACCTCGGACGGGGATACAACCCCTTCCGGAAAGTTTTTTTTGATTCGTCGGTGTCTACTAGGTCACAGCCCTACTTCGTGGGGGTGGACCGGCGTGTAAACGTTCGAGTGAAAGGGCTTCGGGCTCTTCCGCTCACACAATCACACGCAGTGCACGGCGTACGCCTGTGAACCGAACGCTGGTACGCAGACCGAGGTGGTCTCCGTCCATCTGGAAGGGAAGCGGCACCTTTGAATGCAAGGTGAAGTCGGTCAGATCGTGTAGAGACACCGCATGCTTTCCGTGCGGGCCGCGCTCAGGAGTCGAGGTCAGGAGCTGTGTCGCGTAGCGAGCGACCGCCGGAGTTGACAAACGGTCCAGGGCCAATACGTCAAGTGCGGTATCGAACGACGCCTCGGGCGAGGCGTAAAGGGGGCGGTTGCCCAGATACGTCCACGGTGACGTGTTGCACACTATCGACAGCACCAGGTCCGTCACCGGATCCGCGCCGGGGCGCTCCAGCGTGACCGTACCGTGCCTCCGGTTCGGCTCTTCCCAGAACTGGCGCATCAGCTGCCGTACGTAGAGGGCGTGTGTCGAACGCTTGCCCCGTTCGCGCTGTTGTTCGACCCGCCCGACGACGCCCGCGTCGAAGCCGAAGCCCGCGCAGAAGGTGAACCAGCGCGCCGGCACGGACTCGTCCTCGGTGCCGGGCGTTCCCGCCGCCAGCCCCAGGCCGACCGTCCGCTCGCGCCGCTCGCGCAGCGCGTCCAGCAGGGCGCCGGTCGCCTCGACCGCGTCGTTGGGCAGGCCGAGCGCACGGGCGAACACATTGGTGGAACCGCCGGGGACCACCGCGAAGCCCGGGAGCCGGTCCGGATCGGGGCCCTCGTGCAGCAGCCCGTTGACCACTTCGTTGACGGTGCCGTCACCGCCGAGCGCCACCACCAGGTCCATACCGGTCTCGGCCGCCCTGCGTCCCAGGTCCCGGGCGTGGCCGCGGTACTCGGTGGTGACCGCCTCCAGCTTCATCTCGCTAGCCAGGGCGTGGGTCAGGACGTCACGCGTGCGGGCGCTGGTGGTCGTCGCTGCTGGGTTGGCCACGAGGAGTGCACGCATGAGCGCAGCCTACCGACCCGTTCGCGGGCGGCCCATACTGGCCGTCCCCCGGGGGCGCCCGGGGGACACCCCGATACCCTGCTGGGGTGAGTACGAAGCCCCACCCCACCGCACCCGACGGCCCCGCCGTGCCGCCCCGCAGGCTGACCGCGGCCGCCGCGCTCACCGCGCTTGAGGGCCTGGCCCTGGCCGGCCTCGGCGTCTACATGCTGTACGTGGGCATCGCCGGCGGCGTCGACTCCCCGCAGCAGGCGGAGACGGGTGGGATCACCCTGCTGCTCCTCTCCGCGCTGCCGCTGACCGCGGCGCGCGGGCTGCGCCTGGGCCGCCGCTGGAGCCGCGGCCCGGCGCTGATCACCCAGCTGATGGCCATGCCGGTGGCGTGGACGCTGTGGACCGCGGGCGGCGCGATGACCGCCGCCGCCTCGGCCCTGGCGCTGGCCGCGGTGGCCGTCGTGGGACTCCTGGTGAACCCGACGGCGACCGCGGCACTCGGCATCGGGCCCGGCGAACGGACCCGCTAGCCCGCCCGCGCGTCAGGCCCGCAGGCCCGGCCCGCGCGGCGGCAGGCCCTCACTCCTCGACGAGGAGCTTCTCCCGGAGCTGGGCCAGGGTGCGGGCCAGCAGCCGGGAGACGTGCATCTGGGAGATGCCGACCTCCTGCGCGATCTGCGACTGGGTCATGTTGCCGAAGAACCGCAGCAGCAGGATCCGCTTCTCGCGCGGCGGCAGTCCCTCCAGCAGCGGTTTGAGGGACTCGCGGTACTCGACGCCTTCCAGCGCCTCGTCCTCCGATCCCAGGGTGTCCGCGACCGCCGGCGACTCGTCGTCCGTGTCCGGGACGTCCAGCGAGAGCGTGCTGTAGGCGTTGGCCGATTCGAGGCCCTCCAGCACCTCCTCCTCGGAGATCCCCAGCCGCTCGGCCAGCTCGTGCACCGTGGGGGAACGACCGTGCTGCTGGGACAGCTCCGCCGTCGCCGTGGTCAGCGAGAGCCGCAGCTCCTGCAGTCGCCTCGGGACGCGTACCGCCCAGCCCTTGTCGCGGAAGTGCCGCTTGATCTCGCCGACCACCGTGGGCGTGGCGTACGTGGAGAACTCAACCCCCCGGTCCGGGTCGAACCGGTCCACCGACTTGATCAGCCCGATGGTGGCGACCTGTGTCAGGTCGTCCAGCGGCTCGCCGCGGTTGCGGAAGCGCCGCGCCAGGTGCTCGACCAGCGGCAGGTGCATCCGTACGAGACGGTTGCGCAGCTCGGCCTTCTCGGGCGAGCCGTCGGGCAGCGCCCGCAGCTCGATGAACAGGGCCCGCGCGCCACTGCGGTCGCGCGGGTCCGGCAGGGGTGCCGGACTGATGAACACCGGAGCCGGTGGGACTCCGAGTGCGTGTTCGGCCGGGGCCGCCGGGGCCGTGGCAGCGGCCCCCGGTGGCTGGACCGGCAGTGTTTGGTCGTGCTGGTTGTCGCTCATAGGGCCCGCCCGTCGCTCCGCCGAGTCCGAAAAGCCGTCTTCCGCATCCGTGTCAGCCGGGTGCGGCCGGGCGTGCTGCTGCTCCGGAATGCCGCCGTCGACCTCGTGTCGTACCCGGGGCCGATCCCCGCCCCGCACCGGGACCTCCCCGCCGCTCACGCCGGGCCTGGTCCCGCGCCGCGCTGTTTGTAGAGGCTGATGCTCACCGTCTTGTCCTCCTCGACCGTGGCCTCGACCTTGCCGGCCAGGGCCGAGAGGACCGTCCACGCGAACGTGTCGCGCTCCGGCGCACGGCCGTCCGTGGTCGGTGCGGAGACGGTCACCTCCAGCGAATCGTCCACCAAGCGGAAGACGCAGCTGAGGACGGAGCCGGGCACGGCCTGCTGGAGCAGGATCGCGCAGGCCTCGTCCACCGCGATGCGGAGGTCCTCGATCTCGTCGAGGGTGAAGTCCAAACGTGCCGCGAGGCCGGCCGTGGCCGTCCGCAGCACCGACAGGTAGGCACCCGCAGCGGGCAGCCGGACTTCCACGAAGTCCTGGGTCCCGGGCTCGCCTGCGATCTGGGACACCCTCACCTCCAAGGTGGTACGAGCTCTGTTCGCCGGTGACGCTATCGCGATCCGGGCGATCGTGTCGCGGCCCCCCTCGTGGAGAGCGCGAGGCCCCGTCGAACATAGCTGGCCGTGCGGCCGTACCTACGACCAGTGACTGATGGTAAGCCCTTGGGTACGCACAGTGGCTAGGGGTCTGCGGGCCCAAATCAGGGGAACCGGCGGAGGGTTGACCTACCCCGCCTCAGACGATCGAACCGTCGACAAAACACCACCGCCAGGTCTCGCCCGGTTCGAAGCTCCGCATGACCGGGTGGCCGGTCGCGCGGTGGTGCGACGTGGCGTGCCGGTGGGGCGAGGAATCGCAGCAGGCGACGTACCCGCACTCCAGGCACATGCGCAGCTGCACGGGATGACTGCCGAGCACCAGACATTCGGGGCAGGTCTGGGCAAGGGGGGTGGGCTCGGGGCGCGGCAGTTCGGGAACGTGGTTGCACTCGCTCATGATGGCCAGCGTACTGAGGTGCGGGCGCCCGAGGATGACGCGAGTCGAGCAAGGATGATCTTCGATGGAGGTATTGCCGCTGGTGGCGCTGGTCGCGGGTTGCGCGATCATCGCCGGTCTGGCCCGGCGCACCCCGGTGCCCGCGCCACTGCTGCTGGTCGCCGCCGGTCTGGCCGCCGCGTACGTCCCGGGCGTGCCGCCGTACGGCCTCGACCCGCACATCGTGCTGCCGCTGCTGCTCCCGCCGCTGCTGTACACGGCCGCCGTGGACAGCTCGTACCTGGATCTGCGGGCGAACATGCGGCCCGTGGCACTGCTCTCGGTGGGGTACGTGCTCTTCGCGACGCTCGCCGTCGGGTACGCGGCCTACCTGCTGGTGCCGGGGCTGTCGCTGCCGGTGGCGCTGGTGCTGGGCGCGGTCATCGCGCCGCCCGACGCGGTCGCCGCGACGGCCATCGCCCGCAAGCTGGGGCTGCCGAACCGCATCACGACCATCCTGCAGGGCGAGTCCCTGGTCAACGACGCCACCGCGATCACCGCCTACAAGGTGGCGCTGGCGGCGGCGGTCGGGGCGAGCGCCGGCTGGACGGGCGGGATCGCGGAGTTCCTGCTGGCCTCGGTGGGCGGGGTCGGCGTGGGCCTGCTGCTGATGGTCCCGATCCACGTGCTGCGCAAGACGCTGCGCGAACCCCTGCTCCAGAACACGCTGTCGCTGCTGATCCCTTTCGTGGCCTACGCGGCCGCCGAACGGGTGCACGCCTCGGGCGTCCTGGCGGTGGTCGTGGTCGCGCTGTACCTCGGGCACCGGAACTGGCAGGTGGACTTCGCGACCCGGCTCCAGGAGGCGGCGGTCTGGAAGATGGTCGCCTTCATCCTCGAATCGGTGGTCTTCGCGCTCATCGGGCTCCAGCTGCCGGTGGTCCTCAAGGGGCTCGGGGAGTACGAGGGCGCGGCCGCGGCGGGCTACGCGGTGGCCGTCTTCGCGGTCGTGGTGGTGGCCCGCTTCGCGTGGGTGTTCCCCGCGACGTTCCTGCCGAGGCTCTCGCGGCGGATCCGGGCGCGGGAGCCCGAGACGAACTGGAAGGCCCCCGTCATCGTCGGATGGGCCGGCATGCGGGGCGTGGTCTCGCTGGCCATCGCCTTCTCCGTGCCGGTCACGGTCCCGCACCGGAACCTGATCCTGTTCCTGACCTTCACGACGGTCATCGGCACGCTGGTGGTCCAGGGGCTCACCCTGCCGCCGCTGATCCGGCTGCTGAAGCTGCCCGCGAGGGACCTGCACGCGCAGACCCTGGCGGAGGCCCAGGCCCAGAGCGAGGCCTCCCGGGCGGCGGACGAGCGGCTGACGGAGCTGCTGGCCTCCCCGGAGAACACCCTCCCGCCGCCGCTCGCCGACCGGCTGCGGACCGTACTGGAGCGCAGGCGCAACGCCGTGTGGGAGCGGCTCGGGGAGGTCAACTCGGTGACGGGGGAGTCCGCGGACGACGTGTACCGCCGGCTGGCCGGGGAGATGATCGCCTCCGAGCGCGAGGTCTTCGTCTCGCTGCGCGACGCGCGCCGCATCGATGACGAGATGCTCCGCGCGCTGCTGCGCCGCCTCGACCTGGAGGAGGCGGCGGCCTACCGCGAGGAGACGGCGTAGGCCGGCCGCCGAAGCGGCGGGGCGCTCACGGCCGGCCCGTGACCACCGCCGCCACGGTGGAGCCCCGGGGGAAGGCGCCGGCGCGGGTCAGGGCGAGCAGCGCCCAGAGGAGCTTCGCCACGTAGATCCGCTCCACCGGGAGGCCGTGGCGGGACTCGAAGTCCGCCGCGAAGACCTCCAGCGCCTCGGGGACGCGGGCGTAGCCGCCGTGGGCGAAGCCCTCGGCCAGCGACCAGTCGCCGGCCGGACCGCCGAACGCCGCCGCCTGGAGGGAACGTATCTCCGCCTCCAGGAAGCCGCCCCCGACCACCGGCACCCCCACCGCCCGCTGCCCGGCGCCGAGTCCCGCCGACAGCCCGGCCAGCGTGCCCCCGGTCCCGCAGGCCACCGCGGCCACGTCGCAGGCGCCGCGCAGCTCGCGCCCGAGCTCGGCGCAGCCGTGCAGCGCGAGCGCGTTGCTGCCGCCCTCCGGGACCACGTACGCCCCGTCGGCCCCCGCCGCCTCCAGGAGGCCGGGCAGGGCCGCCGGATCGGCCTTGAGGCGGTACCGCGCGCGGGAGACGAAGTGCAGCCGCATGCCGTCCGCGGCGCACCGGGCCAGGGACTCGTTCAGGGGGCGTCCCGCGAGCTCGTCGCCCCGTACGATCCCGACGGTCTCCAGGCCGAGCAGGCGGCCGGCCGCGGCCGTGGCGCGCAGGTGGTTCGAGTAGGCCCCGCCGAAGGTGGCGAGCCGCGGATACCCGCCCGCGACGGCCGCCCGCAGGTTCGGCGCGAGCTTGCGCCACTTGTTGCCCGCAAGCTCCGGATGGACCAGGTCGTCCCGCTTCAGGAGCAGCCGTACGCCGTGCTCGGCGAAGCGCCCGTCCGTCGCTTCGGCCAGCGGGGACGGCGGGCGGGGGAGCAGCGCCTCGGACGCTTCGGGAGCCTCGTTCACCAGGCAATTGTCACTTCAAGCGCTCCTCGACGCGGGCGCGCATCGAGTCCATCGTGAATCCCTTCGGGTCGATCTTGCCCGGCTGCCATTCCAGATGGCCGATCACCGAGCGGGCGGACCATCCGTGGACGCGGCACAGGGCGGCCGCCGCGCGGGCGATCGCGTCGAGCTGGACGGCGGGCCAGGGGTCCTCGCCGCTGCCGAGGTTCTCGCACTCGAAGCCGTAGAAGTGGCGGTTGCCGTCGGTGTCCGCGTGCTGGTCCGGAGGCAGCCGCTTCTCCGCGATCACCGCGGCCAGGACCGCGGAGTCGCCCGCGCCCGCGTGGTTGGCGCGGCCGTAGCCGACCAGGTGGACCCGGCCGTCCTTGGTGATCACGCCGTGGCAGAGCGGGCCGGGGAGGGCCTCGTCGCCGTCGCGGCAGAGCCGGACGGTGTACGCGGTGCCGTGCGTGACGGTGTGATGGATCATCACCCCGTTGACCGGGCCCCAAGGCCCCTTGTGGTTGCGGTTGTGGGTGCGCCAGGCGCCGACCTCGACGACGGTCAGGCCCTCGGCCCGCAGGGCGTTGATGAACCGGTCCGCGGACATGGGTGCGGACATGGCCGCCTCCTTGACTCTGCGTGAGTGATCTGTCACTCACCGGTCTAGTGGAGGCCGCCATTCCGCCGCAAGGGCGCAGAGGGGGCGGGGAGGGCGCTCGATCGTCGGGACCGGTGGCAGCGGCCGGGCCTCGGAGCGCGTGACCGCCGTGATGGTGATCGAACGGACCGTGTGCGGGGGCTCCGCCGTGATGTGGACGTTCGTTCGAGGAGTCCGTTGGGTTCACGGCGCCCGCGAGCGCCCGCCGCTGGTGAGAACCGGCCATCGGTCCCCGCCGTCAGGCCGGTTGCCGCACGGGTGGCTGAAACAGGTGTGGCGTGAGCGTCTCGTGGTGAGGAAGTTGAACTCCAAAGGGTGCCCCGTCCACGGATGGAGTAGTCCCACCCTTTTGTGTAATGGTCCCACCACGGTCCGTACTGCGAGGCTGCCGACCGCAGATCCATGGAGTGATCGAAAGGGAAAAACAATGTCGGTCCAGGCAGGTTCCGAATCCGCGGCCCAGGCCCCGCAGCGCAGTCTCGGTACATCGGCCGCGCGGAACTTGGCAACCACGACCAAGTCCGCGCCGCAGATGCAGGAGATCACCTCCAGGTGGCTCCTGAAGATGCTCCCGTGGGTCTCCGTCCAGGGCGGCACGTACCGGGTCAACCGGAGGCTGAGCTACTCGGTCGGCGACGGTCGCGTGGAGTTCATCAAGACCGGCACACAGGTGCAGGTGATCCCGGCCGAGCTCGGCGAACTGCCCCTCCTGCGCGACTACGAGGACCTCGACGTCCTCACCGAGCTCGCCGCCCGCTGCCACCAGATCGACTTCGAGGCCGGCCAGGAGCTCACCTCCTTCGGCAACCCCGCCGACAAGGTGTTCCTGCTCGCCCACGGCCGCGTCGACCAGATCGGCACCGGCCCCTACGGCGCTGACGCCGTCCTGGCGACCGTCGCCGACGGCGCCTACTTCGGCGAGGACTCCCTCGTCGACGAGGAGGCCATCTGGGAGTGGACCGCCCGCGCCGCCACCGCCGGCACCGCGCTCGTCCTGACCCGCCAGGACTTCCAGATCCTCGCCGACCGGGTCGAATCGCTGCGCGCGCACGTGGACTCCGTACGGGCCCTGCCCGAGCAGCGCACCAACAAGTACGGCGAGGCCGCGATCGACCTCTCCGCGGGCCACCAGGGCGAGGCCGTCCTGCCCGGCACCTTCGTCGACTACGAGGCCCGCCCGCGCGAGTACGAACTCTCCATTGCACAAACGGTCCTGCGGGTCCACACCCGCGTCGCCGACCTGTACAACCAGCCGATGAACCAGACCGAGCAGCAGCTCAGGCTCACGGTCGAGGCGCTGCGCGAGCGCCAGGAGCACGAGATGCTCAACAACCGCGACTTCGGCCTCCTGCACAACGCCGACTACGACCAGCGCATCCAGCCCCACGACGGCGCGCCCAGCCCCGACGACATGGACCAGCTGCTCAGCATGCGGCGCGGCTCCAAGTTCTTCCTCGCGCACCCCAAGGCCATCGCCGCCTTCGGCCGCGAGTGCAACAAGCGGGGGCTGTACCCGGAGTCGGTCGAGATCGGCGGCCACCGCGTGCCGTCCTGGCGCGGGGTCCCGATGTTCCCGTCCAACAAGATCCCGATCAGCGACGCCCGTACGACGTCCATCCTCTGCATGCGCACCGGCGAGGACGAGTCGGGCGTGATCGGACTGCACCAGCCCGGCATCCCCGACGAGATCGAACCGAGCACCTCCGTACGGTTCATGGGGATCAGCGAGCAGGCGATCATCTCCTACCTGGTCACCGCCTACTTCTCCGCCGCGGTCCTCGTGCCGGACGCGCTCGGTGTTCTGGAGAACGTCGAGATCGCGCGCTGGCGCTGACCGTGCCGACCATCGAGGCGATCGCCGCCGGCGAGGGGCAGGAAGCCGCTGCCCTGCTCGACCGGACAAGAGAAACGGTCAACCCGGAGCTGCGCCGGACCGTCGAGAGCCTGCCCGGCCCGATGCGGCGCGTGGCGATGTACCACTTCGGCTGGGAGAACGAGGACGGCACCCCCGCCTCGGGCAGCCCGGGCAAGGCCGTCCGGCCCGCCCTGGTCCTCGCCGCCGCCGAGGCCCTGCGGGGTGCGGGGGGCCCGGCGGGGGACGCGGTGCGGGCGGCGGTGGCCGTGGAGCTGGCACACAACTTCACGCTGCTGCACGACGACGTCATCGACAAGGACGCCCGTCGCCGGGGCCGGGCCACCGCCTGGACGGTCTTCGGGACGCCGGACGCGATCGTCACGGGCGACGCCATGATGGCGCTCGCCCTGCGGCTGCTCGCCGAGGACCCGCACCCCGCCTCGGCGGCGGCCTCGGCCCGGCTGGCGGCCTGCGTGATCGAGCTGTGCGCGGGCCAGCAGGCGGACTGCGCCTTCGAGCAGCGCTCGTACGTCTCCCTCGACGAGTGCCTGGCCATGGCGATGGCCAAGACCGGGGCCCTCCTGGGCTGCGCGTGCGCGCTCGGCGCCCTGTACGCGGGGGCCGGGCCGGACGAGGCCGACGCGATGGACGCCTTCGGGCGGGAGGCCGGGCTGGCCTTCCAGCTCATCGACGACCTGATCGGCATCTGGGGGGACCCCGGCCACACCGGGAAGCCCGCGGGGGCCGATCTGGTCGCCCGCAAGAAGTCCCTGCCCGTCGTGGCCGCCCTCACCTCGGGCACCGGGGCGGGGGCGGAACTGGCAGCGCTGTACGCGGGTCCCATGACCGGGGACGACGTGCGCAGGGCCGCCGACGCGGTGGAGCGCTCCGGCGGGCGGGACTGGGCGCAGGCCCACGCCGCCGACCGGATGGGCCGGGCGGTGCAGCAGCTGTCGCGGGCGGTTCCCGACCTCGGGGCGGCGGGCGGGTTGCTGGCGCTGGCGGAGTTCGTGACGCGGCGTACGAAGTGAGCGCGTAGGCGCTGAAGGGGCGTGGCGCTGAAGAGACGTGGGCGCTGAAGGCGTGGGCGCGAAGGGGCGCCCGAAGGCCTGTTCCGGCACCGCACGGTACCGGAACGGGCCTTACCGCGTCGGTGGGTCAACCCTAGGATCACTCACGGTTGTTGACGCGTGAGTGACGTGAGAAGGGTGTGGCCCATGGCTCTGGAGATACGTCGAGCGGACCAGTCCGACCGGGACGCGGTGGCGCGGCTCCTGGACGAGGCGTTCCACGAGGACCCGGTGAGCAGCTGGGTGTTCCCGGACCCGGAGCACAGGTCGGCGGTGCACGGGAAGTTCCTCGGGGTCTTCGTCGACGTGGCGCTGGCCGAGGGCTGGATCGACTGCGCGGCGGACGGCTCGGCCGCGGCGCTGTGGCTGCGGATTCCGGCCGGCGATCCGGAGGGCGGGGCCGTCGAGGACGAGCTCCCGGCGAAGATGCGGGCGGTGGCCGACCCGGACAACGAGCGCTGCGAGCTGGTCGGCCGGCTGACGGGCGAGGTGCACCCGACGGCGGAGGAGCACGAGTACCTGCTGATGATCGCGGTCGCGCCGGGCAGGCAAGGGGAGGGGCTGGGGACGGAGCTGATCGCGCCGGTGCTGGAGCGGTGCGACCGCGAGGGGGTGCCGGCGTACCTGGAGGCGAGCAGTGAACGGAGCGGCCGGCTCTACGAGCGGCTCGGTTTCGAGCACACGGGCACGCCGGTGCGGCTGCCGGACGGCCCGCTGATGTGGCCGATGTGGCGCAAGCCGCGGTGACCTCTCGGCTCTCTCGGACCTCTCGGCTCTCTCGGATCTCTTGGGCTCTCGGATCTCTTGGGGCACTGCGGCCGGTCCCGCCCCGCCGGACGCGCGAAACCGGCTTACCGTGGAGGTATGGCCGGAGAAGAGCAGCAGCGCGCACACGAGACGGTCGCCCCGCGGGCCGGGCACGAGCAGCGGACGTGCCCGGCCTGCGGTAGCCCCGTCGACACGGTCGTCAGACGGCGCAAGGCGCTCGGGATCTTCATCCCGGAGTGGGTGCCGGGTCCCTGCCGGAACCCGGACTGCGCGGCGTACCTGCCTCCGGAGGCCTGAACCCCGCCGGTCCGGGCCCCGGAGTCCGCCCGGCGCTCAGCCCTTGGCCCTTAGCCCTTGGAGTCGAGGCCCGAGGCGACGAGGCCGTTGGCCCACAGCTGGTTGACGCGCGAGCGCTCGGTGGAGTTCGGGGTGGCGTTCTGGCAGGAGGTGCCGGGGCCGCCGCCCGACATCAGCTCGCTGCACGGACCCGAGTAGTGGTCCGGCAGGCCGAGCACGTGGCCGGTCTCGTGCGCGGTCACGCGGGTGGAGTTGTACTGCTGGTTCTGCCGGTAGTCGAGGAAGATGTACCCCCGGCCGTGACCGTCGGTGCTCGCGTACGAGCCGCGCGAGTCGTTGCCCTCGTTGTAGGAGAAGTTCCCGCCCGAGGACACCTCCTGCAGCTTGACGTTGGTCACCGACCCGTTCCAGATCTGGGTGGAACGGGCTATCTGCGTCCGGAAGGTCGGCGCGTTGCGGGTGTTGTACGTGACGGTCACGGCCAGCAGCCCCGGGTTCGCGGCGCGCTGCTCGGCCACCGAGCGCTGGACCGCTTCGTAGAAGGCGCGGTTGGCGGCCTGGTTCTCCTGCGAGCGCTCGTACGCGGCGTACGTGCTCGGGCTGCCGGCGGCGGGACCGGCGGCGGCGCTCGCGCTGGGGACGATGCCGCCGAGGGCGGCGGCGACGCCGAGACCGACGGCGGCGGCGGACATCATGGTCTTGCGGGAGTGGCGCATGTGGGGACTCCTGCTCATCCGGTGCGGGGGGTGTGGGGGGTCGTTCGGTACCGGAGTCTGCGGGAGCGGGGGTGGCCGGCGGATGATGCCAGCCTCCGATAACGCCGAGTTATCGGACAGTTTTCGGCAGGGCAACTCCCTTGAGAATGGCGGGATTCGGGGGTATGTCAGTGGCTGGTGCGCTCGGAGCCCACCGACCTACTCTCTGGACATGGAGCTTGAGGTCAGGCACCTGCGCGCCCTGTGCGCCATCGCCGACGCCGGCAGCCTGCACAAGGCCGCCCGGCAACTCGGCGTGAGCCAGCCCTCGCTGACGACCCAGCTGCGCCGCATCGAACGGGCCCTGGACGGCGAGCTGTTCCTGCGCGAGCGCACCGGCTGCCGGCCGACCCCCTTCGGACGCACCGTGCTCGGCCGGGCGCGCCCGCTCCTCGCCGAGATGGCCGCCCTCGTCGCGGAGGCGCGGGCGCTGTCCCAGGGACCCCGACTGCGGATCGGCTCGACGGCCAGCCGCGCCCTGCCCGGCTGGCTGAGCCGCTTGCACCGGCGGCTGCCGGACACCGAGACCGACCTGGTGGTCGACGTCTCCGCCAACGCGCTGCTGCGGATGACGGCTTCGGGCCGGCTCGACGTGGCGTTCGTGCACGAGGTGGAGGGCAGCCCCCTCCAGGTGCCGGCCGGGCTGCGGCTGCGGGTGCTCATGGAGCGCGAACCGCAGTTCGTTTCCATGGCCCGGGACCATCCGGCGGCGGCCCGTTCCGTGGTGGAGCTGCGGGACCTCGCCGCCGACCGGTGGACAGTGGACCCGTCGGTGGACGGCGAATGGGACGGCCTGCGCAGGGTCTTCGCGCGCGCCGGACTCGACCCGCCCCTGCTGCACGCCGACTACCACACGGCGACCTCGCTGATCGTCTCGGGCGAGGCCGTCGCCCCCTGCCAGCCCACCTCCGGGCCGCGCGAGGACATGGCGATCCGGCCGCTCTCGGGCGACCCCCTCGCCGTACGCCTCCTCCTCGCGACCCGGCCGGGGGTGCACGAGGGGGTCTGCGCCGAGCTGTACGAGGACCTCCGCGCGGCCTACCGCGAAGCGGCGCTCCGCACCCCGCCCTACCGGGCCTGGCTGCGCCTCCACGCGAGCCCCCTGCTGGCGGCGTAACCCCGGCGCCAAGCCGGTGCGGCCGCGCGCTGCTGCACCGGATCGGCGGGCTCGGCCCGAAGGTACTGAACGACGCGCTGCGCGGGCTGGAGTCCACGGGCTTGGTGGAGCGCCGCGCGTACGCGCGGGCCCCGCCCCGGGTCGACTACGGCCTGACGGAACCGGGTGAGGCCCTGCTCGTCCCGATCCGCGCGGACCCGTCGGGCCCCGGAGGGCGTGGCTCGACGTGCTTGACTTCCCCCAACCGCGATATATCGTGTTGTCCATAAGACGCGATATGTTGCGTGCGTCGAGCACCATCCGCGATCCAGCGGGTCCGCAGTCCGTGCACGTACGCCGAGGAGGGTCAGCACCATGGCAGAGGCAGCGCAGAAGACGTGGTCGGTCGCCGCACCGCAGAAGCTCACCTTCGAGGAGCCCGTGACCGAGGTCCGCGTCCGCGTCGTCGGCGGCACGGTCAACGTCGTCGCCGCCGACGAGGGCCCGGCCCGTCTGGAGGTGGCCGAGGTCGACGGCCCGCCCCTGCACGTGGTGCAGGAGGACGGCGTCCTGACCGTCTCCTACGACGACCTGCCCTGGAACGGTTCCCAGGGCTTCAAGAAGTGGTTCGAGGGCAAGCCATGGAAGGCCTGGGCCACCTCCGATTCCGGCCGCAAGGCCTGGGAGCGCAGCGCCACCGTGACGCTCGCGGTCCCGGCCGCCACCCGCGTCCAGCTGGCCACGGTCAGCGCCACCGCCTTCGTCTCCGGCATCGACGGCGGCACCGAGATCCACGGCGTCTCCGGCGGCGCCACGCTCGTCGGCCTGTCCGGCCGCATCAAGGCGCACACCGTCTCCGGCAGCGTCGAGGCCCAGTCCGTGACCGGTGAGCTCGGATTCCACTCCGTCTCCGGCGACCTGACGGTCGTCGACGGCGCCGGCGGCAGCGTACGGGCCGACTCGGTCAGCGGCGACATGCTCATCGACCTCGCCCTCGACGGCCGCACCGGGCAGCGCCCCGTGGACATCTCCCTCAACTCCGTGTCCGGACAGGTCGCCATCCGCCTCCCGCACCCGGCCGACGCCCGCGTCGAGGCCAACACCGCCACCGGTGGCGTCTCCAACGCCTTCGAGGACCTGCGGGTCTCCGGTCAGCTGGGCGCCAAGCGGATCACGGGCACCCTGGGCGCCGGTACCGGGACCCTGCGCGCCACCACCGTCTCCGGATCCATCGCGCTGCTGCGCCGCCCGGCCGAGGACGGCCCGGCGGCCCCGGCCGCCCCCCTCGAGCTCGACAAGAAGGTGCTCTGACATGCCGCCCGTCTTCGCCCACGGCCGCCTCCGCCTGTACCTCCTCAAGCTGCTCGACGAGGCCCCCCGCCACGGGTACGAGGTGATCCGGCTGCTGGAGGAGCGGTTCCAGGGGCTGTACGCGCCCTCCGCGGGCACGGTCTACCCGCGCCTGTCCAAGCTGGAGGCCGAGGGCCTGGTCACGTACGCCACCGAAGGTGGGCGCAAGGTGTACTCGATCACCGAGGCGGGCCGCGCCGAACTGGCCGGCCGCGTCGGCGAGCTGGCCGACCTGGAGCTGGAGATCCGCGATTCCGTCTCCGAGCTCGCCGCCGAGATCCGCGCCGACGTGAGCGGTGCGGCGGGCGACCTGCGGCGCGAGATGCGGGCCGCGGCGAACGCGTCGGCCACCCGGGTGGAGGACGAGTCCTGGAAGGCGGCCAAGGAGGAGCTCCGCAAGGCGAAGGCGGAGTGGAAGGAGCAGGCGCGCCGGGCGAAGGACGAGAGCCGCCGGGCCCGCGAGGAGGCCCAGCAGGCCCGCCACCAGGCCAAGGAGGCGCAGGAGCGGGCCCGTGAGGAGGTCCAGCGCATCGCCGGCCAGCTGCAGGAGCAGCTCGCGAAGTCGGGCGGAGTCCTGGGCAATCTGGCGGGAGCCTGGCTCGGCGGAGCCGGGTCGGGTTCCACGGCTCCTTCGGGTGCCACGGGCACGTCGGGCACATCAGGCACCCCGGGTACCTCGGACAGCTCCGCCGGTTCGGCCGGTTCTCCCGGCGCCCCGGCCGCCGACCCGGACTGGGCCCGGGACGTGCCCCCGACCGGCGACCCCGGCCGTGACCTCGACCGGCTGTTGGACCGCTTCCGCGACGACATCCGCGACGCGGCCCGCGACCACGGGGTCACCCGGGACCAGCTGTCCGAAGCCCGCGACCACCTCGCGGCGGCGGCCTCCCGCATCGCGGCGACGCTCCGCCCGCCGCGTTAGCGGCCCGGCTCTCCGAGCCCGTCGCTCCGTCCGAACCAACGAGCCCCCCGAGCCAACGCGGTCGGCCGGGGGGCTCGTCGGGTTTCAGGCCGCCAGGCCCGACTCGGCCGCGGCGTACGTGACCCCGTGGTCCGTGAGGATCTCCGCGGTCGTGCCGGGGCGGGAGAGGAGGGAGAGGAGGAGGTGGAGGGTGGAGATGTGCCGGTCCTTGCGCCCCAGCGCGATGCGCAGCGACTGCTCCAGCACCTTCTTCGCACCCGGCGTGAAGGGGGCGCGGCCGGTGCGCTTGCGGGTGGAGGGGGCCGACAGGGCGCCCTCGCCATGGGTCTCCTCGATGCGGGAGACGATCTCCGAGAGGTCGATGCCGAGACCCGCGAGGGCCTCTTCGTCCGCCCTGGACATGCCGCCCCGGCGGCGGGCCGCCGAGAGGTCGGCGGCGACCGCCTCCCGGTCCACGCCCAGGGGATCGAGGGCGCCCTGGGAGAGCAGCGCGAGGAGCAGGTGCTCCTCGGTGACGGTGGCGGCCCCGGCCCGCTGGGCCTCGGCGACCGCGCCGGTCACGGTGGAGCGGGCGTCATGGGTGAAGCGTTCGAACATCAGAGCCTCCCGTGCTTCTTGTGTACGGCCTGCCGGCTGACGCCCAGCTCGGCCGCGATGTCCTGCCAGGACCAGCCCTGCGCGCGGGCGCTGCGCACCTGCACGGCCTCCAGCTGTTCGAGCAGCCGTCGGAGGGCGGCCACGGCGCGCAGGCCCACGCGCGGGTCGCGGTCACCGGCCCGCTCGGCGAGATCGGTAGCTTTCGTCATGGCTGTCAATGTAGGTTGACGCACGGGAGAATGTCAACCTACATTGACGCCTGTGATGGGGCGGGCGGATGGCGGATGGCGGATGTGAGGTGGCGAGCCGCGGGTTCTGGCTACGGGATACGGGCTACGGGCTACGGGCTACACGGTGAGGACGATCTTGCCGAAGAGGTCGCCCGACTCCAGCTTCTCGAAGCCCTCGCGGGCCCGGTCCAGCGGCAGCGTCTCGTCGATCACCGGCCGGACCCCGGTCGCGGCGCAGAAGGACAGCAGGTCCTCCAGCTCGTCCTTCGAGCCCATCGTCGAGCCGACCACCTTCAGCTCCAGGAAGAAGATCCGGGTCAGCTCCGCGTGCGCCGGGCGGTCCCCGCTGGTGGCGCCCGAGATGACCAGGGTGCCGCCGGGCCGCAGGGACTTGACCGAGTGCGACCAGGTGGCCGCGCCGACCGTCTCGATGACGGCGTCCACCCGCAGGGGGAGCCTCGCGCCCGGCTCGTACGCCTCCACGGCGCCGAGCTCGACCGCGCGCCGGCGCTTGACCTCGTCCCGGCTGGTCGCGAAGACCCGCAGACCGGCCGCCTTGCCGAGGACGATCGCGGCGGTGGCGACTCCGCCGCCCGCGCCCTGGACCAGGACCGAGTCCCCGGGGCGGACGCCGGCGTTGGTGAAGAGCATGCGGTACGCGGTCAGCCACGCGGTGGGCAGACAGGCGGCCTCCTCGAAGGAGAGCTCGGCGGGTTTGCGCAGGACGTTCCAGGCGGGGACGCTCACCTGCTCGGCGAAGGTGCCCTGGTAGCGCTCGGTCAGGATCGAGCGGGGCTCGTCGGGGCCGACGCCGTGGCCGCTCTGGCCGATGACGGAGTGCAGGACGACCTCGTTGCCGTCCTGGTCGATCCCGGCGGCGTCGCAGCCGAGGATCATCGGGAGTTTCTCCTCGCCGAGGCCGACTCCGCGCAGCGACCACAGGTCGTGGTGGTTGAGCGAGGCGGCCTTGACGTTCACGGTCACCCAGCCGGGCCGGGCCTGCGGCGCGGGGCGGTCGCCCAGCTCAAGGCCTCGTAGCGGCTGGTCACGGTCGATTCGGGCGGCATAGGCAGCGAACATGGCCGCGAGGCTACCGTCCAGTAGCCCGCGGATCCAG
The DNA here is from genome assembly GCF_018614135.1 of Streptomyces sp. ISL-66. Taxonomy (GTDB): domain Bacteria; phylum Actinomycetota; class Actinomycetes; order Streptomycetales; family Streptomycetaceae; genus Streptomyces. Next base: position 20,833 of record NZ_JAGGOW010000053.1, read on the forward strand.
GCCCGAACGAACGCGGGGCCCGGCCGAATGATCCGGCCGGGCCCCGCGTCCGTAAGGCTCAGTGCTGCGATCAGGCGAGACGGGCCACGCCGTCCGCCTTCGCGGCCGCCGCCACGGCCGCGGTGACGGCCTGCGCCACGCGCTCGTCGAACGGCGAGGGGATCACGTAGTCGGCGGCGAGTTCGTCGCCCACGACGCCGGCGATGGCGTCGGCGGCGGCGATCTTCATGCCCTCGGTGATCCGGCTCGCGCGGACCTTCAGCGCACCCGCGAAGATGCCCGGGAAGGCCAGCACGTTGTTGATCTGGTTCGGGAAGTCCGAACGGCCCGTGGCCACGACCGCCGCGTACTTGTGCGCGACGTCGGGGTGGACCTCCGGGTTCGGGTTGGCCATGGCGAAGACGAAGCAGTCCTTCGCCATCGTCGCCACCGCGGACTCGAGGACCGTACCGCCGGAGACGCCGATGAAGACGTCGGCGCCCGCGAGGGCGTCCTCCAGGGAGCCCGTCTGCCCGGTCTTGTTCGTCAGGCCCGCGATCTCCGCCTTGACGTCCGTCAGGTCGGAGCGGTCCGCGGAGACGACGCCCTTGCGGTCGGTGACGCAGACGTCGCCGATGCCCGCGTCCACCAGGATCTTGGCGATGGCGATGCCCGCCGCGCCCGAGCCCGAGATCACGGCGCGCAGGTCGGCGAGGGTCCGACCGGTGAGCTTCGCGGCGTTGCGCAGGGCGGCCAGCGTGACGATGGCCGTGCCGTGCTGGTCGTCGTGGAAGATCGGGATGTCCAGGGCTTCCTGGAGGCGACGCTCGATCTCGAAGCACCGGGGAGCGGAGATGTCCTCCAGGTTCACGCCGCCGAAGGACGGCGCGAGGCGGATCACGGTCTCGATGATCTCGTCCGTGTCCTTGGTGGCGAGCGCGATCGGAACCGCGTCCACTCCACCGAACTGCTTGAAGAGAATGGCCTTGCCCTCCATCACGGGGAGGGAGGCTTCCGGCCCGATGTCACCGAGTCCGAGCACGGCCGTACCGTCGGTGACGACGGCGACCACGTTGGACTTCCAGGTGTACTCGTTCACCAGGTCGGGCTGCTCGGCAATGGCGCTGCAGACCTTCGCAACGCCGGGCGTGTACGCCAGGGACAGGTCGTCCTTGTTGTGGACCGGCACGGTGGCCACGATGGCCATCTTGCCGCCCCGGTGCAGCGCGAACACCGCATCGGGGTTGTTGTCCGTCACGCTGTCGCTGCGAGGATTGACGATCTCCGCTGCCACTGTGTTGACCCCTTAAGTCTTTGAATCGTTGAGGGTGACCACTCCTGGTTAAGGGGTGGGCGGGCACCGCGTCCGTACTCCGCGGCGACGGTTGATAGGCCCGTCTCCGCGAAGGGGAGGTTCGTACGCGCGGGCGCGCCGCACGCGCGCCCTGAGCCCCGGATGAGGGGTGTAAGGATCTGTTGTACCCGAAGAACACTCACCCAGACGAGTCGATTCCCCCTCGATCGTAGGTCGCTTGCCCCGGTTTTGGTGAAAAGTCCAAACCTTGGGGTCCGATGGGCGAGACGCACCGCAAAAGCTGCGGCCAAAGTGCCTGGTCGCAGCGGTTAATCCGGTCTCGGGGGTCCTTATCCGCAGGGCTGTTGGGTCCGCAGGGGTGTCCGTTATCCGATTTTGACCTGACGGGCACCCTGAATGTCTCAGTCCGAATGGCAAGATGCCGTAATCACACAAGGTCGCGACACTCGATGGTGCGTGCACGACCATCTCGGATGCTTCTTTCCCCACTGCCGGAGGAACCAGCTCATGACCGCAAGCACCACCCGCCGTACGACCGCCGCCCGGTCCCGGATCGCCGCGGTCGGCGCGATCGCGGTCGCCGGCGCCCTCATCCTGACCGGTTGTGGCGACCAGACCGAAGGCGGTTCGGCGACCAAGGAGAAGACCAGCGACGCCCCGCTGTTCTCCAAGCTGCCGAAGAAGATCCAGGACGCCGGTGTCATCAAGGTCGGCACGGACGCCGCCTACGCCCCGATGGAGTTCACCGAGGGCTCCAAGATCGTCGGTGTCGACCCCGACATCGCCGAGGCGCTCGGCAAGCAGCTCGGTGTGAAGTTCCAGTTCACCTCCGGCACCTTCGACGGCCTGATCACCTCCCTGGAGACCGGCCGCCAGGACGTCGCCATGTCGTCGATCACGGACAACAAGAAGCGCCAGGAAGGCCTGGACGACAAGGGCGCCAAGATCGGCAAGGGCGTCGACTTCGTCGACTACTTCTCCTCCGGCGTCTCGCTCCTGGTCAAGAAGGGCAACCCGGAGAACATCAAGTCCCTCGACGACCTGTGCGGCAAGACGGTCGCCGTCCAGCGCGGCACCACGTACGAGGACACCTTCAAGACCCAGGCCGAGAAGTGCGGTGACAAGAAGCTCACCATCGAGGCCTTCGACACCGACGCCGAGGCCCAGACCCGCGTCAAGGCCGGCGGCGCCGTGGCCGACCTGAACGACTTCCCGGTCACCGCGTACGTGGCGAAGACCTCCGGCGGCGGCAACGACTTCGAGGTCGGCGGCGCGCAGGCCGACGTCGGCCTCTTCGGCATCGCGGTCTCCAAGGAGAACACCCAGCTGCGCGATGCCATCAAGGAAGCCCTCGACGCCATCATCAAGGACGGCTCCTACGCCAAGGTCCTGGAGAAGTGGAACGTGAAGGACAGCGCCGTGCCGTCCGCCACGATCAACGCAGGCAAGTGATCCGAGCGCTCCACTGAAGGGCAGTCATTGTGACTGACAAGATCGACAAGGGTCCGGCCGCAACCCCGCCGGCCGGACCCGGCGCCTCGGGCATCCCCTACGAGGCGATCAAGGCAATCCCCGTACGGCACTACGGTCGCTGGATCAGCGCCGTGGTCGTCGCCGTGCTGCTGGCGTGGCTCGTCTACGCCTTCTCCCAGGGCAAGGTCATCTGGGGCACGGTCGGCGACAAGCTGTTCGACCCCTCGGTCATCAGCGGCCTCGGCAACACCATCATCATCAGCGTCTCGTCGATGGCCCTGGGCCTCGTGCTCGGCATCCTCTTCGCCGTGATGCGGCTCTCGAACAACCCGGTCACGAGCTTCGTGTCCTGGCTCTACATCTGGTTCTTCCGCGGTACCCCGGTCTACGTCCAGCTGCTGGTGTGGTTCAGCCTCCCGCTGATCTTCCAGTACATCAACCTGGGACCGATCTACAAGAACGAGACCGTCGACGTCATGACGCCGTTCATGGTCGCCCTCCTGGGCCTCGGCCTGAACGAGGGCGCCTACATGGCGGAGATCGTCCGGGCCGGCATCCAGTCCGTCGACGAGGGCCAGAGCGAGGCCTCGCACGCGCTCGGCATGACCCGGACGCAGACCATGCGCCGCGTGGTGCTCCCGCAGGCGATGCGCGTGATCATCCCGCCGACCGGCAACGAGTTCATCAACATGCTGAAGACCTCGTCCCTGGTCTCGGCGGTGCAGTACACCGAACTCCTGCGGGCCAGCTCCAACATCGGCAGCACGGCCGGCGCGGTGATCGAGATGTACTTCGTCGCGTCCATCTGGTACCTGGCTCTGACCAGCGTGTTCAGCGTCGGCCAGTACTACCTGGAGCGCCGCTACGCCCGCGGTTCGCTGCGCAGCCTTCCGCCCACGCCGTTCCAGCGGCTGAAGGCCAACCTGAACATGTTCCGCCGTACGGAGGTGGCGAAGTGACCGCCCAGCCGATGGTCAAGGCAGAAGGCGTCCACAAGTCGTACGGCGCCGCCCACATCCTGCGCGGGATCGACCTGGAGGTCGCCCCCCGTGAGGTCTTCTGCCTGGTCGGCCCGTCCGGCTCCGGCAAGTCGACCTTCCTGCGCTGCATCAACCACCTGGAGCGGATCAACTCCGGCCGGCTCTCGGTCGACGGTCAGCTGGTGGGGTACAAGCAGAAGGGCGACAAGCTCTACGAGCTGAAGGACAGCGAGGTCGCGGCCCAGCGCCGGGACATCGGCATGGTCTTCCAGCGCTTCAACCTCTTCCCCCACATGACGGCCATCGAGAACGTCATGGAAGCCCCCGTCATGGTCAAGGGCGAGAGCAAGGCCGTCGCCCGCGAGCGCGCCGTCAAGCTCCTCGACCGCGTCGGCCTCGGCGACAAGGGATCCAACTACCCCACCCAGCTCTCCGGCGGCCAGCAGCAGCGCGTGGCCATCGCCCGTGCGCTGGCCATGGAACCCAAGCTGATGCTCTTCGACGAGCCCACCTCGGCGCTCGACCCGGAGCTCGTCGGCGACGTCCTCGACGTCATGCGGGACCTCGCCGAATCGGGCATGACCATGATCGTGGTCACCCACGAAATGGGCTTCGCCCGCGAGGTCGGCGACAACCTCGTCTTCATGGACGGCGGAGTCGTGGTCGAATCCGGCCACCCCCGCGAGGTCCTGGGCAACCCGCAGCACGACCGGACGAAGGCCTTCCTGTCCAAGGTGCTGTAAACCGCTTCACGCGCGGCAGGGGCGGTACGGGTCTCCCGTACCGCCCCTGCCGCATGTGGTGGTCCCGCCGCGTCCGGTGGATCCGGCTACTTCACCGCCAGCACCAGCCCGTCCGACGGCGAGCGCCAGACGGTACGGGCCTCCGCGAAGCCGGCGGCGCGCAGCGCGTCCGCGTGCCAGGACTCGGGCGGGGTGTCACCGTCCGCGTGCTCCCCGTAGATCTCGAAGCGGGCCCTGGTCGGCTCGGCGAGCACCGGGTCGGCGGCCGCGAGGGCCCACCACTCCCGCCAGTCGGGCACTCCGGCCGCCTTCGCCCGGTCCATTCCGGCGTGCCGGTGGGCGCGCTCCGCGGCGTTGATCCGGGGCGTGGCCGGGTCGGGCATGTGGTCGGCGTTCATGAACACCCCGCCCGGCCGCACCAGGGGCGCGAGCTGTCCGTAGAGGACGGCGAGCTCCTCGCTGTGCAGCCAGTGGAGGGCGGTGGCCGTCAGGACCGCGTCGTAGGACTCGTGGGGCAGGGCGGCGCGCCAGTTCGGGTCCTTGAGGTCGGCGGTCACGAAGGTGACGCGCGCGTCGCCGGCGAAGTGGCCCCGGGCGATCGTCAACAGCGCGGGGTCGAGGTCGACGCCCGTACTGGTGGAATCCGGGAACCTCTTGAAGGCGCGGTCCGTGATACTTCCGGTACCGCACGCGAGGTCCAGGATCCGGGGCGCGGTGCCGACCAGTGCCTCGACCATGTCCAGCATCACCCGGAACCGCTCCTCACGGTCGGGCAGGTACCACTCCTGCTGACGGTCCCAGCTGTCCTGCCAGGCCTGCCAGTCGGTGAGTGCCGTATGCGCCACGAAATCCTCCATGCGTAATACCCTAGAAGCAGTCTCAGCCGTTACAGAGACGATAATCCGCAGCCGTAAGGACTACAAGTGGAACTGGCCCATTACTCGGACTACGCCGTGCGCCTGGTCAACACCGAGGAGCCGGCCCGCAACAAGGACTCGCTGACCTCCGTCGACGCCGTACGCGCGCTCTTCGGCGCCAGCGTGCAGATGGCCCGCCGGGTCACCGACACCGACGTCACCCGCTTCCGCAACGTCCGGGGCCGGCTGCGCGCCGTCTTCGAGGCGGCCGACGGCGGCGACCACGTGCTCGCCGTCGACCTGCTCAACTCGCTGCTCATGGAGTTCCCGGTGAGCCCCCAGGTGTCGGGCCACGAGACCGTGGGCGAGCACGGCGGCCCCCACTGGCACATCCACCTCGCCGACCACCCCTCCAACGCCTCCGCGGGCTACGCCGCGATCGCGTCCTTCGGGCTGGCCTTCCACCTCACCGAGCACGGCCCGGGGCGGCTCGGCCTCTGTCAGGCGGCGCCCTGCCGCAACGCCTACCTGGACACCTCCACCAACCGCTCCCGGCGCTACTGCTCCGACCGGTGCGCCACCCGCGCCAACGTCGCGGCCTACCGCGCCCGCAAGCGCCTGGAAGCCGAGGAGTCCGCCCGCAGCGGACGCAGCGCCGAGAGCGCCCAGGAGACGCGGGCCCTCAGCGAACGCTGATCCTCCACCACGTGCTCCGGCCGGGGGCGCGGCCTGAAGCGGGCCACCCCGGTCGCCAGGACCAGCTCGTCGGGGACCGTCCCGTAGTCGGTGCTGTCGCCCGTCTCGTTGTACGGGTTGTCGCCCAGCACCCACCAGCCGCCCGGCCGCCGCTCCGCCGCCCGCTTCACGACCAGCAGGTCTTGCTGGAACGGGTGGCGCAGCACCACGACGTGCCCCGGCCGCACGGGCGCCCCGTACCGGACCAGCAACTGGTCCCCGTGTTCGAGCGTCGGCGCCATCGAAGGGCCCGTCACCTCGAGGATGCCGATCCGCTTCAACGGCGACGACCACAGCGACGGCGTCCGCCGTCCCGAGGGCGTGTTCCGGCCCATCCTGACCTCCTCACCCGCACCTTGTCCGACCTCGCATGCTGCCGCACTCTTCCGTACATTCGCGCACCGGCCCGGGCACGGCCCTGGACTTTTGTCCCAAGCCCATGGGGGCGGCCGCGAAATCGTCTCCCTCACGGAGTAATCTCCCCCTTGAGAAGACGATCACGAGGAGGACAAACTCCATGCTTTCCCGCCTCTTCGCCCCCAAGGCGAAGGTCTCCGCCCACTGCGATCTGCCGTGTGGCGTGTACGACCCTGCCCAGGCCCGCATCGAGGCCGAGTCCGTCAAGGCCGTGCAGGAGAAGTACCAGGCCAACGACGACGCCGACTTCCGCGCGCGCGCCATCACCATCAAGGAGCAGCGCGCCGAGCTCGCGAAGCACCACGTTTCGGTGCTGTGGAGCGACTACTTCAAGCCGCCGCACTTCGAGAAGTACCCGCAGCTGCACGCCCTGGTCAACGACACCCTGAAGGCCCTCTCGGCCGCCAAGGCGTCGAACGACCCGGCGACCGGCGCCAAGGCGCTGGAGCTCATCGCCGAGATCGACCGCATCTTCTGGGAGACCAAGGCCGCCTGATCTTGGGCGCCCGAGGGATCTTCCTGCGCTGCTGGTCAGAGCGCAAATGACAACGGCCCGACCGCTTCAAGCGGCCGGGCCGTTGGGCTCTCCCAAGATCATCTGGGAGACGTTTGGGAGATGGGAGTGGATCACGCGGCTGTGGCCCCCACTCCTTCCATGACGTCTCGCTCGTGGATGCCCGGAGTACACAGACCAGGGCGGACGCTGCGCGGACTGCCGATCGAAGGCCGAGCAGGCACGCGGGACAGCGCGGATACGGACGCGAGCACGAACACGGCTTCCGCAAGGCAGTGCTCGCACGCGATCCCATTCTCGCTTCCGGTACGGGTCCGGGCGAAGGTCGGCCTCCAGCTCGCCGAGCCGGAGGCCGTGTTCGACCTTCCCGGGTGCATCGCGGAGTACGCGCTGGCCGAGTCGTACGAGGCCGGCCGCGGAGCCACCCCCTCGTCACCGCGCGCGGCGAAGGAGAGGGGGGCGTCACGTCTCACGAGCCCCGACCAGATCGCGGCCGACCTCGAGGCCAGCGGCTGGCCCCGCTTCACCTACCGCTTCACCCCCGCGAGCGGGATCACCGACCCTGACCAGCTCGCCGCCCACGCTGCTCGCGCGCTCGCCCTGATGCGGACCGGGTCGAGCGTGTGGTCCGTCGAGGCCGTCGCCTCCTGTGCGCCGCGGCTCGGCCGGGACTGGGCGCTCGGCGACACGGTGCGCGTCGTGATTGAAAGCTCCCCCGCCATCCTGCCGGCGCCGAGGTCGTGGCCCGCGCATGGTCCTGGGAGCTGACCCCCGGTGCGGACCGGATCCGCCCCATCGTCGTAGAGGAGGACTGAGATGCCGACGCCCGGCGACATGCTCCCCCAGGGGCCGAACGGGCTGGCCATCGCCCCCTGCCCGGCCCTCCGCCGAGCAGGGGGGCACTTTCGTCATTCCCCTGCCCCAACAGGCGGCCGTACGCTGGCGGTACGGCATATTCGAGAAGGGGCACTACTTCGTGGACATCCCCAGCAACCTCACCACCGGCGAGCGAATCCGACTCCTCCGTGAATCGCGCGGGATGTCCCGTCCCGTGCTGGCGGGCCTCTGCGGACGTGGACCGGACTGGCTCAAGAAGATCGAATCGGGCGAGCGTGAGCTCCGCTCGCATGCCCTCTTGATGCGTCTGGCCGGCGCGCTCCAGCTCGACGACCTCCAGCTCCTTACGGGCAGCGATGCAGAAGTAGCCACCCCGGTCATCGGCGGCGGCCGGCTGGCCCATTCCTCCATGCCCGCCGTCTGGGAAGCCGTGATGGCCCGGCCGCTGCTCTGGGACCTCCCAGAGACGCCGCCGGACCCCGCCGCACTCAAAAACCGTGTGGACGAAGCCTGGCGGCTCTGGCACGAATCCGACCGGAACCGTACGCAGGTCGGGGCGCGCCTGCCCGCCCTCATCCGGGATGCCGAGACGGCAGTCCGCTCCCTCGAAGGGGATCGGCGCCGCTCGGCTTACGTCGCCCTGGCGGAGACGTACCGGCTCACCGGGCAGGCCACTGCCTACATCGCCCCCGCCGAAATGGCCTGGGTCGTCGCGGACCGGGCTCTGGCCGCCGCGCAGGCCTCTGACGACCCTTCCGCCATCGCCGCCGCAGCATGGAGCCTCGGGAACATCCTCCGCAGCACCGCGAGCGCCGACGAGGCCCTGGCCTTCGTACAGGACGCCGCGTCCCTGCTCCGCCCCCACCTCGACGGCGCCCCGGCCGACTGGAGAGGGATCTACGGCGCGCTCCAGCTGCATGCGGCCGTCACCGCCGCCCGCGCCGGCCGTGCCGGTGACGCCTGGCGGTACTGGGACGCTGGCGACCAAGTCGCCAAGTCCCTCGCCCCCGGCTACGTCCACGCCTCCACCATGTTCGGTAGGGCGAACGTGGACTTCCACCAGATCAGCGTCGCCACCGACCTGTCCGCCTCCCGCCAGGCCCTGACGCTCGCCGACGAGGTGGACCCGGACGCCATGCCGTCGCGCGAGCGACGTTCACGGCTCTGGGTCGAGGTGGCCCGTGGGCACATCCAGAGGGGGGACCGTACGGCCGCGCTGCATGTCATGCAGATCGCCCACGAGATCAGCTCGGAGACCGTGGCCTACACCCCGGCCGCCCGCACGGCGGTCCTGGATCTGTGGCGAGAGGCTCCGCGCGCGCTGCGAGCCGAAGCCAGCACCCTCGCGGAGGCCGTCGGCATCGCCACCGCCTAGGCAGGGACAACCTGGGGTAGGGGGGCAAGCTGTCCCCCTACCTTGCTGTGTGCACCCATACGGTGACGACACGTCATCACCCAGGAGGTGCACGATGGTTCGAGGCTGGCACGCCTCACTGACGCGCGACACACAGCCCCAGACGGACACCGAGACCGGGGAAGTGCGGGTCCCGATCGACCTGTTCGACGTGGACGTCCACCAGGGCGCGAGCGAGCTCGTCCTGACCCGCCGCGAGGCCCGGACCCTGCGGGACCATCTTGTCGGCCAGTCCGCGGCTCACCAGCCCGAGGCCACCCCGTGAACCACGACTTCCATAGGTGGCTCGCAGCCAGCAACCCCGAGCCGAACCAGGCCGAGAACGAATGGCAGGACCACGGGCTTGCCCTCCTGCGACTCGGCCGCTTTGAGGTAGTCCGCATCCCCGATGCCATCGTCCACGCGGCCATGGGGAGCGCCGAGGACGCCGTCGTTGACTTCGCCCTCACCTGGGCCGTGGAGGGGGCCGTCATCCACGACTCGCGGGGCCGGAACCACTACGCCCTCGTCGCGCCCGGAACGAAGGATCGCTGGAGAATCCGGGCGGGCGTCGAGTGTCTGGGCCCCGGCACGCATCTCGGAGTGCCGGGCCCCAGCCTCGTCCGAGCCACCCCGCACCGGCCGATCTACTGGGCCGCGTTGCCCGCCTCCGGGTCGTACTTCTGCCGCACCGCGGTTGTCCAGCTCCTCGTCCGCGTCGGGGCCGCCCGGCTCGCCGAGGCCGCCGAAGTCCCCCCGCCGGCCCCGGCCAAGGAGGCGGCGTCCCATGGGTGAGCGCGCACGTCAGGCGGTTTACGTGCTGGTCGTCCTCGCGGGTGCGGCGGCCCTCGTCGTCGGGATCTTCCGGGAGGCGGGGTGATGAGGGAGGACCCGGACCGTATGGAGCGCGAGGCCTTCGACCTCTCCCGCCTGACGTTGGCGGTCGAGACCTCCGAGGCCCACCCCGAGGGTGTGTGCACCCTCGCATACATGCGGTGCGCCGGGTGCGGCCTGCTGGCGCCGATCGCCGTCAAGTACGGCGGCCCCATGGCCGACTGCCGGCTCTGCGGCTCCGCCTGGACCGTCCACCACGACCCGCTCCAGTGCTGGCGGCGAAGCCGCTTCCTGGACTGCGGCCCCGGCGAGGAGGCCCTGGCCGACCGCCTGGCCCAGATGGCGCCGCTGCTCCTGGCCGCGCGCGTCAAGCTCGGCGACATCGCCGACACCCTCTGACTTCCCGGTCCCGTCCGGGGCCGGGTTCATCTACCGATCGGAGTCCCATGTCCATCATGTCTTCTGCGCCCGTGACCCCGTGGGGAAGCAGCCGTCTCGCCCCCTACACCACCATCGTGCAGGTCCCGCAGGCCTCCGTCACCATCGACCCCGCCACTCAGCTCGGCGTCTTCCGCGACCGCAACGGTCAGGTGGTCGAGATGGGCCAGCACGGCACCAGCAGCGCCACGGGAACCACGACGCAGACCAGCCCCGACGGAGGGCCGGGCACCACCGACCAGGGCAGCGACCAGGACGACCAGCAGGACTAATGCGTACAACCGAGGAGAGGCCCGTCCTGGTGGCTACCGAGGCGGATGATGTCACCGCCGACATGGTCATCACCGAACTCAACCGGCGAAGTGTGCCGGTAGTCAGGTTCAACCCCGCCGACATCGGCGACAGCCTGACGGTCTCGGCTCGGTACGGCATCCGCCCGGCCCACGCGGCCGGGCGGATGCTCACCCCGTCGAGAGCCGCCCGCTTGGATGACGTGCGGTCCGTGTACTGGCGCCGGCCCACCTGGCCGACCTTCCCGCACCTGAGCCCCGACGACGCCCGATTCGCCGCCGCGCAGACGCGATACGGACTCGGTGGCGTCCTGCACGCCCTCACTGATCCGCTGTGGGTGAATCACCCCCTGAGGAACGCCGAGGCCGACTACAAGCCCCACCAGCTGGCGCACGCCGAGCGCCTTGACCTCGCCGTGCCGGCCACCCTCATCACCAACGACCCGGGCGAGGCGCGCGAGTTCGTCGCAGCTCACCCCGCAGTGATCCACAAGACGTTGCGGGCAACGTCCTACCAGCGCGACGGCATCCCCGTGGTGTCGTGGGCGGAGCAGGTCACCGCAGACGAAATCGACGACCGGGTCCGAGTCGCCCCGCACCTCTTCCAGCTACGCGTCGACAAGGCGTGCGACGTCCGCGTCCTGATCGTGGGCCGCCGCGTCTTCGCCGTGCGCATCGAGTCCGATCTCCTGGACTGGCGGCGGGACTACTCTGCCCTGGCGTACTCGGTCATCACCCTGCCCACCCCCCTGGAATCGGCGCTACTCGCCTTCCTCGACGCCTTCGGCCTCGCGTCCGGAAGCTTCGACCTCGCAGTCGACCGCGCCGGAACGTACTGGCTCCTGGAACTGAACCCGAACGGCCAATGGGGCTGGCTGGAGGAGCGCACTGGGCTCCCAATGTCGGCCGCTTTCGCCGACCTGCTCACCCAAGGAGGAACCCCTTGATCGATACCAGCCCCGAGCGGCAGGCCCTCGCCGACCGGCTCGAAGCCGCAGGCGCCATCCGGACGCCCGCGTGGCGGAAGGCCGTCGAGGCCGTCCCCCGCGAACTGTTTCTGGACCCCGGCGTCTTCCTGCCCGCTGGCACGCTCTGGAGGCCGGTGACCACCGCCGGCACGGACTCGGCGGAGTGGACCAGGACCGCGTACTCCGACGAGTCCCTCGTCACACAGCTCGACAACCAGCTCACCGCCGACCAGGTCCCCGACCCGGTGCCAGGCATCCCGACCTCATCGTCCACGGCTCCGCAGCTGGTGTTGGAGATGATCGAGGAACTGGAGGTCGAGGACGGACATCGGGTGCTGGAGATCGGCACCGGAACGGGGTACTCCACCGCCCTGATGTGTCACCGTCTGGGCGAGGACAACGTCACCACCATCGAGGTTGACCCGGGAGTCGCTGCCCGCGCCGACGCGGCCCTGGAGACTGCCGGTTTCTCCACCTGGACCGTCACCGGGGACGGACTCCTCGGCCTGCCCCGCCGCGCCCCGTACGACAGGGTGATCGCCACCTGCGGTGTCCTGCGCATCCCCTACACATGGGTGCGGCAGACCCGCCCCGGGGGCATCATCCTCGCCACCGTCGGGTCACTGCTCACCGGGACCGGCCTCGCCAAGGTCACGGTCGGCCAGGACGGTACGGCCGAGGGACGGTTCGTGTCCCACGCCAACTTCATGCAGGCGCGTTCCCAGGCTGCCACCCCGATCGCAGGAGACCTGTCCTCCCGGGTGGCGTACCCCAACAATGAGCGGCGGGCCCTCGTGGCCCCCACCGAGCTCAACGAGCCGATGCCGGCCTTCCTGGCCCAGCTGGCAGCACCCACAGCCCAGGTCTTGCGGGCCCAGACCAGCGATGGCGGGGCTCTCGTCTACCTCTTCGACCCGGACCGCGAGAGCTTCGCCGAGCTCGTGCAGGACGGCGACGAGTGGCTCGTACGTCAGGGCGGGCCCATCTCCCTGTGGGACGACGTCGAGCAGGCGCTCCGCGCATGGGACGGCATCGGCCAGCCCGGTATCACTGAGGTGCACCTCCGCGTGACCGAGCGCTCCCACACCTACTGGATCGGCGACTACCCGGCCCTGCGTTGGGATCACCCGCTCTGCTGACCCGGGAGTCCCTGCCTCTTTCTGGCCAGCAGCGCGGGAGCTCAGTGGCTCGAAGTCTGGCTGAGGCGCGCTCGAATTCGAGTCGCGTGCACGCACCTTCTCGCCAGGCCCGGAGTGTCCTGTTCCGCGTTGCCGCTGACCAGGGGAGGGGTCCCCGGGGTGGGGTGGGTCATGACTTTTCCCACTCAGTGGGAAGCCGGTTAAGCGCGCGGAGTCTGGGGCATGACCACCGACTCCGAGTCGGTGCCTGATAGTTCCCCCGGCGCCGTCCTAGCTTCTGCTAGTTGCTGCAAGATCCTGACATTAGGAAATGCCTGGTCATCGACATTTCCGCAGGTCACGGAAACCTAGACCAGGCCCCCAGGGGAACGACCGCATCTTCTGGGAGACCAAGGCCGCCTGAGTGCGCCCTTGTCCTCCCTGTCCCCGGGGACGATGACGAAGGGGCCCGACCGCATCGGCGGTCGGGCCCCTTCGTCGTGCGCGGGACCTGCTCTCAGACGTCGTCGTCCTCGTCGTCCAGGCGGGCCAGCCAGGTGGCGAGGCGTTCCACCGGGACCTCGAAGTCCGGGTTCAGGTCGACGAAGGTGCGCAGCTGCTCGGCGAGCCACTCGAAGGTGACCTCCTCCTCGCCGCGCCGCTTCTCCAGCTCCTCGATGCCGCGATCGGTGAAGTACAAGTCGGGCTCCGTGCGGTGGTCGGGTCTTTCCAGCCAGGATAATCCGCCCGGCGGGCGGACACGGACGTGACCGCTTTCCGCCGTTCGCGGAGCTCGTCCCCCGGGCAGGGATGGAGCGTCCACGGCGGGAGGTGAGGCGATGAGGCACCCGGAGCCGAGCGACGGCGTACTGCGGGAGCTCGGTTCCACCGAGCCGTCCGCCGAGGGGACCGCACTGGTGCGCGGCATACGGCGGACCCGGCGGCTGGAGCTGATGGGCGAGGTGTTCGAAGCCGTCCAGGGCGCCGTACCCGGCGGGGAGGCCGCCGAGTACCGGGCCCTCCTGGAGGAGGCGGGCCGCCGCGACCCCGGCGCGGTGGCCGACGTGGTGCACTATCCGGCCACCGGGATGTGGGCCGAGGAGACCCTGCGCCGGCTGCGCGCGCCCTACGGGCCGCCGGCCGACGTGGCGCACCTGGGGGCGCTCGCCGCCGCCGCGGGGCTGCGGGCCGGGATCTGCTTCAAGGTCACCCTGCGGCCCCTGCACGGCCGCCTCGTCCTGCCCACCCTCGGGCTGCTGCGCCCGCCCCGCCCCGGCCCCTTCGCCCTCACCGAGCGCTCCTGGGACCCCGGGGACCCGGCCGTGCTGGCCCTGCACGCGCTCCCCGGCGGGCGCACCGCACTCGACGACCTCGACCCGTACCGGGCTTCGGCGGCCGACCACGCCGCCCGCCGACTCACGCCCAAGGGCCACAAGCGCTGGGACACCCAGTGGGCCGGCGCCCTCACCCTGATGCGGCGCTACGACACCGCCCGCGCGGAGGAGACCGGCCGGCTCCTGCGCTCCCTCGTCCCGCTCTCCGGCAGCTCCCGCGCCACCGGCGGAACCCTGCCCGCGGCGGCCGGCTCCGTACTGGCGCGGGCCCAGCCGCCGCCCGCGCTCGCCGCGACCCTCGTCCACGAGGTACAGCACGGCAAGCTCGCCGCCCTCGCGGAAGCGGTCACCCTGCACACCGCCGACCGCTCCGCGCGGTACTGGGCCCCCTGGAGGGACGATCCACGGCCGCTGGAAGGCCTCCTGCGGGGTGCGTACGCGCACCTGGCGCTGGCGGGCTACTGGCAGCGCGCGGCGCTCTACGGGGCCAGGGGCGCCTGGGCGCAGCACGCGCGGATCCGCTCCCAGGTGGCGGCGGCGCTCCCGGTGCTCCAGGGGTGTACGGAACTCACCGGCGCGGGCCGGGTGTTCGTGGACTCGATGGTGGCGGCCGAACGGGCCATGGACGGGGTCCTGCCCCCCGGAGGCCAGCACGCGGTGGCCGGGGAGGCGGTGGAACGCACCCGGCAGGCCTGGTGTGCGGCGCACCCGAACCTGGCCCCGTTCACGGGCGGCTGACCTCCGGTGGACGCCGGAAGGCCCGGCCCCCGAAGGGACCGGGCCTTCACACCGTTCGGGTCGGCGCAGCGGTCAGGCTCCGAAGACCTCGTTCAGGAGGAGCTGCTGCTCCGCCTGGTGGCGCTTGGCCGAACCGACCGCCGGCGACGAGCCGTGCGGGCGGGAGATGCGCCGCAGGCGCTCGCCGGCCGGGACGTCCGCGCCGACCGCCAGGTCGAGGTGGTCGATCAGGTTCAGCGCGATGAACGGCCACGCACCCTGGTTCGCCGGCTCCTCCTGGGCCCAGATGTACTTCGCCGCGTTCGGGAACTTGGCGATCTCCGCCTGGAGTTCCGCGCCCGGCAGCGGGTACAGCCGCTCGATGCGCAGGATCGCCGTGTCGGTGATGCCGCGCTTCTCCCGCTCGGCCTCCAGGTCGTAGTAGACCTTGCCCGCGCAGAACACGACCTTGCGGACCGCGTTCGGGTCCACGGTGGAGTCGCCGATGACCGGACGGAACGAACCGGTCGTGAACTCCTCCGCCTTCGACGCCGCGGCCTTCAGGCGCAGCATCGACTTCGGCGTGAAGACGATGAGCGGCTTGTGGTGCGGGTTGTGGACCTGCCACCGCAGGAGGTGGAAGTAGTTCGACGGGAGCGTGGGCATCGCCACGGTCATGTTGTCCTGCGCGCACATCTGCAGGAACCGCTCCGGGCGGGCCGAGCTGTGGTCCGGGCCCTGGCCCTCGTAACCGTGCGGGAGGAGGAGCGTGACGCCGGACGTCTGGCCCCACTTCTGCTCGGCCGAGGAGATGAACTCGTCGACGACGGTCTGCGCGCCGTTGACGAAGTCACCGAACTGGGCCTCCCAGAGGACCAGCGCGTCCGGGCGGGCCAGCGAGTAGCCGTACTCGAAGCCCATGGCCGCGTACTCGGAGAGCAGCGAGTCGTAGACGTTGTAGCGGGCCTGGTCCTCCGACAGGTACAGCAGCGGGGTGTAGTCCTCGCCGGTCTCCCGGTCGATGAGGACCGCGTGGCGCTGGCCGAACGTGCCGCGGCGGGAATCCTGCCCGGACAGCCGGACCGGGGTGCCCTCCATCAGCAGCGAGCCGAAGGCCAGCGTCTCGCCCATGCCCCAGTCGATGGTGCCCTCGTCGATCATCGCCGCGCGGCGCTGGAGCTGCGGCAGCAGACGCGGGTGGACGGTGACCGTGTCCGGGATGTTGACCTGGGCCTCGGCGATCCGCTTGACGACCTCCTGGGAGATCGCGGTGTCCACGGCGACCGGGAACTCCTGCGCGGTCTGGGCGGGCGCCACCAGTGCGTGGTCCGCGGGCTGCGTGGCGGCCTCGCGGACCTCCGCGAAGACCTTCTCCAGCTGGCCCTGGAAGTCCTGGAGCGCCTGCTCCGCCTCTTCCAGCGTGATGTCGCCGCGACCGATGAGCGACTCGGTGTACAGCTTGCGCACCGAACGCTTCTTGTCGATCAGGTCGTACATCAGCGGCTGCGTGAACGCCGGGTTGTCGGACTCGTTGTGCCCGCGGCGGCGGTAGCAGATGAGGTCGATGACCACGTCCTTGTTGAACGCCTGACGGAACTCGAAGGCGAGCCGCGCGATGCGGACCACGGCCTCCGGGTCGTCGCCGTTCACGTGGAAGATCGGCGCCTCGATCATGCGGGCCACGTCGGTCGCGTACATCGAGGAACGCGAGGACTCCGGGGCGGCGGTGAAGCCGACCTGGTTGTTGATGACCACGTGCACGGTGCCGCCGGTGCGGTAGCCGCGCAGCTGCGACATGTTCAGCGTCTCGGCGACCACACCCTGGCCCGCGAAGGCCGCGTCGCCGTGCAGGGCGACGGGCAGGACCGTGAAGTCCGTGCCGCCCTTGTTGATGATGTCCTGCTTGGCGCGGACCACGCCCTCCAGGACCGGGTCCACCGCCTCCAGGTGCGAGGGGTTCGCGACGAGCGAGACCTTGATCTGCTCGCCGTCCAGGCCCGTGAAGGTGCCGTTGGCGCCCAGGTGGTACTTGACGTCGCCGGAGCCGTGCATGGACTTCGGGTCGAGGTTGCCCTCGAACTCGCGGAAGATCTGCGCGTACGACTTGCCGACGATGTTCGCCAGGACGTTCAGCCGGCCGCGGTGGGCCATGCCGATCGCGACCTCTTCGAGGCGGGCCTCGGCGGCCGAGTCGATGACGGCGTCGAGCAGCGGGATGACGGACTCGCCGCCCTCCAGCGAGAAGCGCTTCTGGCCGACGTACTTCGTCTGCAGGAAGGTCTCGAAGGCCTCCGCGGCGTTCAGCCGGCGCAGGATGCGCAGCTGCTCCTCGCGCTCCGGCTTGGAGTGCGGACGCTCGATGCGGTCCTGGATCCAGCGGCGCTGCTTCGGGTCCTGGATGTGCATGAACTCGACACCGGTGGTGCGGCAGTACGAGTCGCGCAGCACGCCGAGGATGTCGCGCAGCTTCATCATCGACTTGCCGGAGAAGCCGCCGACCGCGAACTCGCGCTCCAGGTCCCACAGGGTGAGGCCGTGCTCGGTGATGTCGAGGTCGGGGTGCTTGCGCTGCTTGTACTCCAGCGGGTCGGTGTCGGCCATGACGTGGCCGCGGACCCGGTAGGAGTGGATCAGCTCGAAGACGCGGGCGGCCTTCGTGACGTCGTCGTCGTGCGAGGCGTCGATGTCCCGGAGCCAGCGGACCGGCTCGTACGGGATGCGCAGCGCTTCGAAGACGTCGTCGTAGAAGCCGCTCTCGCCGAGCAGCATGTTCGCGACGACGCGCAGGAACTCGCCGGAGGCCGCGCCCTGGATGACCCGGTGGTCGTAGGTCGAGGTCAGGGTCATGACCTTGGAGATGCCCAGCTTGTTCAGGGTGTCCTGGGAGGTGCCCTGGAACTCGGCCGGGTAGTCCATCGAGCCGACGCCCATGATGACCGACTGTCCGGGCATCAGGCGGGGCACGGAGTGGACGGTGCCCAGGCCGCCGGGGTTGGTCAGCGAGACGGTGACGCCCGTGAAGTCGTCCATCGTCAGCTTGCCGATGCGGGCCCGGCGGACGATGTCCTCGTAGGCCTGCCAGAACTCGAAGAAGTTGAGCGTCTCGGCCTTCTTGATGCCCGCGACGACGAGCTGGCGGTCGCCGTTGGGCTTCACCAGGTCGATCGCGAGACCGAAGTTGATGTGCTCCGGCTTGACCAGGGTCGGCTTGCCGTCCTTCTCCGCGAAGGAGTAGTTCATCGACGGCATGGCCTTGATGGCCTGCACCATCGCGTAGCCGATGAGGTGGGTGAAGGAGATCTTCCCGCCCCGGGCACGCTTCAGGTGGTTGTTGATGACGATGCGGTTGTCGAACAGCAGCTTCACCGGCACGGCGCGGACGGACGTGGCCGTCGGCACTTCCAGCGAGGCGTTCATGTTCTTGACCACGGCCGCCGCCGGGCCGCGGAGCGTCACCAGTTCGGGGCCGGCAGGGGCCTCGGTGGTGGGCGCGGCCTTCTGGGCTACGGGGGAGGGGGCGGCGGCCGGGGCAGCCGGAGCCCCGGTAGAGGGCGCGGCGTGAGCCGCTCCGGTGGAGCCGACGCTTGCGGCGGGAGGCGCGGCCGGTGCGGCGGCCGGGGCCTGGGAGGTGACAGTCACAGCAGGGGCACCAGAGGGGGTGGCAGGTACAGGGGCAGGAGCTGACACAGGCGTGGTGGCCTCGGCGCCGGGAGCCGCGGGCGTGGCGCTCGCCGCCCCCGTGGCGGCGGCGTCGGACGCCTGGGGCGATGCGGCGGTGACGGGGGCGGCGGCCTGTGCGGAGGCGCCGTCCGTCGTCGCGGTGGGGGGAGTGGGCCGATCCGTGGGCTTATCCGCCTTCACCGGAGCGGCGGCGCCGCCCGGCTTGTAATCGGCGAAGAAGTCCCACCAGGCCCGGTCGACCGAGTTCGGGTCCTGGAGGTACTGCTGGTAGATCTCGTCGACGAGCCACTCATTGGCGCCGAAGCCTGGGGCAGGGTTCTTCCCGCCTTCTCCTGCTTCGGTCGTGGTGCTCGAGTTACTGGGGGACTGTGGCGACACGGCGGCAACCGCCCTCTTCCGCTTCACAAGGTATGGACAGCGGGAATAAAGGCTACGCCTCCCGAGCCGTGAGATGCAGACCGGGCGGGACTTCCGTCGCGCAGGTCACATCGAACGGCGGGTTTCACCGCTTGGAATGGCGGGAAACAAGCGTGGTTCGGGCAGGAGGCACCGTGGTTGCGGCCCCCTTGGCTTCGCACCCCTGACGGATCCCGGCGAATGTGGCCGAGATCATGTCCTTCCCACTCGAACCCTACGTCAACCCGGCGCCTGTGAGCTGCCCGGAAGCGTGACGAGGATGCGGCACCCCCGTGACGATTCGGCCACCCCGATGTGCCCTCCGTGCAGCCCGACCGCCCAGCGGGCGATGGCCAGGCCCAGGCCGGTCCCGCCGTCGCCGCCCCTCGCGCTGCCCCGGTTGAACCGCTCGAAGACCCGGTGGCGCTCCTCCTCCGGGATGCCCGGACCCTCGTCGCGGACCTCCAGCTCCAGGCCCCCGGGAGCCTCACCCGCCCGCGCCCGGACCGTGACCCGGCCGTGCGGCGGGCTGTGCTTGACCGCGTTGTCGATGAGGTTCGCCACCACCTGGTGCAGCCGCTCGGCGTCCGCGTGCGCCGTCAGGTCGGCCGGGAACACGTCCAGGTGGAGGTGGACGTCGTTGCGGGTGTGCCCGCCCGAACCCGAGGTCAGCCCAGGCCGGCCGGCCGCCGCCAGCCCCGACTCCTTCAGCACCCCCGACAGGTAGGGCCACACCTCGAAGCGGCGGGCCCGCAACGGCACCACCCCGTTGTCGACCCGCGACAGGTCCAGCAGGGTCTCCACCAGCCGGCCGAGCCGCTCCGTCTGCTTCAGGGCCGTCCGCATGGTCTCCGGATCGGCGGCCGAGACCCCGTCCACCACGTTCTCCAGGACCGCGCGCAGGGCCGCGATCGGGGTGCGCAGCTCGTGCGAGACGTTGGCCACGAGCTCCTTGCGGTGCCGGTCCACCGCCTCCAGGTCGTCCGCCATCAGGTTGATCGTGGAGGCCAGGTCGCCCAGCTCGTCGCGGCGGCCGGCCCCGCGCACCCGGCGGGTGTAGTCGCCGTGGGATATCGCCCGCGCCACGGTGGTCATGTCGTCCAGCGGCGCCGTCAGGCTGTGCGCCACGAACTGGGTGATCAGCATCGAGGCGATCACCGAGAACACCGTGATGAAGCGGACCTCGGTGGCCGTGCGCATCGCCACCATCAGCAGGCCCGTGGTGATGAACACCGACACCACGACGAGCGTGCCCAGCTTCGTCTTGATCGAGAACGGCGAGAAGGGCCGCAGCCCCCCGGGAGGCCGCTGCCCCGGTGCCCGGTGCCCGCTCAAGGCTGCGCCGGGGTCTCCAGGGCGTACCCGACGCCGTGGACCGTACGGATCCGCTCGGCGCCGATCTTCCGGCGCAGGGCCTTGATGTGGCTGTCGACCGTACGGGTACCCGACGCGTCGGCCCAGTCCCACACCTCGGCGAGGAGCTGCTCGCGCGAGAGCACCGCCCGCGGCGTGCCCGCCAGGCACACCAGCAGATCGAACTCGGTCGGCGTCAGGTGCACGTCCTCGGTGTGCACCCGCACCCGGCGCTGCGCGTGGTCGATCTCCAGATCGCCCAGGCGCAGGGTGGCCCCGCGCGGGGCGTGGGCGGCCAGGGTGGCCCGCTCCACCCGCCGCAGGAGCACGTGGACCCGTGCGGCCAGCTCGCGCATCGAGAAGGGCTTCGTCATGTAGTCGTCGGCGCCGACGCCGAGGCCGACGAGCAGGTCGGTCTCGTCGTCCCGGGCCGTCAGCATCAGCACCGGGACCGGCCGCTGGGCCTGGACCCGGCGGCAGACCTCCAGGCCGTCGAAGCCCGGCAGCATGATGTCCAGGACCAGCAGCTCCGGCAGCCAGCTCTCGGCCGCGGCGACGGCGGCCGGGCCGTCGGCAGCCGTCTGCACCTGGAAGCCCTCCGCACGCAGCCGGGCCGCGATGGCCTCGGCGATGGTGTGGTCGTCCTCGACGACGAGCACCCGGCGCTGCGCGCCGGGGGTGGCGGCGCCGTTGTGGGTGGTGGTGTGCGTTTGTTCCATGTCCCGCCCCTGAAGATCCCGCGTGGTAGGGGTGCAGCGTAGAGGAGCGGTCGGCCTGCGGCTATGACGGGTTCCGGATGTGAGGTTTCCGCCACAAACGCGGGCGGGACTGGATCTTCCCGGGGTGCCGGGGTGCCGGGGTGCCGGGGTGCCGGGGTGCCGGGGTGCCGGGGTGCCGGGGTGCCGGGGTGCCGGGCGCCGGGGTCCTGGACGTGGTGGTCCTGTTGCGCGGGCACCTGGACCGGAGGCTGCGGGAGATCACGGTGGCGGGGACGGGCTTCAGCGCGGCTCGAAGGCCGGCAGGGCGGCCAGGACGTCCTGCAGCGGCTCCGGCACCGTGGTCTGGGCGGCGGCCACCTCGTAGCCGTCGTGCCGGAAGGCGTAGGTGAACGCGTCGATGACCGGCCGGTCGGGCATCGAGATCCGGGGCAGATGGGGGAAGTCCGCGTTCCGCAGGGCGGTGCGCAGTTTCGCGAGGGCGGCCGGCGAGAGCTTGTCGCGGTCGACCGTGACGGCCTTCGAGTCGAGCCGCAGGAACGATCCGTCGCCCTTGATGACCAGGGTGCTCGTCTTGCCCGCGATCCCGCCGCTGCGCGTGACCGCGAGGAGCGTCGCGCCGGTGTCCGGCTCCGAGCCCGACGGCGCGGGCACGGACGCCGAGGCGCTCGCGGAGGGGTTCGGGGCGGGGCCGGTCGGGCTCTGGCTGGGGCCCGGGGACAGCGTGGCCGTCGTCGCCGAGGGCGTCCCGGATCCGTCGCTCGCGGTCGCGCTCGCGGTCGCGCTCGCCCCGGAGTCCGGACTCGCCGTCGCCCCCGGCGAAGCCCCGTCCTTGGGCCCGTCCGACGAACATCCGCCCAAGGCGGGGACCAAGGCCAGGGCCGCGGTCGCGGCCATCAGACCGACTCGCCATCCACGTGCTCGCACGCCCCACCCCCGCAGGTATCCGGCTGAACCCCGAGTATGGAGTCCGCACCACCCGCACGGATAGAACCCGGAGGCAGACATCAGCCGCTTCGCCCCCTGGCGCTGGCTGCCGCCGCTCGCCGCCCTCGCACTCGGCCTCTGGGGCCTCCCGCGGGGCGGCTCCATGTGGCGCGACGAATCCGTCACCTGGCAGGTCGCCCACCGGCCGACCGGCGAGCTGTGGGAACTGCTCGGCCGGGTCGACGCCGTGCACGGCCTCCACTACCTGCTGATGCGCGCGGTGTTCACCGTCGGCGGCGACAGCCTCTGGAGCCTGCGGCTGCCGTCCGTGGCCGCCACCGCCCTCGCCGCGGCCGGGGTGGCCGCCCTCGCGCACCGGCTGGCCGGGGAGCGGCCGGAGCGGGCCGCGCTCATCGCCGGGCTCGGCTACGCCGCGCTCCCGCCCGTGCAGATGTACGCCCAGGAGGGGCGCTCGTACGCCCTCGTCAGCGCTGCCGTCATCTGGGCCACGTACCTGATGCTGCGCGAGCGCTGGGCCGCGTACGCCGCGGTGCTGCTGCTGGGCTGTTGGCTGCACGAGTTCGCCGTACTGGCCCTGCCCGCGCACGCCTTCACCGCCTGGCGCTCGCGCGGCTGGCGCCTCGCGGGCTGCGCGGTGGTCGCCGGACTGCTGCCGCTCGCCCTGGTCAGCGCGAGGCAGGCGCAGCAGCAGCTGGGCTGGCTAGGGCGGCCGAGCTGGCAGGACTGGGCGGCGTACGGGGTGCTCGCGGCCGCCTCGCTGCTCCTCGCCCGGGGGGCCGCGCGGGAGCTCGTACGCGCGGCCCTGCCGCTCACGCTGCTGCCGCCTGGCCTGCTGCTCGCGGTCTCGCTGGTGCACCCCTGGTACGTCGACCGGTACGTGCTCTACGCGCTCGCGGGCCTCGCCCTCCTCGGGGGAGTCCGGCTCGCGTCGGTCGGGGACGGGTGGGTCCGGGGTGGGTGGGTCCGGGGCGGGGCGGCCGGGCCC
>NZ_JAGGOW010000054.1 GCF_018614135.1 Streptomyces sp. ISL-66
GCCGGGGGCGGGGCCGGTGCGGCCGGGGGCAAGAGGCTGCCCAGGGCGGTGCGCGCCGCGTCGCCGAGGCGGACGAGCGGCGAACCGAGCTCCAGTCGCACGCTCCGCCCTCCGGTGGCCGGTACGGACCGTGCGGGTGCCTTCGCCGGGGCGGGCGCCGTGGCCGGTGCGGCGGCCCGGTGGTCCGGGCCGCCGGGCCGCGCGGGCGACAGGCGTTCCCAGCGCGGGGAGTGGCCCTCTGTCCACAGGGCGGCGCAGGTGCGCCGGAGGGCGGCGAGGCCCGCGGGACGCGGGGAGGCGGCCGACACCGAGAGGTGGGGGCGGTCGCGGAGGGTGTCCTCGACGAAGCCCGGCAGGCTTCCGGGGCCGAGCGTGACGAAGCTGCGGACGCCCGCCTCTTCGTACAGGCGGAGGGTCAACTCCCGGAAACGGACGGGCTCCAGGAGGTGACGGACCACGAGCGACCGTACGTCGTCCGGCGCGGCGGGGAACGGGGAGCAGGTGGTCGCCGACCACACGGGCAGGGTGCCCGGCCGCAGCGGCAGCCGGCCGAAGGCGGCGCGGACCTGACCGAGGTAGGGCTCCCACATCGGGGTGTGGAAGCCGGAACGGAAGGGCAGTTCCTGGCCCAGTACCCCCTCCGCCCGCAACCGGTCGAGGACGGCGGACACTTGCCCGGGATCACCGCATATCACCGACTGATGGGGGCAGTTGTCGTGGCTGACCACCACCCGGTCCAGCCCGTGGAGCGCCGCCTCCGCCCGCCGCGTCCCGCAGCCCAAGGCGGCGTAGACCAGGTCCGGGACCTTCAGCGAATCGGGCCGTAGTGAGTCCAGGAAGGCATCGGCCGCGTCCTGCGGATACATCCCGGCGGCGACCATCGCAGCCCACTCGCCCAGGCTGTGGCCCGCCAGCACATCGGCCTCCAGGCCGAGTTCGGACAGCACCCGGCCGTAGAAACGCCCCGTCGTGATCGCGTCCAGGGCGCGTTCCATCAGCTCCTCGCGCCGGCCCAGGCGCGGCCGCTCCAGCCCGAGCCGGTCGGCCACCTCGTCCAGCACCGGGGAGAACTCCGGCTCCAGGCCCGGGAACAGGAACGCGACCCGGCCGCCCAGCGGCTCCGGTGCGAACCACACCTCACCGCGCCCACGCCACGCCCCGCCGCGCGCCACCACCTTCGCGGCCAGCGCGAGCCGCTGGGGCGTCGGCCCCACCACGGCGAGCCTGCACGGTCCGTCGCCGCCGGACACCGGGGAGCCGGCCGCCAGGCGGACCGACAGCTCCGCCGCGCTGTCCGCCCCCATCAGGAGCACGTCCTCCCGCCCGGCCGCCCCCACCGGCGCGGCCGAGCCCCCCAGGGGCAGGAACCGCCGTACGGGCGCGGCGCGGCGCACGGCGCCGGGAGCCTCCTCCAGCACCACGTGCGCGTTGATGCCGCCGAAGCCGAACGCGTTGACCCCGGCCCGGCGAGGCACCCCCCGCGGCCCGCGCTCCCACGGCCGCGCCACCGTCACCGGGCGCATCCGGGTCCGGGCCAGGTCCGGGTGCGGCTCCTCCAGGTGCAGCGTCGGCGGCAGCACCCCCTCGTGGACCGCGAGCGCCGCCTTGATCAGCCCGGCCATCCCGGAGGCCTGCATCGTGTGGCCGAGCATCGACTTCACCGAGCCGAAGCCGATCCCGTCGCCGTCGCCGTCCCCGTGCTCGTCCCCGGTCCCGTCCGGGTGCCCGGCGCCGTGACCGGCCCCGTGATCGCCCCGGGGACCGTCGGTGATCTTCTTGGGAGGGCCGAACACCTGTGCCAGAGTCTCCAGTTCGGCCGCGTCGCCCACTGGTGTCCCGGTGCCGTGCGCCTCCAGCAGCCCCAGCGCGCCGGGCGCCCGCGGATCCAGCCCCGCTTCCCGCCAGGCCCGCTCCAGCGCCCGTACCTGGCCCGCGACGAGCGGGCTCATCAGGCTCGCCGCCCTGCCGTCCCCGGCCACGCCGGTACCGCGGATCACCGCGTAGATCCGGTCGCCGTCCCGCTCCGCGTCCGCCAGCCGCTTCAGCAGCACCACCCCGGTGCCCTCGGACAGCAGGGTCCCGTCCGCCCGCCGGTCGAAGGGGCGGATGCGCTCGCTGGGGCTCAGGGCCCGCAACTGCGTGAACACGCTCCACAGGGTGGCGATGTGGCAGTGGTGCACGGCCCCGGCGACCACCGCGTCGCAGCGCCCGCCCGCCAGCAGGCCCACCGCCTGGTCCACCGCCAGCAGTGAGGAGGCGCAGGCCGCGTCCAGGGTGTAGGCGGGCCCGCGGAAGTCGAGCCGGTTCGCGGTCCGGGCGGCCGTGAAGCTCGGCACGAGCCCGATGGACGCGTCCGGTCGCTCGGGGCCCAGTGCGTCCTGGAAGGCCGAGCGCACCGCGGCGATCCGCCCCTCGCCCAGCTCGGGCGCGAGCTCCCGTAGCGTCTGCGCCAACTGATGTGCCGTACGTACCCGTTGGTCGAGCCGTGCGGTGGCCACGCCCATGAAACCGCCGCGCCCCAGCACCACCCCGATCCGGGAGCGGTCGGCGGGCAGGCGGTCGTCGCCGCCCGCGTCGGCGATCGCCTCGGCCGTCGCGTGCAGAGCCAGCAGCTGGTCCGGCTCGGCCCCCTCCACGGTGGCCGGCATGATCCCGAACCGGGTCGGGTCGAAGGCGGCCAACCCGTCCACGAAGCCGCCGCGCCGGCAATAGAACCGGTCGCTGGCCACCGTGCCGGTGGCACCATCCGGGTCGTAGTACACCTCGGGATCCCAGCGGCCGGGCGGGACGTCACCGATGCAGTCCGTGCCGGCGAGGAGGCTGCGGCGGTACGAGGCCAGGTCCGCGGCGCCCGGGAAAACCGCGCCCATCCCGACGATCGCCGCGTCGGTCGGCCGTGGGCCGCGCCGTCGCCTCCGGTCAGCCACGCCCGCCACGCTCCTCGCTCGCCTCGGCCATCAGGACCACCTGCACGTCGGTCCCGTGCGACAGTTCGGCGAGGAGGGCGGCGGTGCCGGCCTCCGGCTCGATGAGCGGAACACCGCGCCGGGCGTACGCGCGAGCCAGCTCGGGGCTGACCATCCCGCCGGCCTCCGAGGCCCAGGGGCCCCAGTCCACCGACAGCACCCGGCCCGGGAAGGACTCCGCCCAGGTGTGGGCGAGGCAGTCGAGGGCGTCGTTGGCGGCCGCGTAGTCGCTCTGGCCACGGTTCCCGTACACGCCCGCCACGCTGGCGAACAGGGCGAGGAACCGGGGCGCCGGCGCCGTTCCGTGCTCGGCCGCCGCGACGGCGAGGTGGCGGGCGCCCGTCACCTTCGTGGTGAACACCTCGGCGAAGTCCGCCGGTTGTTTGTCGTGGAGCAGGCCGTCCCGCAGGGTCCCCGCCCCGTGCACGATGCCGTCGAGGCGCCCGTGCCGTTCCCGTACGCCGGCCACGACGGCCCGTACCGCCTGTTCGTCCGTGACGTCCGCGCAGTGGTAGCGGACGGACGCGGCCACCGTGCCGAGGGCCGTCAGGGTGGCCCGCACCTCACGCTCGGCGAGGATCCGCGAGGCCGCGGCCTCGATCTCCGCGGGGGTGCGCAGGCCGGTGGCGATCAGGGCGGCGCGCAGGGCCGCCCGGTCGGTGGCGTGCCCGAACCCATCCGCTCCGGCCGGGGGTTCCGGCGTACGCCCCATCAGCTCGACGTGGCATCCGGTGGCCCGGGCCAGCGCGAGAGCGGTTCGGGCGGTGATCCCGCGCGCCCCGCCCGTGAGCAGGACCACGGAATCCGGGCCGAGGGGCGGCCGGCCGTCGGCGGTGGCGAGTGGCGCGGGCACGGGCCGACGGCAGACCCGTACGCCCTGGGCGGTGTAACCGACGGAAGCGGGACCGGGGTCCGCGGCGGACGCGGAGGCACCGGTGGCCCCCGCGAACTCGGATGAGGTGCAGGTCAGTTCGGCCATGAGCTGGACCGCGATCCGATCGGGATCCTCCTTGGGGTGGACGTCCACCGCACGGATGAGCCTGCCGGGGAACTCGAGGGCGGCGCTGCGTGCGAAGCCGTGCAGTCCGGCTCCCGGGGTCGCGCCGTTCGCGGTGGCGAGGAGCAGGCGCTGCACCCCGCCGGTCAGCGTCCGCTGCAGCCCGGCAAAGGCCTCGGGCAGGACGGGTACGGCGCCCCGTCGCAGGGCGGACAGGTCGATGACCGCGTCGAACCCGGCCTCTGCGACGCGTAGTTGACGTACCTCCGCCCCATGTGACTGCAAGGCCGCGGTGAGGGCGGGTGCGACGGCCGGGCTGTCGATATCGGCGTCGGTATCGGGGGCGAGGTCGGCGTTGGCGTCGGTGACGATTCCGATCCGCAGGCCGCGGAGGGCCTCCGGGTTCCCCGGCACCGCCGGGAGGGGCAGCAGGTCCACCCTCAGCCGGTTGACGGCGCCCGCGGCGGGCCGATCGCCGGGCGCGGTGACGGCCGGCGTGGCCGGGATGGCCGGGGCGGTAGGGGTGGCCGGGGCCGTGGCTGCCGGGGGAGCGGTGTGGGCGGTGACCCAGTCGACGATCCCGCGGAGGGTCTTGATGCGGGACAGCTCCTCGATCGCGGCTTCGGCGGAGCCGCCCGGGTCCTGGGGGAGGCCGATCCGGTCGGCCAGGGCGCCGATGATCTCGACCCGCTTGATGGAGTCGACGGACAGGTCCGCCTCCAGGTCCAGCTCGGGATCGAGCATGTCCCGCGGGTATCCGGTCCGGGTGTGGACGATCTCGACGATCACGTCCATCACCTCTTCGGCGGACGGGACGGCGCCGCCGGCCGGCGCTGCCGGAGGGTCCGCGGGAGCGCCGCCGGGGTCGGAGCCCGGGGTGGCGCCGGCGGGAGCCGCGTCACCCGGGACCGGTGGCCATGAGCCGGGTGACGCGAAGCCGTGGCCGGCCCCGGGCAGAATCGGGCTGTCGGCCCTGGGCGGCAGTGATCCATTGGCCACGTCCAGCGGGCTCCGGCCGTTGGACCGACCGAACGCGTCCGGCGTGGGCACAACACCAGGGACGAGAACGTGCGTGGAGGGAGCGGCGCCTTGATGTTCCCCGAGCCCGGCGTCGGCGGTCGCGTCGTGCCGGCCCGCGGGACCGGGCCCGGTGGCCGTGGCCATGGCGGCGGCCGCGTCCTGAGGACCCGCGAGCCAGGACTCGGTGGCCGTCGCTTCGGCGTCGGGTTCCTGACCCGTTGCCCCGGGGCCGCCGGGCCGCCCCGCCCCGAGGGCGGGAGCCGGGGCGACGGGGCTGTGGTGCGGGGTGGCGAGGATCTGGCCCTGGTCCGCGAAGGCGGGGGCCTGGCCGACGAAGTACGCGATCGGCTCCGCGCTCGCCCAGGTCCGGGCGTCGGCCTGAGCGGCCGAGTCCAGGTAGCCGAGCAGGACGTCCCGCTGAGCCTGGATCAGGTCGCGGGAGCCGCGAAGGTACTCCAACATCACTGCGGCACGGCTGTCCGTGGCCCCCGGCAGGAAGGACCCGACTGCGGCCGGGGCGGGAGCCTGAGCTCCGGCCGGTTGGCCGTCGGCCCGCCCGGCGGCCTGGCCGGGACCCGTTCCGAGGCCGCCCGGGTGGCCGCCCGAGGCACGGGGCCCGGGAATGCCGTCCGTCCCTTCGCCGGCCGAGGGCTGGTGGCCACCGACGCCGGGGCCGCCATTCGAGGCCTGGGCGGTGCGGCCGTCGGATCGCCCGAGGGCCGGGCCCGCCGTCGGCCCGGGGCCTCCGGCCGGGCTGCCGCCCGCTGGCTGGACGGGGTGGCCGTTCGCTCGCCCGGGGACCGGGCGGTCCAGCGGCTCCGTACCTCCGGCCGGGCCGACGCTCGTGGCTGGGGACATTTGGGGGCCTCCTATGCTTTCTGCCGCCGTGGACCGGAGGCCCGCGGTGGCAGCCCAAGGGCCGTCCACGGCAGGAGCCTGGTGCCCGTTCAGCCGGCCGGCAGGTGGTGTGGGAGTCGGACCCGCGGCCATCGGCGGGGCCGCGGCGGGGTCCGCGGGTGTGGACAGGGCGGCCCACTGGGCCGGGTGGAGGCCTTCGGAGGCCGGATCGCCGTTCATTGCGGGCGTCTGACGACCGTTCAGCGCCACGGCGGAGGCAGCCGGGCCCGTAGCCGGACCCGTAGCCGGACCCGAGGCCGCGTCCGGATGCGCAAGCCCGAGCAGGCCCTGTGGCACGGGGCCGGCCTGGGAGAGGCCGTCGGCGGCGCGGGCGCCGTTCATGGCGGCGCCTAGGTGCCCTTGCCCCTGGTGCGCGGCCACGGTCGCCGTCGCGGTCGCCCCCGCGACCAGGCCCGCGGGTGCGGCCGGACCGGGAGCCGGGCTCGCAGCCGTGGCCCAGTCGGCCGTCACCCGTACCCGCTCGGCCGGGCGGAGCCCGCCCCGGATCGGGCGGCCGTCCGCGGTGCGGATCAGGTAGCCGTCCACCAGCCAGCCCGGGCGCCGCGGAGCGCGCTCGGGGAGGCGGGAGGTCCGGCCGCGGAACAGGGCCTCCGGAGCCACGGACACGCCCGCCGCCGTCAGTTCCGCCAGGGCCGTGACCAGCCGGAGCAGGCCGTGTTCGCCCGGCACGTCCAGCGGGACCGCCGTGTGCGGACGCTCCCGCAGGATGCGGCCGATCAGGCCGGACAGGACACGGCCCGGCCCTGCCTCCACGAAGGTCCGGACACCGGCCGCGTACATGTTCTCCACCTGCTCCACGAACCGGACCGGCTCCGCGACCTGGCGGGCCACGAGGCCCCGTACCTCTTCGGCGGACGCCGGATACGGGCCGGCCGTCGTGTTCGACCAGACCGGGACGGCGGCGTCGGCCAGCGCCGTCCCGGCCAGCTCCTCGGCGAGGGCCGTCGCGGCCCCCGCCACCACCTCGCTGTGGAACGCGCAGGCCACCGGGAGGGGTTGGACCGACAGGCCCGCCGCCCTCAGCCCTGCCACCGCCTCGGACACCGCAGCCGAGGGCCCCGAAATCACGCACTGCCGCGGGGCGTTGTGGTTCGCCACCACGCACCCGGCACGCTCGGCGATCTCCCGCACCACCTCGGGCGCGGCCGCCACCGCCGCCATCGCCCCGGGATCCGTCCCGGCCGCCGTCATGATGGCCTCGGCCCGGCGGGCGCTCAGCCGCAGCAGGCTCTCCGTGTCCCACACGCCCGCCGCCCCCAGGGCGGTGAGCTCGCCGTACGAGTGCCCGGCCACGCAGTCGGGCCGGACGCCCAGCGTCCCGAGCAGCAGGTGCGCCGCCGAGCCCGCCAGCCCGAGGGCCGGCTGGGCCACCCGGGTGTCGGTGACCGCGGCCCGCTGGGCCGCCCGCCCCTGTGGGGTGAACGCCGTCGGCGGGAACATCGCGGAGACCACCGCGCCCGGCGCCGTGTCCAGGAGTTCCCGCAGTGCGGGGAAGGCCATGAACAACTCACCGAACATGCCGGGGCGTTGGCTGCCCTGTCCGGGGAAGAGGAAGGCCACCTGACCGGGATCGGCCGACCCTCCCCGTACGTGGACCCCCGCGCCCGGAGCGAAGGCCCGGGCCTGCTCCAGCCGGGCCGCCAACTCGTCCGGGTCGCGAGCCACGACCGCGACCCGGATCGGGCCGGGATCGGCCGCGACCTCCGCGGCGAGGTCCCGCAGCGCCCACGGCCGCCCGGCCGCGTCGTTCTCCTCCAGCCTGGCCGCCAGCCGCGCCATCGCCCGGCCCGCCGCCCTCCGGTCCGCGCCGCGGAAGCAGAACAGCTCGGCCGGCCACTCCTCCAGCCCGTGCCGGGGTTCCTCGGCCCCCGCGTAACCGGCCAGCACGGCGTGGTAGTTGGTGCCGCCGAAGCCGAAGGCGCTCACGCCCGCGATCCGCCGCTCCGGCGGCGCCGCCCAGGGCCGTGCCTCGGTGTCGAAGAAGAACGGGCTGGTCTCCGGCTGCCACGCCGGGACCGGGGTGTCGAGGTTCCGGGTCGGCGGCCGCACGCCCGCGTGGACGGCGCGGGCCGCTTTGATCAGTCCGGCCAGCCCGGCCGCGCACTTGGTGTGCCCGAGCTGGGATTTCACCGAGCCGAGCGCGCATGACCCGGGAGCGGCGCCCGAGGCCGTGAACAGCTCGCTCAGCACGGCTAGTTCGGTACTGTCGCCGACCGTCGTGCCGGTGCCGTGCGCCTCGAGGAGGCCGACCTCCGCGGGGGTGACTCCGGCCCGCGCGTAGGCCCGTTCCAGGGCCATGCGCTGTCCTTGCGGACGGGGAGCGGTCAGGCCGAGGGACCGCCCGTCGCTGGAGGCTCCGACCGCCTTGATCACGGCGTACACCCGGTCGCCGTCCCGCTCCGCGTCCGCGAGCCGCTTCAGTACGAGTGCGCCCACCCCCTCACCGAGGGCGATCCCGTCGGCGGCCGCGTCGAAGGGACGGCAGCGGCCGCCGGGAGACAGCGCGCGGACGGAGGAGAACAGCAGGTAGTCGTTGATGCCGTTGTGTACGTCGGCGCCGCCGCATAGAGCCATGTCGCTGTCGCCGTCACGTAGTTGCCGGCAGGCGAGGTCCAGGGCGGCCAGCGAGGAGGCGCACGCGGCGTCGACCGTGCAGTTCGCGCCGCCGAGGTCCAGCCGGTTGGCGACCCGGCCCGCGATGACATTGGCGAGCACACCGGGGAAGGAGTCCTCGGTGAGCCGCGGCAGTTGCTCGTCCAGCTCGGGGGGCAGGTCACCCAGGTATCCGGGGTACAGCGCGCGCAGCCCGTAGGCGCCCGCCAGTTCGGTACCGGCCTCCGCCCCGAACACCACCGAGGTACGCGACCGGTCGAACTCCCGGTCCCGGCCGTACCCGGCGTCCGCCAGCGCCCGCGCCGAGACCTCCAGGGCTAGCAGCTGCACCGGTTCGATCCCGGCCAGCGAGGCGGGCGGGATGCCGTACGAGAGGGCGTCGAAGGGCATCGGGCCGAGGAAGCCGCCCCAGCGGGACGGGGTGCGTTCGCCCGCCCGCGCCGGGTCGGGGTCGTAGTAGAGCGCCGGGTCCCAGCGCTCGGCCGACACCTCGGTCACGGCGTCGTTCCCGGCCAGGATCCCGGCCCAGTAGGCGGCGAGGTCTGGTGCCCCGGGGTAGGCGCACGCCATGCCGACGACGGCGATGTCCAGTGGCTCGGGCGCCGCCGCGTCCCGCGCGGGCGCGCCGACCTCCTCGGCCCGGCGCCGCAGGAACTCCGTCGCGCCCTCGGTGACCTGCGCGTGCAGCGCGGCGATCGTGGTGGTCGCGGAGCGCAGGGTGGCGGCCTGGCCGAGCATGAACAGACCCTCGGCGTACTGCTGTTCCTCGTCGACCGGTTCCAGCCCGGAGCCTCCCGCGGCGGCGCGCCGCAGTCCCTTGCTCGCGATCCGCAGCCGACCCAGGTTGAGCCGCTCCAACTCCTCCCACATCTCCCGTGGTTCGACGCCGCTCTCCGTCAGTCGCCGCCGGGTCGCCCCGAAGGTGTCGACGTACGGGGTGCCCGCACACCGCGTGGCGTGACCGGGCGCGGTGTGCAGCAGCACCGTGTCCGTGCACTCCACCGCGGCGCGCTGGAATGCGGGTAGCACCGCACCGGCCGCCACCGCCTCCTCGGTGAACAGGTAAGCGGTGCCCATGAGCACCCCGATCCGCGCACCCCGCTCGGCCAGTGGCGCCGCCGCGGCCATCGCCATCGCGGCCGAGCGCTCGTCGTGGATGCCGCCCGCGAACAGCACGTCCAGCCGGACCGGTTCGGGGCACGACAGCAGGATCTCGATCTGCTCCTCCCACAGCGGGAACGAGGCGCGCGGCCCGACGTGACCGCCGCACTCCAACCCTTCGAACACGAACCGCCGCGCCCCGTCCGCCAGATACCGCTCCAGCAACCCGGGCGAAGGCACGTGCAGATGGGTCCGGATCCCCGCCGCCTCCAACGGGGCCGCCTGCGCCGGGGTGCCGCCGGCGATGATCGCGTACGGGGGGCGCGCCTCGACGACGGCCGCCAGCTGCTCCGCCCGCAGATCGGGCGGGGCGAAGCCGAGCAGGCCCACCCCCCAGGGCCGGTCGCCGAGCCGCTCGCCGGTCTCGGCGAGGAGCCGGCGCACGTCCGGTCCCTCCATCACCGCGAGCGCGAGATAGGGGACCCCGGCGGCCGCGGCGACGGCTTCGGCGAAGGCCGCCTGGTCGCTGACCCGGGTCATCGGCCCCTGCGCGACCGGGAGCGGCCGCCCCGGCTCCCGCCCACGCCCCAGCGGCCGGGCCCGTACCGCGGCTGCCAGATGGTCCGCGACCGCCGCCCGGACGCCCTGAAGGACGCCTCCCGTCGTCCGGTAGCGCGCGGCCAGCCGGGCCGCCGAGGCCCCGTCCTGTCCGACCGGGAGCAGCTGGGTCCGCAGGTTCCGGGCGCCCAGCAGGGATTCGACCGGCCCCTGGGGCCGGGTCAAGTCCGGGCGCGCGTAGACCCGGTGACCCTCCACCAGCCGGGTCTCCGATCCGTCCATGGCCCGCAGCGCCGCCGCCACTTCGGCGGGCAGGGCGGCCTCGCCCTCGGGCGTGAGGGCCAGTTGTACGTCGACCAGCACGCCGGCGGCTCCGCCCGCGACGGCCGCGGCCGCCGTGTGCGGACCGATGCCGCCGCAAGCCCGGACGGGTACCCCGATCGCGGGGTCGGCGAGCAGCTGCTGGAGGAGCACGAACGTGGTGGCCCCGCCCACCCGCCCGCCGGCCTCGTGCCCCTTGGCGACGAGCGCGTCGACCCCGGCGGCCACCGCGGCCAGGGCCGGCGCCGGGCCGGTGACCTCGGCCCATACCCGGGGCCGCCCATCCGCCGCCGCCCAGTCGGCCACCCGCTCCGGGGTGTGCGAGGCGGGGTCGGCGAGCAGCACCGTGTCGACCTCGGCCGGCAGCTCCCGGGGCCCGATCGGGCAGCCGGGGGGCACGCGGACCCCGTAACGGCTCCCGCCGAGGCGGCGGGCGAGCTCGGCGAAGCCGCGCCCGGCGGCACCGTGGTCCCGGCCGAGGTCGAGCAGCCCGAGCGCCCCGGCCCGCTCGGCGGCGGTGACGATCCGCGGGTTGGGCTCCTCGAAGGGGCTGACCGCGACGACCAGGTCGCGGTGGGCGGCCAGGGCCCCGGGTGGCTGCTGCTGCCGGGCCGGAAGGGACTGGGGAGTCCGAGGTGCGGAGCCGGTCTGGGGCGCGGAGCCGGTCCGAGGTAACGGGCTGGGCCGAGGTGCGGAGCCGGTCCGAGGTGATGGGCTGGGCCGAGGCGAGGGCTCGGGCTGGGCGGAGGGATCCGGCGGAGGGGAGGGCTCGGGCTGGGGGGACGGCTCGGGCTGGGAGGTCACGGGCACTCCTCTTCCAGTGATATGTGACATGGCGCTGTGGGAAGCACGGGGGAGAGCGGCGGGCGAGATTCCCGTGGGGTGCGAGGGGACCGAGGTGCGCGGCGCGCGCAGCGGCCGGCCGGTGCGCCGGAAGGCATGCTTGAGCGGTGGTCAATGTCCCGGATGCCGCGTTGCATCGTGCGGTGAGGGCCGTGGACTGTCAACGGGTATCCGGAGTACTCCGTTTCGCGCGTCCGTAATCGGCCACCCACCCTGACGGCCCCCCGCAGGACCCGGCTGCGCGGGCCCGTCGAGGCGGTGGCCTGCGGCGATGCGGCCGGGCGGTCCGGCCGCGGTCCACGGGTCGGCGTAGCGCGTCCGCCCGGGTCATGCCGCATCGGTATGACTTCCCACCGGCCCGGCATGACCGCCTTTGCGGAGTCGGGCAGTTGTTCACCCGACTTGCTCTTACAGGTACACCCTTGCGCGGTTACCGTCCGGTCATGACACCCACCCTCGCCCAGCTCCGCTACCTCGTCGCCGTCGCCGACTGCCGCTCCATCACCGGCGCGGCGGCCTCCGTCTTCGTCGCCCAGTCCGCGCTGTCCCGGGCCGTCCAGGCGATGGAACGCGACCTCGGAGTCGAACTTCTCGCCCGCCGGGGAAGGGGGGTGGACCTCACGCCGGAAGGGGCCCGGGTCGTCCGGCTGGCCCGCACCGTGCTCGACGCGGTGGAGGCGATCGACGACATCGGGACTCCCCACGGCAAGGACACCCGGACCACCCTCGTCCTCGTCACCACCCCCACCCTGGCCCTCGACCTGGCCTCCGAGCTGGTGCCCGCCTTCACGGAGCGGCACCCCGGCATCGACGTCAGGCTCCAGCAGTACGACAGCCGCGAGGCGCTGATGCAGGAACTGGGCCAAGGCCGGGCCGAGTTGGCGCTCGTCGACCTGCCGATCGACAAGGAGTTCTCCACCCACCACATCCAGGAGCGGGAGGTGGTCCTCGTCTCGCCGATCGGCTCGCCGCTGCCCGACCCGCTGCCGTTCCGCGCCCTCGACGGACTGCCGATGGTGCTGCCCACCCCGGGTACCGGTCGGCGCACCGAGATGGAGGCCATGTTCAGCTGTCTCGGAGTGCGCCCCGTGCCGTGCCTGGAGGTGGACGAACGCCTCGCCTGGGTCACCGGCGTGACCGACGGCCGCGGCTCACTCATCTGGTACCGGGACGTGGTGTTAAGGGCGTTCGGCAGCAGGGCGGAGGTCCGCTCCTTCACGCCGCTCCTGCTGCGCCCCGTGGGCATCGCGCACGCGCGGCGACCGCTGAGCCGTGCGGCCCGCGCCTTCATCGCGCACGCCCGGCACAACGCGCCCGTACGGGAACCGGCCCGCTGACCGGAAGGCGGCCCCTGGCGGCCAGGCATGCCCGTCCGGCATTGAACGATGCTCGAACGGGGGGTGGTTGGGCCTGGCGCCGTGACCTGACGTCCCCTCACATGGTGCGCATGTCCCGACTACTGCTCACGCCCCCACGGGCCGCCGCGGCCCTCGCTGCCGCGGCCCTCACCATGATCCTGCCGGCCATGGCCTGGCTGGCCGGCCCCGCGGCCGGCGCCGTCTCCTCCACGGCAGCGCCCGCATCCGCGTCCGGTTCCGCCCCCGCCCTCGCCCCCGAACGCAAGTGCACCCTCCCGGGGGGCCTGGCCGAACTCAGCGGCCTCGCCATGAGCCGCAAGCACCCCGGGGTCTTCTACGCCGTCAACGACAGCGGGAACACCAACCAGGTCTTCGCCATCGACTGCAACGGCGCCACCGGCCGGCTCCTGGCCACCTTCACGGTCTCCGGAGTGGGCAACACGGACTGGGAAGCCCTGACGATCGGCAAGGACGCCGCGGGCGGCCCCGCGATCCTGGTCGGCGACATCGGCGACAACCTCAGCGGCCGCG
Organism: Streptomyces sp. ISL-66; assembly: GCF_018614135.1. Classification (GTDB taxonomy): domain Bacteria; phylum Actinomycetota; class Actinomycetes; order Streptomycetales; family Streptomycetaceae; genus Streptomyces. The sequence goes on from NZ_JAGGOW010000054.1 coordinate 13,227, forward strand.
CCGAGATCACCGTGCACGGCTTCACCGAGCCCGACCAGCTCGCCAACGCCACGGTGACTCCCGTGACGTACCGCTTCGCCTACGCCGACGGCCGGCACGACGCCGAGTCCCTGCTCGCCGACCCGGTCACCGGCCGGCTGTACGTCGCGAGCAAACTCATCGGCGCGGCCGGGCAGTTGTACCAGGCGCCGCTGCCTCCGGTGGTCGGACAGGTCAACACCCTCACCGCGGTCCGGCCGGGCCCGGTCTTCACCACCGACGGGGCGTTCTCACCCTCGGGCGCCTCGTACACGCTGCGCAGCGGAGGACCGCTGGGCGCCAACACGGCCTCGGTGTACGACACCGCGGGGAGCAAGCTGGCGGACGTCGCCCTGCCCGCCCAGTCACAGGGCGAGACGGTGACGTACGCGGACTGCACCAGCCTGCTCGTCGGGTCGGAGAACGACACCCAGATCTGGCGCGTTCCGCTGCCCCTGGAGGCCACCCCGGGATGCGCAGGCACCCCGACTCCCACGCCGACCCCGACTCCCACGCCGACCCCGACTCCCACTCCGACTCCCACGCCGACCACCGGTGAGCTGAAGCTGGCCAATCCCGGCCCGCAAGCCTGCAAGTTCAACCAGTCCTGCACCATCCAGCTCACGGCCACCGGAGGAAAGCCCCCCGTCCGCTACGCCGCCACCGGACTCCCCTGGGGCCTCACCCTCGATGCCGCCACCGGCCGCATCACCGGCAAACCCTGGGCCACCGGAACCCTCCAGATCACCGCAACCGCCACCGACACCACGGGAACCACCGCCACCACCACCTTCCCCCTCACCCTCACCTGGTTCTGACCCACAGCGGGATCGAACACGGGGAGCACGGCGAGTACGGCGGGCCGGGCGAGCACGGGCGAGCTGGGGCGAGCTGGGGCGGGTGGGACCGCGACCGGCGCGCCGCCCCAGCCTACGAGCAGGACCCGCACAGCCCCCGGTAGGTGACCTCGACCCCGCACACCGTAAATCCGAACCGGTCCTCGACCGGGAGGTCGGCCAGCGGATCGCCGCCCGGGTGGACATCGCGGATCAGGCCGCAGCCGGAGCACACCAAGTGCTGGTGCGGGCGGTGGGCGTTCGGGTCGTAGCGCTTCGCCCGGCCGTCCGTGGCGATCTCCACGACCTCGCCGAGGGAGACCAGCTCGCCCAGGGCGTTGTAGACGGTTGCCCGGGAGATCTCGGGCAGCCGCTTCACCGCGCGGGCGTGCACCTCGTCGGCGGTGAGGTGGACGTGGTCGCCGTCGAGGACCTCCGCGACCACCCGTCGCTGGGACGTCATCCGCCAGCCGCGCCCTCGCAGCCGCTCCAGAAGGTCACTCATATCGACTCACCTTTTCAGGTTCGACGGGGATGCCCCGAATTCTACCGGTGGACGTCCAGGATCCGACAGGATGGGGCCTTGGTGTCGTTCTTGACTTGGACTGTGTCGATCGTAGGATCGGTTGCGTTGACAGCCAAGGGACAGGAAGACCCCAGCGCGGCGGGAGACCGGAGATCCGGCGTCAGGACGACCCACGAAGCCGGAGCCCGTCAGCGGGGTTTTGTGCCCGATGTTCCACCGCATGCAGTTCCTGATCACCGAGACCGCCTGGTCCGGTCCGGAAGGATTCCCATGTCTGAGAACCACGATGCAATCGTCGTAGACGCGAAGTCGGAAGGCGGCGGTGGCGGCTGCCCGGTCGCGCACGAGCGCGCCCCCCACCCGACCCAGGGAGGCGGAAACCGGCAGTGGTGGCCGGAACGCCTCAACCTGAAGATCCTCGCCAAGAACCCGGCCGTGGCCAACCCCCTCGGCGAGGAGTTCGACTACGCCGCGGCGTTCAAGACGCTCGACCTGCCGGCGGTGAAGCGGGACATCGCCGAGGTGCTGACGACCTCGCAGGACTGGTGGCCCGCCGACTTCGGCCACTACGGCCCCCTCATGATCCGCATGGCCTGGCACAGCGCCGGCACCTACCGCATCAGCGACGGCCGTGGCGGCGCCGGAGCCGGCCAGCAGCGCTTCGCCCCCCTCAACAGCTGGCCGGACAACGGGAACCTCGACAAGGCCCGCCGCCTTCTCTGGCCGGTCAAGAAGAAGTACGGCCAGAGCCTTTCCTGGGCCGACCTCATGATCCTCACCGGCAACGTGGCCCTGGAGTCAATGGGTCTCGAGACCTTCGGCTTCGGCGGCGGCCGCGCCGACGTCTGGGAGCCCGACGAGGACGTCTACTGGGGTCCCGAGAGCACCTGGCTCGACGACGAGCGCTACACCGGCGACCGCGAGCTGGAGAACCCCCTCGGCGCGGTCCAGATGGGCCTCATCTACGTCAACCCCGAGGGCCCGAACGGCACCCCGGACCCGATCGCGGCGGCTCGCGACATCCGCGAGACCTTCCGCCGGATGGCGATGAACGACGAGGAGACGGTCGCCCTGATCGCGGGCGGCCACACCTTCGGCAAGACCCACGGCGCGGGCCCGGCGGAAAACGTCGGCGACGACCCCGAGGCCGCTCCGCTGGAGCAGCAGGGCCTGGGCTGGGCCAACTCCTATCGCACCGGCAAGGGCGGTGACGCGATCACCAGCGGCCTCGAGGGCATCTGGACGAACACGCCGACCACCTGGGACAACACCTTCTTCGACATCCTGTTCGGCTACGAGTGGGAGCTGTTCAAGAGCCCGGCCGGAGCCCACCAGTGGCGGCCGAAGGACGGCGCCGGGGCGGGCACCGTGCCCGACGCCCACGACGCGTCCAAGAGCCACGCGCCGACGATGCTCACGACCGACCTCTCGCTCCGGATCGACCCGGCCTACGAGCAGATCTCGCGGCGCTTCCACCAGAACCCGGCCGAGTTCGCGGACGCCTTCGCCCGCGCGTGGTTCAAGCTGACCCACCGCGACATGGGCCCGGTCGTGCGCTACCTCGGCCCCGAGGTCCCCTCCGAGACGCTGCTGTGGCAGGACCCGCTCCCCGCGGTGGCGCACGAGCTCGTCGGAACCGAGGAGGTGGCCTCCCTCAAGGAGCAGGTCCTCGCCTCCGGCCTGTCGGTCTCCCAGCTCGTGTCCACGGCGTGGGCCTCGGCCGCTTCCTTCCGCGGCAGCGACAAGCGCGGTGGCGCCAACGGCGCGCGCGTCCGCCTCCAGCCGCAGTGCGGCTGGGAGGTCAACAGCCCGGACGAGCTGGCGACGGTACTGCGCACCCTCGAGGGCATCCGCGGTTCCTTCAACGCGTCGCGGACCGACGGCAAGCAGATCTCGCTGGCCGACCTGATCGTGCTGGCCGGAGTGGCGGGCGTCGAGCAGGCCGCGAAGGCCGGCGGTGTCGAGATCCGGGTCCCCTTCACGCCGGGGCGAGTGGACGCCTCGCAGGAGCAGACCGACGTGGAGTCGTTCTCCGCGCTCGAGCCGGCCGCCGACGGGTTCCGCAACTACCTGGGCAAGGGCAACCGGCTGCCGGCCGAGTACTTGCTGCTCGACAGGGCGAACCTGCTGAACCTGAGCGCCCCCGAGATGACGGTCCTCGTCGGAGGCCTGCGGGTCCTCGGAGCGAACCACCAGCAGTCGCAGCTGGGTGTCCTGACCACCGAGCCCGGGACCCTGACGAACGACTTCTTCGTCAACCTGCTCGACCTGGGCACGGTCTGGAAGGCGACCTCCGAGGACGCGAACGCCTTCGAGGGCCGCGACGCCGCCACGGGCGAGGTCAAGTGGACCGGCAGCCGCGCCGACCTCGTCTTCGGGTCGAACTCCGAGCTGCGCGCGCTCGCGGAGGTCTACGCGAGCGACGACGCGCGGGAGAAGTTCGTGAAGGACTTCGTCGCCGCCTGGGACAAGGTGATGAACCTGGACCGGTTCGACCTGGTCTGAGCCCGGGTCCGAGCCCGGACCCGAGCCCGGACCCGATGACGGCGTCCGGGCCGGCCCACCGTGGCCGGCCCGGACGCCGTCGGCCGTGCATCCGGTTGGCCGATCTGCGCAAGCCGCCCGCGCGCCGGCGGGGCAGGCTGTGTCCAGGACCGACACCACCGCACAGACGAGGATCCGCGCCATGTCCCTCAGCCGGCGTATCAGCATCATCGCGGGGTCGGCAGCGCTGCTGCTGACGGCCAGTGCCTGCTCGGGCATGGGCCGGAGCACGGTGGGCATGCTCCAGTTCCGCGGCCACGACTCGCCCGTCGAGCTGAGCTACTCCAATACCCCGGTCAAGGGCTGCCACAAGATCGCCATCCCGAAGGGGGCGACCCACGTGGTGAACCACACCCTCGTCGATGTCGTCCTGTACCGGACGGAGGACTGCCGCAAGGCCGACCGGGCCGACGGCATCTATGTCGGAACGACGCTCTCGAACGTGACGGCCCCCGCGAGCCTGCCCTGGCGCAGCTTCAGCGTCATCCACTGAGGCGCCCGGCAGTGCCCGCGCAGACGAGAGATCCCCGGGGCCGGTGCGGCCACCGGGGATCTCCCGGGATCTCCGGATCTCCCGGGAACTCGATCAGTCGGTGCCGGACTCCATCGCGGCCCGGTCGAGCATCTGCTCGTCGTCGCCCTCGGCACGGCCGCGCGAGGCGATGACCTCGGCGCCGCCCTGCGGCATCGCGCCGATCAGCCCGGTCGAGGCGGCCTGGGCCGCGCCGATGAGCGTCGCGTGCGTGTTGCCGACGATGCCCAGGGCGGAGTACTGCTCCAGCTTGGCGCGGGAGTCGGCGATGTCGAGGTTGCGCATGGTGAGCTGGCCGATCCGGTCCACCGGGCCGAAAGCCGAGTCCGCGGTGCGCTCCATGGACAGCTTGTCCGGGTGGTAGCTGAACGCCGGGCCGGAGGTGTCCATGAGCGAGTAGTCCTCGCCGCGCCGCAGCCGCAGCGTCACCTCTCCGGTGACCGCCGCGCCCACCCAGCGCTGCAGGGACTCGCGGATCATCAGCGCCTGCGGGTCGAGCCAGCGGCCCTCGTACATGAGGCGGCCGAGGCGCCGGCCCTCGTTGTGGTACTGCGCGACGGTGTCCTCGTTGTGGATCGCGTTGACGAGGCGCTCGTACGCGGCGTGCAGCAGCGCCATGCCCGGGGCCTCGTAGATGCCGCGGCTCTTGGCCTCGATCACCCGGTTCTCGATCTGGTCGGACATGCCCAGCCCGTGGCGGCCGCCGACGGCGTTGGCCTCCATCACCAGGTCCACGGCGGAGGCGAACTCCTTGCCGTTGATCGTCACCGGTCGGCCCTGGTCGAAGCCGATCGTGACGTCCTCGGCGGCGATCTCGACCTCGGGGTCCCAGAACCGCACGCCCATGATCGGCTGGACGGTCTCCACGCCGGTGTCCAGGTGCTCCAGGGTCTTCGCCTCGTGGGTGGCGCCCCAGATGTTGGCGTCGGTGGAGTACGCCTTCTCGGTGCTGTCGCGGTAGGGCAGCCCGTGGGCCACCAGCCACTCCGACATCTCCTTGCGCCCGCCGAGCTCGGTGACGAAGTCCGCGTCGAGCCACGGCTTGTAGATGCGCAGATGCGGGTTGGCGAGCAGTCCGTAGCGGTAGAACCGCTCGATGTCGTTGCCCTTGAACGTCGAACCGTCGCCCCAGATCTGTACGTCGTCCTCGACCATCGCACGGACCAGCAGTGTGCCGGTCACCGCGCGGCCGAGCGGCGTCGTGTTGAAGTAGGAGCGCCCGCCCGAACGGATGTGGAACGCGCCGCACGTGAGCGCGGCCAGGCCCTCCTCGACCAGCGCCGCACGGCAGTCGACCAGGCGCGCGATCTCGGCGCCGTACGCGGACGCGCGGCCGGGCACCGACGCGATGTCGGGCTCGTCGTACTGGCCGATGTCGGCGGTGTAGGTGCACGGGACGGCACCCTTGTCGCGCATCCACGCGACGGCGACGGAGGTGTCGAGGCCGCCGGAGAAGGCGATGCCGACGCGCTCGCCGGTGGGCAGGGAGGTGAGAACCTTAGACATAGGAAGATTATGCGTCCTCATGCATGATCATGCAACTGACCGCCCCGCCGTCGTCGGCGCGGCGTCAGGAGGTCTTCTCCGCGTCCGCCGTACGGGCCTGCGTGCCGGGGGTGCCCGGTTCGTCCTCGATGACGCCCTCGACCGGGGTGCGCAGCGGCGAGAGCCAGGCCACCCCCGCGATGGCCAGGCGGAGCAGGCCGCCGACCACGATGATCAAGTACATATTGTGGAAGGCGGATTCCAGGGCGCCGGCCAGGAGGGCGGAGACGGGGATGGAGGCGAAGGCCAGCATGCGGGTGCTGGCGACGACCCGGCCGAGCAGTTCCCGGGGGACGATCTTCTGGCGCAGGGTGAACCAGGCGACGGGGTTGATGGAACCGAGCGCGTAGAGCGCGCCCCAGATGGCGCCGATGGCGAGCGGGCCGCGCGCCGGGATCAGCAGCAGGGTGCCCAGGCCGGCCACGGCCGTGGTGGTGATCAGGATCCGGCCGGGCGGGTACTTCTGCACCAGCCGGCCGGCGACCGCCGCGCCGAGCACGGCGCCGACGCCCTGGGCGGCCAGCACCACGCCGATCACCTGGGGGCTCATGTGCCGGTAGGTGGTCAGGTAGAAGATGAAGTTCGCCTGGATCAGCCAGATCGCGAAGTTGGTGCCGGTGAACATCAGCGAACCGGCCGCCAGGACCGGGTTCCGGCGGAAGACGTACCGCAGCGCCACGCGGACGTCCTGGATGAACGTGGCCTTGGGCGGCGGGGTCCGCTCGCCCTTGGCCGCGGTGGGCCGGATCAGCAGGATGGCGATGGCGGAGACCACGAACGTCGCCGCGTTGACGTAGATGGTGGTCTGGTAGCCGAGGAACATCACCAGACCACCGGCCGCCGCGGGACCGATCATGCTCATGACGTTGTCCCCGGAGTGCATCCAGCTGTTGGCGGGGCCGAGCCGGTCGGCCGGCACCACCTCGGGCAGGAAACTCTGGAACGCCGGATGGTAGACGGGCTCCACGCAGGCCAGCAGGAAGGCCGTCAGGTAGATCGGCCACAGCGCGGTGCTGCCGGTGGACACCACGACGGCGAGCGCGGTGGCGATGACGGCGGCGGTCATGTCGCCGAAGATGAGGAGCCTGCGGCGGTCGAAGCGGTCGGCGAACACTCCGCCGGGCAGGGACAGCAGCAGGAACGGGATGTACTCGACCGCGTAGACGGCGCCGGTGCTCAGGGCGGAGCCGGTGAGCTTGAGCACCAGCAGCGGCAGGGCCAGTCGGTAGAGCCAGTTGCCCAGTGAGGACGTGAGGTAGGCGGTCAGCAGGGTGTAGTAACGGCTTCCCACGGGGCTTCTCCAGATAGTCGTTCACCGGCGGTCGTGCACCGGTCGTTCACCGGCGGGACGGGCGCCGGTCCGTGCGTGGCGGGCGGGTCGGTCGGCCGTGCACCGGTCCGTGGGCCGGCCTGAGGGCCGGTCAGGTTGCGAGGTCGCCGTCGGCGTCCTCCGCGCGCAGCAGCCGGGCCAGTTCCGCGTACGGCAGCCCGGATTCGGCCGAGACGGCCTCCGAGGGGCCCCCGTCGGCGATGGTGGCGTACGCCCGCCGGGCCTGGGCGAGCGCCAGCCGGTACAGTCCCGAGCCGGTGGAGACCCTGCGCACCCCGAGCCCGGCCAGTTCGGCCAGCGCCGGCAGCCCCGGGCGGAGCAGCAGGTTGAGCGGGGCGCCGTCGACCGCCGCGACGAGCCTTCGGATGGCCGCCGGGCCGTCCGGCTCGGTCCTCGCGGGGTAACCGGGGGCGAAGACCCCGTCGGCCCCGGCCGCCAGGTACCGGCGCAGCCGGGACGCGCCGGTCTCGAAGAGCCGGTGCGGAGCCGTCGCGGCCGGGTGCCACCAGACGTCCGTGCGCGCGTTGACGAACAGCGGCAGCCCCCGGTCGTCTGCCGCGGCGCGGGCCGCTGCCAGCCGTTCCGCGTGCTCGGCCGGATCGGCCAGGGTGCCGCCCCCGGCCCGGCCGGGGCCGGGCGGGCCGTTCTCCGGCAGGCCGTCCTCCAGGTTGATGCCGCTGACCCCGAGGTCCAGCAGCTCGCCGACGAAGCGGTGGACCCCCTTGGCGTCGTCGGCGTAGCCGCGTTCGAGGTCCACCGAGACCGGCAGTGCGGTGGCCGCGCGGATGCCCTCCACCGCGCGCAGCAGATCGGCCGGCGCCAGCTGCTGCCCGTCGCCGACCCCGTGCGCGGCGGCCAGGCCGGCGCTCGTGGTGCCCAGGGCCTTCACCGTGGGCAGCGCCGAGAACAGCCGTGCGCTCGCCGTGTCCCACACGCACGGCAGGAACAGCAACTCGTCTGCCCGGTGCAGGGCGTGGAAGGGTGACGGGGCGGGTGCGGGGGAGGGCATCGGGCGGCTCAGGCCCTCGCCGCGAGGTCGGCCGGCGAGGCGTCGGCGGCCGTGGGGCCGGCCGTGGGGCCGCACACCGGGCAGTCGCTCTGCCGCTCCCAGCGCTCGCTCTCGCCCATGGCGTAGTCCGCGAACCGCAGTTCCATCAGGCGGCCGGCGGCGACCGGCGGGGCGATTGCGGTGACGATCCTGGTCAGTTCGCCGATGAGGAAGCCGGTGGTCATCGTCACCAGCGGGCAGAACGCCGCGTTGTCGCCGCCGATCTGGCGGTCCCGCTTCTCCTGGAGCAGCTGCCCGGAGACCTCGTCGGAGGCGAAGGTCTGGCGCCGCCAGCATTCGATGCAGCCGGTCGTACCGGGCAGCATCGTGTAGTACACGGCGCGCTGGGTCTCCAACCCGCCGGTGATCAGCGGTACTCCGGCGCGCACGCAGGCCTCGTTCACCCAGTTCGCGATCTCCATCTTGGGCCGGTCCGCCACGGAGATGCACACGTCCGAGCCCTCCAGCACCCGGGCCACGTCCTCGACGGAGGAGATCCGCAGATCGACCGGCTCGATGTCGATGTGCGGGTTGAACTGCTTCACCCGCTCGACCGCCAGGTGCAGCTTCTCCTTGCCGATGTCCTCCTCGCGGTACAGGATCTGCCGGTTGAGGTTGGACAGTTCGACCCGGTCGAACTCCACGGCCCGTACGTGTCCCACGCCCATCGCGGCCATGTCGAGCAGGATGTGCGAGCCGAGACCGCCCAGGCCGAGCAGGGTGACCCGGCAGTCGCGGAGCCTGCGTTGCAGGTCGTACTTGTTGTCGTCCATACGGGCGAACGAGCCGAAGAAGTTGATGTTGCGTTCCCAGCGCTTCAGTTCGTGCGCTTCGAGTACGCCGTCCGCGGTCTGCTGGTCGTCCAGCAGGAACCGGGCCTCGTCGAACTGGGCCAGGGCCTCGTCCACGTCCTGGCGCGTCACCTCGGGGAAATCGGCGCTCAGTTCCTTGTGCACCTCGTCGGTGGTGCGAGTGCCGTCCAGCAGCGCGAGCAGGCGACGGATGGCCCCGGTCGGGTCGGCGATCTCGGTGACCTCGCCGTAGCCGCCGATGAAGATGGTCTCCCCCGAGCCGAAGGTGGGCGAGGTGTGCTTGAGCTGGGGCCTGCGTGTTGCGGCGGGGGGCATCGTCGATTTCCTTCCGCGATACTGAGCCGTGAAACGGGCCGGAGTCCGGCCCGTCCGATGACCTCCGCGGGTGGGCGATTGGCACGCCCACCCGCGGAGTTGTATAGCACGAGGGGTCAGTGCCCCTCGGCGGAGGACGTTCAGCCCTCGTGCGACTGGCCGGCAACGCTGGCCTTGCGGGTCGTCATGGCAACGGACATAGTGGACACCTCCTCGTCGTGTCGAGCGGGTGCGAGGGGCCGGCGCCCCTCGGGCGAGGGGGTTCAGCCCTCGTGTGACTGGCCGGCGACGCTGGCCTTGCGGGTGGTCATGGCAACGGACATGGAGAACACCTCCTTTCGGTCCTTCTCAGGGCTCGGATGTTCCACGTTCCGCTGAGCGCGGCACGTGGAAGTCTGTGAGGGAACGCAACTCGTCCAGCGAGCGCGCCAGATGCGCGACGGCTCCCCGCCAGGCGCCCTCCTGGTTTCCGGTCACCAGGGCGAGCAGCTCGGCGGGCCCGCGGGTGTCGCCCAGGCGGAGCATCCGCGTCAGCCGCTCGCCGAAGCCCCGGGGGTCGGCCTCGAAGTGGCTCAGCAGGGTGAGCGCCGACAACTGACCATAGACGTAGGCATAGTTCGACCCGGGGGAGGTGAACAGCGAACCCAGATAGCTCCACCACAGGCGGTACTCCTCGGTCAGCCGCACCGCGGGACCGTAGAGCCGGCACTGCCCCTCGGTCCACGCCTCGTCGATGTGCTCCGGCACCAGGGCCTCCCCAGCACGCGCCCGCTCGTGCAGCGCCACTTCGAAGGCGTGCAGGGCCGCGTGCCGTCCGATCGCGACCATCTGGTCCTCCAGCCAGCGCGCCAGCCAGGACAGCCGCACCGCCGGATCGGACGCTTCGGCCAAGAGCCGGCGTACGGCCACCGCTTCGCAGAACAGCGCGAGGGTTTCGGCCATCACCGGAGCCGGGGTGGCCGCGAGATAAGGCTGTTCGGCCGCCAGCTGGATATGTACGGCATGCCCGAGTTCATGGGTCAGGGTCAGTACGTCGCGGGGCTTCCCGGAGAAGATCATGGAAACGCAGGGGAGCTGTCCCGGAATGGACTGGGTGAAGGCGCTCTGGCGTTTCCCGGGTCGCGCGGCCGCGTCGATCCTGCCGTTGTCGATCAGCTTGTGCGACAGCTCGGCGAATACCGGAGAAATTGATTCCATGACCGAAAGGGCCATGCCCAGCGCTTCGGCCCAGGAGATTTCCGGAGAGGGAATGCCGACCGGTGCGTACCTGTCGTAGTCGGCGAAATCGTCGATCTCCAGCAATTCCCGCTTGAGGATGTAATAGGAGTGGATCAGCGGGAGGCATTCCGCGGAGGCCGACAGGAGCTCGTCGAGCTCCGCCTGTGGGACCTGGTCCAGGACCCGCCGCTCATGCAGCCAGTCCGTGCCCCGGAGCCCGGCGCGGGTCTCGCCGTCCTCCACCGTCATCGCCAGGGCGAAGGCCCGCAGTCCGGCCTGGTCGGCCAGTGCCCGGCTGACCGCCGCGTGGGTCTCCTGCCGGGCCTCGCGATCCGCCTCGTACAGGCCCGGGAGGACCGCGCCGATGCTCCGCGAATCTTCGGGCGGTCCCACCGAGATGCCGCGGAGCAGCAGTTGGGCCAGCCGCTCCCAGCCTTCCCCGCCGGTCGGAAGGAGACGCGCGAGGATCGTTTCCTGCGCCTCGGAGAGTTGCCGCGCGCCGCCGGCCCGGACCTTGCGGACGAAGTTCGCGTAGGGGCCGAGGCCGGCCTCGGCGTCCGCACCCGGCGGTCCGTGGGGCTTGCGCGCGCCGAGCTCGGGTTCGAAGAAGGCGAGCGCCGACGCGAGTTCGGCCCAGGCCCGGTCGCAGCGGGAGGTCAAGGCGCCCGACTGGAGGAGCTCGGCGTAGCAGGAGGCTTCCTGGGTCCGTGCGATGCACCGCTCGTAGCGACGGATGGCGGCCGGCAGGGAAAGCGGATCGAGGTCCGTCAGTGTGCCGGCGTACTCATCCGCGATTTCCCGCGCCTCGGCCAGGGCTTCGTTCAGCAACTCGTCGACTAATCGAGAGTGCGGCTCGGGTAAGAGGGCGGAGATTTCCCAATGCGGAACGGGTAAATCCGCAGGGAGGTTTCTGCGCTCCGACATTTACCCCCCCGGTGGTCGCGTTACTGCACAGGACACTAGGGTAGGCGTCGCGCAGGAGTCAAGCCTCCCTGTCGATAGGCTTGAATATCATTTCGAAAGTAGCGTGTAGTTTCATCGAGGGTCACATTCCGCATTGAAGGATCCCCGATGTCCGGATTCTGACTGCGGAACGTCATCCTTTTCGTACATGCGCCCTGGCCGGTTTTCCTCCCGGCCCCCGGCTCCCTCGGGCCCTCGGTCGCGGGCACGGTCTACGGCCGGTACGGCCACTGGTGGAGCAGACTGCCGAGGGGGAAGAGGGGGAAGGGAAGGCCTCCCGAGGTGCTGGGCGACGCGGGTCTGGCTACGCTGCGCAAGGAGCGGGGCGAAGCGTTCCGCCGGGCGGAACGGGACGAGACCATGAGCACCCCCACCGACACCGTGACCCTGGAGCGGCACATCACGGCCCGCCCGGAATCCGTCTTCGCCTTCCTCTCCGACCGTGAGAAGTGGCTGTCGTGGATGGGGACCGACGGAACCTTCTCCTTCGAGCCCGGGGGCGCGTACCTCGTCCGGGTCGATGCCGAGCACACCGCCTCCGGCCGCTTCCTCGCCGTCGACCCGCCCGCCCGGCTGGTCTTCACCTGGGGCTGGGAGACCGGCCGCATGCCCCTGCCGCCGGGCTCCACCACCGTGCAGATCACCCTCGAACCCGGCCCCGAGGGCACCCTGCTGCACTTGATCCACAGCGGCCTGCCCTCCGAGGCGGCCTGCTTCCTGCACGCCGAGGGCTGGCAGCACTACGTGGACCGCCTCGCCGACCGCGCCGAGGGCACGGATCCGGCGCCGGACGCCGGGCAGGGCGCCGGTAGGCCGCGGCCCGCTCCCTGAGGACCGGGACTGGACCGGACCGGGTGGCCGTCGCCGGAACGGGGCCTCATAGGGTCGGCTCCGGGCGTCACAGGGGCGGGGCCCGGCATGTCCGTGGCCGGCCCGCCGATACGCCGATACGCCGAATCATTGCCCCGCGACCGGTAAGAGAGAAGGACCGACCGACATGGATGACGCGTTCAAGGACGTTCCCCCCACCACCCTCGCCGACCTGCTGGGTCGCGAGCAGGTCATGGACATCGGCATCCGCCCGCTGTGGGACGCGCCGCGGGTGGCGGGACCCGCGTACACCGTGCGGTGCGAGCCCGGCGACAACCTGATGCTGCACGCCGCCATTTACCGTGCGGAGCCGGGCTCCGTCATCGTCGTCGAGTCGGGTGACGTGGACTACGCGCTGGCGGGCGGCAACGTGTGCGCCGTCGCCCAGCGCCGGGGGATCGCCGCGTTCGTGGTCGACGGGGTCATCCGCGACCTCGGCGAGGTGCGGGAGGCGGGCTTCCCCGTGTTCTCCCGCGGGGTCGTCCCGATCCCGGGCACCAAGGACAAGCTCGGCGAACTCGGCGCACCGGCCCGGGTGGGCGGGGTGCTCGTCCACCCCGGCGACATCGTGGTGGCCGACGAGGAGGGCGTCGTGGTCGTTCCGGCCGCCCGCCGCGAGGAGACCTTGCGGGTGGCCCGGGCCACCCGCAAGGGAGGCCGAGGAGTCCCTCGACGCATGGGAGGAAGAGCACCGTGCGCGGATCGAGAAGGCCCTGAGCGACCGCGGCTTCACTGGCTGAGCCCGCCGGATCCGGCCGCCCGTCCGGCCGCCCGCCGGGCCTGGCAGGGGGCGGACAACGGGCCTGGCCGTGTCCTCGGTTCGGGTCCTCGGGTAAGTTTCGGGCATCTGATTCCAAGACCGACGGGGCTGACGTGTTAGAGCTGACGGGGAGCGGGGCCGGGCCGCTGGAGGCCGGGGATCCGCAGCGGATCGGGCCGATTCCATTGGCGGGCCGGCTCGGGGCCGGCGGCATGGGACGGGTGTACCTCGGGGTCCACGAGGGCCGGTACGTCGCCGTCAAGCAGCTGTTGGCTTCGGTCGTCGGCGAGGACGAGGACTTCGTGCGCCGCTTCGGGCACGAGCTGGACAACCTGTCCCGGCTGCCCGACCGGGCCACCGCGCCGCTGCTGGCGAGTGACCGGACCGCCCGGCCGCCGTGGTTCGCCACCGCTTACATACCCGGGGTCACCCTGAGCAAGGCCGTCGAGCTGTACGGCGGCGCGCTGCCCGCGGACGCGTTGTGGCTGTTGCTGCGGGAGGCGGCGGCGGGCCTGGCGGCGGTGCACGGGCTCGGGATGGTTCACCGGGACCTGAAGCCGTCCAACGTCATGCTCACCCTGCGGGGCCTGACCCTCATCGACTTCGGCATCGCCCGCGCCGCCGAGCAGAGCCAGCTGACCAGGACGGGCATGGTGGTGGGGACGCCCGCCTACATGGCGCCCGAACAGGCCTCGGGAAGACGGCAGGTCAGCGGGGCCACGGACGTGTTCGCGCTCGGCTCGGTCCTCGCGTACGCGGCTTCCGGCCGGCCGCCCTTCGGCGAGGAGTCGGGGCACGGCGTGCTGTACCGCGTCGTCCACGAGGAACCCGAACTGGACCCCCTGCGGGAGCTGGACCCCGAACTCGCCGAGCTCGTCGCGGCCTGCCTCGACAAGGACCCCGAGGGCCGGCCCACCGCCGCGGAGCTCCAGGAAACCGCCGCGCGACAGGGCCCGTTCGCCGACCCGCTGTGGCCGGAAGCCGTCACCGTGCACCTGAGCGAGCGCGCCGCCTTCGCCGCGGACGTGCGCGAGATCGACGTACCGACCCTCCCGGTCACGGGCACCGACCCGGAACCGGCCGGGGACACCGCCGGGGAGCCCGACGCGAAGGCGGGTACGGAGCCGGAAGTGAAGGCGGGTACGGAGCCGGATGCAGTGCCGGACACCAAGGCCGGTACGGAGCCGGACGCCAAGCCCGTCCCCGTAGCCGTACCCGTATCTGTCCCCATACCCATACCCATACCCGTCCCTGACCCCGGCGCGTCGGCCGCGCCCGAGCGGGCCGTGCGGCCCGAGCACCGTCGGCGCCGCGCCCGCGTCCTGCTCGCCGTCATCCCGGTCGTCGTGGTCGCGGGCGGTACGACGCTGGCCATCCAGCACCTGCCGTACACGTCCTCGCCGCAGGCCGGGGCGCACGGCGGTCCGTCCGCCCAGGGCTCGGCGCCCGCCGCCGGATCGCCGTCGTCGTCGGCGACGGGAGGCACCCCGTCGGCTCCGGCCTCCGCCCAGCAGTCCCCGTCCCAGGAATCCGGTGGGGCGGACGGCCAGAACGGGGGCGGGCAGGCGGCGGCGGGCGGGACCGCACCCCAGCCCGGGCCCGTAGGTGGCGCCGGGACCGGCCAGGGCCCCGCGACCAGCCCCGCCTCCGGGGGCAGCGGTACGCAGAACGGCGCGGGCGGTTCCGCGAACGGCGGAAGCCCGGGCGGTGCCACCACCCCGCGTCCCCCCGGCGGTTCCGCGTCCAACACGCCCGCGCCGACACCTCCTGCGGCCCCGGACTCCGGGACGTACCGCTACCGGAACGGCAACAACGGCAAGTGCATCACCCAGGTCTACGGATCTTCGGACTTCGGTGAATGCTCCGACGCCTCGGCGCGGTGGACCGTGCGGAGCGGGAGCGACGGCAGCTTCAAGCTCGTCAACCAGCAGAGCGGCTCGTGCCTGTACTCGAACGGCCTCGGCCAGGCGGTCTTCGTGGGCGCGTGCTCCGACGACACCACCCGGGTGTGGCGCACTGGTTCGAACGGGAGCCTCCGCAGCGACTACGGAGGCGGCTGCCTCGACCTGGGCATGGCCAACGGCCTGAACACGAAGACCTGCGGCGGGGAGGCATCGCAGCGCTGGACGAAGCAGAGCTGAGACCGTGTGCTCATGGCGCCACGACCGGGCGCTGCCGTCGGACAGGACCACACCCGGCCGGGGTATCGCCGCGGTCGGGGCGGTCATGCGTCTGCCGGCCGCCACGGCTACCACCGCCACCGCCATCGAGGAGGGCCAGGTCCGGGGCCCGTCCTCGATGGCGGCATCACGGCCGACGCCGCTTACCGGCTGCTGCCGGCCTGGCGGCCCCGCCTCACTTCAGGTGCCGGCCGAAGAACCGGTTCCCGTCCTCCACCTCGAACCACGGAGTGCCGGTGTGCCCGCCCAGATTGGCGTGCAGCGTCTTCTCCTTGGCGCCGAAAGCGTCGAACAGGTCCAGTGCCCGCTGCCGGGGGTTCCCTTCGTCGTCCCACTGGAGCAGGAACAGCAGCGGAATGGTGACCTGCCGGGCCTCCTCGCGCTGGGCGTGGGGCACGTAACCCCCGGCGAAGAAACCGGCGGCCGCGATGCGCGGCTCGACCACCGCCAGCCGGATGCCGACGGCGGTCCACCCCGAGTACCCGATCGGGCCGCCGATCTCGGGCAGCGAAAGGAGGGCGTCCAGGGTGGTCCGCCATTCCGGGACCGCCTTTTCGACCAGCGGGCCGATGAAGGACTCGAAGACCTCATCGACCGGGTCGCCGGCCTGCATCGCCCGGCGGAGGTCGGCGCGGGCCTGTTCGTCGGCGGCGGAACGGGGCCGGTCACCGCACCCGGGGGCGTCGATGGCGGCCACCGCGTAGCCGTATGCGGCGGATCGCCGGGCCCGGGCCACCAGCCGCGGTTGCGCCTTGGGCAGGCCGTTGTTGTGGGCCATCAGGATCAGCGGAGCCGGGGCGGATCCAGGCGGCGTCCACAGGGTGCCGGGGATCTCGCCGAGGGTGAACTCGCGTTCCAGGACGCCGTCGTCGAGACGCTGTTCGGAAGTGAATCGCATGGTCGTGCCTTTCGGGAGTGCTCTTGAACGGCGCTCCCGGACGACCTATCGCCCGACCGTGGCCCAAGAAGGGAGCACCCATGTCAAAACTGCGTTCACGGGTACCACCTCCTCGTTCTCTCGCACGGCCACGGGGAAAGTAGCAGTGGGCCCCGCGGTCAGCCAAACGGTTTCCCGGACGGCCTCCGCGCGGCCGGTTCAGGTCATCCAGAAGAACACCGCGGTCATCCGCTTGTCCTCGAGGGTGTGTCCCCAATAGCGGGTGGCCGTGTGGATCAGGTTGGCGGAGTAGAGCAGCAGGCGGTTGGCCCGGTGGGGGACCCGTACGTCCTCGACGAAGGAGTCGGGTGCGACGAACCGGGTGCCCAGCGCGTCGACCAGGTTGTTGTGCGGGGCGGCCACCTGGTTGCCGCCGAGGGATCCGCCCGGCAGGCTCTGGCGGTAGAAGCTGGTGCCGCAGTCCTTCGGGACCGCGGGGTTGAGGTAGAGCACCGCGGCGTACCGGCACAGCGTGCGCGAATCGGTGTGGGGCCGCGGCTCGCACTCGCCCTCGCCGACGACCTGTACGCAGTTGTGGTTGAACGTGCCGCCCCCGCCGGGCTCTTGGGCCCAGATCCGCTGCGCCCCGGTCGCCCGGCGCACCAGCCTTTCCACGTGGGCGAGTTCGTCCGGTTCGAGCGCGGGCATCGAGCGGAGGCCGGGCCATGCCTCCGGCTTGTGGGGGTACCCCTCGGTCCAGTCGTCCCGGGCGAGCAGCCGTTTCCGTACGGCGTCCGGATCCGGCAGTACGTCGTCCAGTTCCCAGTAGTCGCGCCCGCGGGTCGGCTTGCGGTACGGGAGGACCGGCAGGGGCGTCGGGGGGTGAAGGGGCATGCCAGGGAAAGTAGTTGGCCTCCCGTGGCGCTCTCGCCACCGAAGCGGTCAACCTTCTGTCAAGTGTTCGCCATGTGCCTGCTGTTCGCCCTGCGTGAGGCGCCCCTGACGGACGGCCTGGATGCTCCCGCCGCCGGTGGACAGCAGGAAGGTGATCCCCGAGCACCGGAGGGCGCCGGCGCGCCCGGAAGGGTCATCGCTGCCGCCCCGTTGGCGCGCCGCACCGGCGGGACGCGACCCGGTGGTGTCCGCTGGGCGGGTGAGAGTCTCCGTGCGTGCCCGCTGGTGGGCCGAGCTGCCGCCGGCCGCGGGCGCCGCCGTCATGGCCGCCGGGATCATCTCGACCGGCCTGCACGTCCTCGGCCGGGAACTGCCCTCGCTCGTCGCGCTGATCGTCTGCGCGGCGCTGTGGCTCGTACTCGCAGCCGACTTCACCGTCCGGCTGTTCGGCGACCCCCGGCGGTTCCGTGCCGAGGCCGACACCCCGGCGGCCCTCACCGCCGTGGCCGCCACGACCGTGCTCGGTGCCCGGCTCTCCCTCCTCGGGTGGCAGCCCCTGGCCCTCGGGCTGCTGGCGCTCGCCGCCGCGCTCTGGCCGGGGCTGCTGATCGCCGTACTGCGGCACTGGGGCCGCCGGATGCCCGGCGCGGCCTTCCTCGTCTGCGTGGCCACCCAGGGCCTCGCCGTCCTGGCCGGAACCCTGGCCGCCGCCACCGGCCGCGACTGGCTCGGCCGGGCCGCGCTGGCCGCCTTCTGCCTGGGGCTGCTGCTCTACGCCGAAGCACTCGTACGCTTCGACTTCCGCGAGGTGGTCTCGGGCGCGGGCGACCACTGGGTGGCCGGCGGGGCGCTCTCCATCACCGCCCTCGCCGCCTCCGGACTCACGGCCTCACACCTGTGGACGGGGTGGGCGCACACGGCGCTGCGTGCCGTCGCCCTGGCGACGCTCGGCCTCTCCCTCGCCTGGTACGCCGTGCTCCTCGCCGCCGAAGCGCTCCGGCCGCGCCCGCGCTACGACGTCCGGCGCTGGGCGAGCGTCTTCCCGCTCGGCATGACGGCCACCGCCTGCCTCTCCGCGGCCGGCCCGACCGGTGTGGAGTGGCTGCGCCCCCTCGGCACGGTCCTGCTCTGGATCGCGGTCGGCGCGTGGCTGCTGACCTTCGCGAAGCTGGTCGCGACCCGCCGGCTCGCCCCCGGAGGCTGGTGATCGCCCCTCTGGGCCGTCGGTTCCTCCTGCGCGCCCGTCATGGTGGCAGGGGCCGGGGGCGCTCAGTAGGGTCCCCGCATGGCCTACACGTTTCAAGTGACCGTCGACTCCGCCGCCCCGCACGCTCTCGCCGACTGGTGGGCCGATGCCCTCGGATGGGAAGTCGAGCCCAGCGACGAGGAGTTCATCCGGAGCATGATCGCCGCCGGGCACGCGAGCGAGGACGACACCACCACCCACCGGGGCGTCCTCGTCTGGAGGGTCGGCCAGGCGATCCGCCACCCCGAGGGGCTGGACCGGGCGCCCCGCGTCCTCTTCCAGCTCGTCGAGGAGGCCAAGACGGTCAAGAACCGGGTCCACCTCGACGTCCGCACGGGCGAGGACGACCCCGCGACCGTGGTCGAGCGGCTCGTCGCCAAGGGCGCCGTGCACCTCCACGACGGCAACCAGGGTCCCTACAGCTGGAGCACCCTCGCCGACCCCGAGGGCAACGAGCTCTGCATCTCCCACTGAGCGGCCGCCCTCGCCACCCCCCCCGCCGTCGTCGCCCACGCCCCGCCTCGTCCACCCCACCGCCGACGGGTCCGCGCCCCAGCGGTTTCGCGCCGACCGCATTCGGGGCACGCGTCGCGGACGCGATCCTGCGGCCCGAGGACATCAACGGCACCAACCGGCTGGGCGACGAAGACCCGGGCAGTGCCGCAGACCTGCGGCAACGGACGGATATTCGGTTTCGGTCAGCCCCTCCCGGCCCGGAGAATGGGGCATCTCGAACCGGGAGGAACCCCATGAGCCAGGACCGCCTGACTCTCCACGACCTGATGCCCGCGCAGGCGCTGACCGAGGCCATCGACGCCGGCCACGTGATCCGCAAATCACACCCCGAACTGCCGCTGTCCCTCTACACCTACACCCGGACCGCCCAGTACGAGCGGGTCTGGAACGAGGTCACCACGCGCTGCCGCGGCCTCGTCGCCGACGACGTCACCGGCGCGGTGATCGCCCTGCCGCTGCCCAAGTTCTTCAACGTCGGCGAGCACACGTCCGGACAGCCCTACGCGCCGGCCCTGCCGGACGAGCCGTTCGAGGTGTACGACAAGGTCGACGGCAGCCTCGGGGTGGTCTTCCACTACGCGGACAAGTGGCGGGTCGCGTCCAGGGGTTCCTTCACCAGCACTCAGGCCACCTGGGCGCAGCGCCGCCTGGACGGACGGGACACCTCCGCCCTGGTCCCCGGCACCACGTACCTCGCGGAGATCCTGTACCCGCAGAACCGCATCGTCGTGGACTACGGCGACCGCCGCGACCTGGTCCTCCTCGCCGCGTACCGCACCGAGGGCGTGGACGGCACCGAAGTGCCGCTCGCCGAAGCCGCCGTCCACTGGCGGGGCATCGGCTCCGTCGTCACCGTGTGGCCCGCCATGCCGCTCGGCGAGCTGCTCGCGCTGACCGCCTCCAGCACCCTGCCCGGCGGTGCGGGCGCGACCGGCACCGACGCCGAGGGCTTCGTCCTGCGCTTCGCCTCGGGCGTCCGCGCCAAGGCCAAGATCGCCGAGTACGTACGGCTCCACAAGGTGCTCACCGGCGTGACCGAGCGGGACATCTGGCGCGGCCACGGCATCCAGCGGTTCGCCGGCCTGCCCGTCAAACAGCTCGCCCAGGGCCTCAACTGCACCGTCGCCGAGATCGAGGCCTCGGGCGGAAAGCCGCTCGACGCGCTGCTGGAACAGGTGCCGGACGAGTTCGACCAGTGGGTGCGCTCGGTGATCGAACGCCTCGAGGCCGAGGCCGCGCTCCGCGAGCGCGCCATCGACGAGGCGTACGCGTCGCTCGCCCACCTGGTCGGCGACCGGGGCGCGTTCGCGCGCGCCGCCAAGGGACTGCCGGGCAGCGGGATCCGCGGCGCGCTGTTCCAGCGCCTCGACGGCAAACCGACCGAACTCGGCACCTGGCGGCAGGTGCGGCCGGAGACGTCCGACCCCTTCACGAACGACGAGGAGAACTGACCCGTGTCCGAAGCCCCCGAAACCGCGGCCGAGCCCGAGACCGCGGCCGCGGCCGAGCCCCAGGGCGCGATCATCGCCGAGCCCGAGCCCGAGCCCGAGCCCGAGCCCGCGACCGCGGCCGAGAGCGGCAGGCAGACCCCGGCGCTCCCGGTGGTCCACGTCATGACGGGTCTGCCGGCCTCCGGTAAGACCACGGCCGCGCGCGAACTCCAGGCGCGGTCCGGCGGCCGGATGCGCCGCGTCAACCTCGACGACCTGCGGGCCATGCTCGACGTGCCGGACCCCGAGCGCGGGCGCTCGTACAAGCACGAGCAGACCGTCCTGGAGATCCAGGACGCGGCCGTCAGCGCCGCCGTCGACGGCGGCTTCGACGTGGTCGTCGACAACACCCACCTGACCTCGCACATCCCCAAGCGGCTGAAGGCCGCCGTCGCGGGGCGGGCCACCTTCGTCGTGCACGACTACACCGACGTGCCCGTGGAGGAGTGCCTGCGCCGCGACGCCGCGCGCGAGCGACAGGTGGGCGAGGAGATCATCCGGATACTCGCCGAGAAGCACGCGAAGGCCCGCAAGGGCGGCTGGCGGCTCACCGAGCAGTGGCTGAACGACCAGCCGGACGTGTCCCCGTACGTCGCCGACCCGGCGCTGCCCACGGCGGTCATGTGCGACATCGACGGCACGCTCGCGATGACCGGCGCCCGCAATCCGTACGACTTCTCGCGCTGCGGCATCGACACGCTGAACACACCGGTGCGCGACGCCCTGGACTCCTTCCGGCGGGCCGACGGCGACGTCATCGTGCTGCTGTCCGGGCGGGGCGAGGAGCACCGCGAGCCCACCGAGGCCTGGCTCCGGGAGCACGGGGTCCCGTACGACGAGCTGTGGATGCGCGCGGCGGGCGACACGCGCCGCGACGACATCGTGAAGGCGGAGCTGTTCAACGCGCACGTACGCGACCGGTACGCGGTCCGGGTCTCCCTGGACGACCGGGACCGAGTGGTGGCCATCTGGCGCCGGATGGGCCTGGCGACCTGGCAGGTCAACTACGGCGACTTCTAGGCCGCCCGCCCCGCCGGCCCGCCGGTCCGGCCGCCGCGTTGCCCATACTGGGCCGGTGAGCGACGTGAACGACCTGAACGACGTGAACGGTCCGAACCTGCTGATCGTGGACGGTGCCAACGTCGTCGGATCCGTACCGGACGGCTGGTGGCGCGACCGGCGCGGCGCCGCCGAACGGCTGCGCGACCGGCTGGCCGAGCGAGACGAGGGCGAGGAGATCGTCCTCGTCGTCGAGGGCGCCGCCCGGGGCGTCGAGTCCGTGCCCGGGGTACGGGTGGACTCGGCGCCCGGCAGCGGCGACGACCGGATCGTGGAGCTGGTGGCGGCCCGCGCGGAGCGCGGCGGGTGCGTCGTGGTCACGGCGGACCGTGAACTGCGCGAGCGGGTACGGGCCTTCGGCGCGCGCTGCCTGGGCCCGCGAGCCGTCCGTCCGGAGGCCTGAGCGGGCCGCGAACACGGACGTGCCCCGGCGGAGCCGTGCCCGCCCCCGAACGGGCACGGCCGCCTGGCGGGCCCCGGGGGGATAGGGCCAGTGCCGGTCGGGACCGGCTCAAGGAAATCTACGGGCGCCGGTCCGCCCCTCTCGCCCATCCACAGGTTGAACTGGCGGCTACCCCCGTGGGTGGTAACCCTGTACAACCAGGGGTGTACACAAGGGGGATCGACGTGCAGCTGCTCGCACACCCGGCGATGATCCGGATCCGCACCAGGGGTCCGGCCGTCGCCGAGATCGCGTATGCCGTCGGCTCGCTCTGGACATCGGCCAGCGTGCTCCACCACTGGCCCGATCCACTCGGCTACTGGCGCGACACCGACACCCTGGCCCACGCACTCGCCGCCGTCCACCCGCCCGTGCCCGTGCCCGTGCCCGTGTCCAGGGCAGGCCATGCCGGCTGAGCGGGAGCAGGAACGGGAAGGAGGGACCGTGCCGGGAGTGACCGTGCTGCGCGTCCTCGTCGTCGACGACCAGTTCCTGATCCGGTCCGGACTGACCGCGCTGCTCACCGCCGCGCCCGGTTACGAGGTCGTGGGCGAGGCCGAGGACGGGGAAGCGGCGGTGCGGCTCGCCGCCGAGACCTGCCCCGACGTGATCCTCATGGACATCCGGATGCCCGGGATCGACGGGATCACGGCCACCGAACGGATCCTGGCCGCCGCCGAGGCCGGCGCCGGCCCGCGGCCCAAGGTGCTCATGCTGACCACCTTCGACTCCGACGAGTACGTCTTCCGGGCCCTGCGCGTCGGGGCCGGCGGTTTCCTCTTCAAGGACACCCCGCCCGATCGACTGCTCGCCGCCATCGTCACCGTGCACGCCGGCGAGATGCTGTTCAGCCCGGGAGCCCTGCGCGGGCTCGTGAACACGTACGCCGCCCCGGCCGCCGCCCGTGCTCCGCGCCCCGGCCTGGACACCCTGACCCCGCGCGAACGCGAGATCCTCGGCCTGGTCGGGGCCGGGCTGTCCAATGCCGACATCGCCGCACGCCTCGTACTCAGTCCCGCCACCGTCAAGACCCACGTCCACCGCTGCATGAGCAAGCTGGGGCTGTCCAGCCGCGCGCAGGCCGTGGTGGTGGCCCACGAGTCCGGCTTCGCCGCCCGGCTGGCCTGAGCGACCCTGCGGATGCGGGCGCCGCCCTGCGCCGCCACAGTGGAAGCCATGGGAATCGAAGACTACGGCGGCGGCCCCGGCGCACAGCAGACCGGTGTCTTGGTCGTGACGACCAACGACGCCCCCGGCTACCGGGTCGAGCAGGTCATCGGCGAGGTCTTCGGACTCACCGTGCGCTCGCGCCACCTGGGCAGCCAGATCGGCGCGGGCCTGAAGTCGATGATCGGCGGCGAACTGAAGGGCCTCACCAAAACCCTGGTGGAGACCCGCAACCAGGCGATGGATCGGCTCATCGAGCAGGCGAAGGCACGCGGTGCGAACGCGGTGCTGATGATGCGGTTCGACGTCACGGAAGCCGCGGACGCGGGAACCGAGGTGTGCGCCTACGGCACGGCCGTCGTCCTGGTACCCGCGAGTACCTAAGGGCACCCCCGGGCAGCCCTTGGTGCTGACGCCGCGACCCCGGTGAACCTTCCCGGCCACAGCACGACTGCTCTGGCCGGACCCATCGCCCGTGTGACCCCCCGGTCACATAAGTCCAGGACGGCGATCTGCTTTGTCCATGGGCCTGTAGTGCCGCGGTCCGCAAGCTGTCCAGTCAGTGAGCGGACCGCCGGCCTCCATTGTCGCGCGGTCTTCCGCCTAGGAAGCGCCGACTCCCGGAGGTCCGATGCGAACCCCACTCTGGCCGGCCGCGGCCGCGGTGGCCGGCCTGGTCGCCACCCTGGTCGTGGCCGTGCCCGCCGCCCCCGCCGCGGCGGCCGCGCCCGTGACGATCACCTCGCCCGAGCTGGCCGTGAGCGTGGACAGCGCCTTCCCCCGCGTCATCAGCTACACCCGGAGGACCACCGGGGACCTGCTGAACGGCAACGAGGACGCCATCGGCGCGATCGTGGTCAACGGGACCACCTACACCCCCACGGTCACCTCCACGCCCTCGGCCGCCGCCGTCGACTACGCGCTGTCCTTCTCCGGAGTGACCGTCAGGGCCCGGCTCTCGGTGGCCGCTTCGGTCGTCGAATTCAAGGTCACCGCGATCGAGGACACGACCGCCCTGCGCGTACGGAGCTTCGCGATCCCGGGCCACAACCTCGTCAGCGTGCGCAGCGATCAGGCGGGCGCCGCGCTCTCCACGGCGAAGATGCACACCGCCACCACCGGCACCGGGGACACCTTCACCCCGGTCACGGCGAGCACCCCGGTCGACGCCTCCGCCACGACCGTCATGTACGGCCTGGCCAACACCGGCAAACTCGCTGCCGCCATCGACTCCAACTCCTCCTACGACGCCCCCTCGGGCGGCACCGCCACCGAGAACGGCCGGATCAGCAAGCAGGTCACCGACAAGGGCTCCTACCGGCGCGCGGGCCTGTGGAGCGGAGCCTGGCTCTACCGGGCCGCGGGCGCCGCGGACACCGATACCGAGCCGCTGCCCTACGCCCGGGTCGCGATCACCGCCGACCGCAACAACGACTCCACCGTCGACTGGCAGGACGCGGCCGTCGCCTACCGGGACATCTGGACCCCGCCCACCGGCTGGGAGCACACCGCCGACCGCGTCGTGCAGCGCATCCCCTTCAACTTCGCCTCCGCGGCCACCCACCCCTTCGCCGAGACCCTCGACGAGACCAAGCGGGTCAACCTGGCCACCGACGGCCTCGGCCAGTTCGTCCTCCTCAAGGGGTACGCCTCCGAGGGCCACGACTCGGCGCACATGGACTACAAGAACATCGGCTCCAAGCTCGGCGGCGCCACCGACCTGAACACCCTCACCACCGTCGGCCACGCCTACAACGCCGACTTCGGGGTGCACGTCAACGCCACCGAGGAGTACCCGGTCTCGGCCACCTTCGACCCGGCCCACCAGAGCGGCGGCCTCGGCTGGGACTGGCTCGACCAGTCGTACTACGTGGACACCCGCAAGGACGGGCAGTCCGGCGGGCGCCTCAAGCGGTTGCAGGACCTCAAGGCGGCCGCCCCCGGGCTGGACTTCCTCTACGTGGACGTCTGGTACGGCGACGGCTACGTCTCGCGCAAGCTGGAACGCGAGATCGGCGGCCTCGGCTACCAGCTCGCCACGGAGTTCCCCAACTCCATGACGGAGCAGTCGCTCTGGCACCACTGGGCGACCGACGTCAACTACGGCGGCACCGACCTCAAGGGCATCAACTCCAAGATCGCCCGCTTCATCGGCAACCACACCAAGGACGACTGGATCGCGGGCAACGCACTGCTCGGCGGCGCCGAGATCACCGCGTACGAGGGCTGGCAGGGCAAGCGGGACTACACCGCCTTCCTCTCCACCACCTTCGCCACCAACCTGCCGACCAAGTACCTCCAGGAATCCCCGGTCGTGAAATGGCCCGCCGACTCGCTCACCCTCGCGAACGGCGCCACCGTCACCACCGCGGGCGGCACCCGCAAGATCACCACCGGCGGCCGGACCGTCCTGAACGGCTCGGCGTACCTGCTGCCCCGCGACGGCAAGCTCTACCACTGGAACACCGCGGGCGGCTCCACCACCTGGACCCTGCCCGCCGGCTGGTCCTCGCCCAAGCTCTACAAACTGAGCGACACCGGGCGCCAGTTGGTCGGCGACCTCACCGTCACCGGCGGCCAGGTCACCATCAACGCCACCGCCAAGACCGCCTACGTGGTCACCAACGGCGCGGCCCCCGCCCAGAGCGGCCCGAACTGGGGCGAGGGCACGCCCGTCAAGGACCCCTCCTTCTTCGCGGGCAACCTGAACGCCTGGACCGTCACCCAGGCCGGCGCCGCCGTCACCCGCAACGCCCAGGGCCAAAGCGAGCTCACGATGGCCCCGAACACCGCACCCGCCGTCTCCCAGCAGCTCACCGGCCTCGCCCCCGGCACCTACGCCGCCTCCGTCTGGGTCTCCACCCCGGCCGGCCGGGTCACCACCCTCACCGTCACCCCGGCGGGCGGCGCCGCCGCCTCCGTCTACGCCGACTCCTCGACGCTGACCAACAGCCTGGGCGGGAGCGAGAAGAACACCACCAAGATGCAGCGGATGAAGGTGTTCTTCGACGTACCGGCGGGCCAGTCCACGGCCACCCTCAAACTGTCCGCGGCCTCCGGCTCCGGCACCGTCTACCTGGACGACGTCCGCGTGGTCCGCTCCGCCCGCACCCCGCTGAACGGCCACTACTTCACCGAGGACTTCGAGAACGTCGACGCGGGCTGGGGCCCCTTCGCCTTCGGCGGCGCCGGCGGATCGGCCACCGACCCGCGCACCCACATCGCCCAGCGCAACGCCCCGTACACCCAGGCGGGGTGGAGCGGGAAGCTCGTCGACGACGTGATCAGCGGCCAGAACTCCCTGAAGTCGCACGAGGAACGGCAGGGCCTGGTCTACCGGACCCTCCCGCAGACGCTGCGGCTCACGCCGGGGCGCTCGTACAAGGTCACCTTCGCCTACGAGAACGGCTTCAGCGGCGACTACCAGTTCATCACCGGCTCCGGCAGCACCGAGACGGCGACGGCGCTGAACCAGGCCCGTACGGCCACCACCTTCACCAAGACCTTCACCGCCGGGACCGACGCCTGGATCGGCGTACGGAAGGTGACGGGCGAAGGCTCCCACAACGAGGCCGACTTCATCCTCGACGACCTCGCCGTGGACGACCTCGGCACGGGCGGCGGCGGAGAACTCCTGGTCCCGCAGACCCAGATGAGCGTCAAGGCGGTCGACAGCCAGGAGACGGCCGGCGAGAACGGCGCCGCCGCCAACGTCCTGGACGGGGACGGCGCCACCATCTGGCACACCCAGTGGTACCAGGCCACCGCGCCGATGCCGCACGAGATCACCCTCGACCTCGGCGCCTCGTACAACGTGTCCGCCCTGCACTACCTGCCCCGCCAGACGCAGAGCAACGGGCGCATCGCCGACTACCAGGTGCTCACCTCCACCGACGGGGCCACCTGGGGGACGGCGGCCGCCTCCGGCACCTTCGCGAACACCGCCGCCCAGCAGGACGTCGCTTTCACGGCGCGGACCGCCCGCTACGTCAAACTCAAGGCCACGAAGGAGGTTTCGGGCAACCCGTGGACGGCCGTCGCCGAGCTCAACATCGGCTACCTGCCGTGACCCGGGCCATCCGGTGGCATCCCGGCCACCTGCCGGCCGGTCGCCCAGCGTGACACGGACTGCTGCTCGCGGAACCGGACCGGCGCCATGCCCACCCGGCGGCTGAAGAGCCGGCTGAAGTAGGCGGCGTCCTCGTAACCGACCCGCCGGGCGATCCCGGCGACCGGCAGGTCGGTCCGCGCCAGCAGTTCCTTCGCCCGGCTCAGGCGGATGCCGAGGAGGTACTCCTTGACCCCCTCCCCGGTAGTGCACCGCACCGCCCAGCGCAGCTGGGGCAGCGGCATCCCGAGCCGGGCGGCGTGCTCGGCCACCGATATCGGCAGCAGCGCGTCCCGGGCCAGGGTGTCCATCACGGTGTCCCCGTGGACGGAGACCTCGGCCCGGGCGTAGCGCAGCGCGACGAGCAGCCCGTGCACGGCCGCCGCCGCCTCCACCTCCAGCAGCGGGCCGCCGAGCCGGGCCGCCCGTACGATCCCGTCGACCACGTGCCGGACCCCGGTCGTCCCGCTCAGCGGCACCAGCGGCCGGTCCGGGGTGACGTAGCCGAGGTCGGTGTACGCCTCCACGCTGTGGCCGGCGAAGTCCACGAAGCACTCGTCCCAGCCGGTCTGCGGATCGGGCCCGTAGTGGTGTTCCACCCCCGGCACCAGCCACAGCAGCGCCGGGGCCGTCACCGGCTGCGGCGCCCGGCCGCCGTGGCTGAACCAGCCCCGGCCGGCGGAGACCACCACGGCGACGTGGTGGTCGAGCACGCGCGGCCCGACGACGGGCAGCATGCCCTGCTGCACCCCCACACCGAGGCACACCAGGCCGAGTCTGCGGTGATTCGCGGTGGGCGAGAAGTACCGCATCCAGCTGCTGTACGGGGGCGTTGCCATCTGCGGATTGTGATCCACGAGTCCCGGCGCGCTCAAGGGGCGGCCGCCTCCCGGGCGTTACGGGGCTTTCGCGCGGTCAGGGAGCCGGGGCGGCGGCCGTAGCGGCGGCCGGGGCCGCGGCCGGGGCGCCGAGCGGGGTGTCCGCCGGGGCGGCGACCGGGCCGGAGCGGGCC
>NZ_JAGGOW010000055.1 GCF_018614135.1 Streptomyces sp. ISL-66
GGCCCGGCGGCCGCCGGATCGGCGCGCAGGGCGACGCGTTCGAGCTGGACCTGCGGGAATGGATGGCCCGGGGCGCCGAGGGCGTACGGCCCGCGGCCGTGCCGTATCCGGAGATCGTCCGGCAGGGCCGCACGGAGCAGCGGCGGCGCCGGCTGGCGGTGGCGGGAGCCGCCCTGTTCGTGCTGGCCGTCCTACCGGCCACGGCGCTCGCCCTCGCCGGCACCAGCGGCGGCCCTTCGGAGCAGGTGTCCGCGGCGGGCGGCGGACCGGGACCGACCACGTCCCCGCCGTCCCCCCAGCCGCCCCCGGGGCCTGCCGCACCCGCGACTCCCGGGCAGCTCGCCGACGGGATCACGCTCCAGGAGGCGGCCGCCGGGCTGGAGATGTGCCTCGACGCCGACCGGACGTACTCCGCGGCGCCGGAGAACCAGCGGCCGGACCCGGGCCGGCCCGCCGACTACCGGATCCTGCTCGCCCAGCGCAGCACCGGCAACGACAACTCCCCGGGGGACGGGCAGCTCATCGTCGCCGTCAAGGACGCTCCGTCACAGCCCCGGCTGATCTGCTCCGTCAAGGAAGGCCGGGCCTCCAGCTGGAACTCCTCCTCCGGCGGGAGCGGGAAGCCCGAAGGCGGAGCCGCGGTGGCCCCCGACATCAACGCGGGCAAGCTCTACCTCCAGCGGCTGCGCTCCGAGGGCGCCTGGAGGCTGCCGTACCGCTGGGGCAGCATCGGCACCGTCACCTCCGACGTGGCCCGGATCACCGTCAGCTACGGCGGCGCCACCGTCGAAGCGGCCCTCGACCGCGGCTGGTTCGCCGCCACCGGCGTCCTGGACCGGCCCGTCACCACGGCCCCGCGGATCCGGGGCTACGACGCCCAGGGCCGGCAGATCTACGACTCCGACCAGGACAAGGGCTACGACAAGCCCCTCCCGTAGCCCGCGGGGGCACGCGTAGGGCTTCGCCGCCGTACAGGGGTCGGCGGCGAGGCCCTACGCGCCGTAGAACAGCTCCTCCACCACGGCACGCGCGCGGCGGGTGATGCGGCGGTAGTCGTCCAGCATCTCGCCGACCCGGCCCTCCGGATAGCCGAGGTAGCGGCCGACCGCCGCCAGTTCGCGCGTGTCGGAGGGGAAGGTGTCCCCGGCGCGGCCGCGGACCAGCATCACGGCGTTGCGGACCCGGGTGGCCAGCACCCAGGCCTCGTCGAGGATCTGCGCCTCCTCCGTCGGGATCAGCCCGGCCGCATGGGCGGCGGCCAGCGCCTCGCGGGTCCGGGTCGTGCGCAGGCCCGGTTCGGCCCAGGCGTGCCGCATCTGGATCAGCTGGACGGTCCACTCGACGTCGCTGAGGCCTCCGCGGCCCAGTTTGGTGTGGAGGGTCGGGTCGGCGCCGCGGGGCAGGCGTTCGGATTCCATCC
The DNA here is from genome assembly GCF_018614135.1 of Streptomyces sp. ISL-66. Lineage (GTDB taxonomy): Bacteria > Actinomycetota > Actinomycetes > Streptomycetales > Streptomycetaceae > Streptomyces. Next base: position 1,421 of record NZ_JAGGOW010000055.1, read on the forward strand.
GGGCCTTGAGCCGCCGGATCTCGCGTACCGCGTCCTCGCCGAGGCCGTCCGTCGGATAGCGCAGCGGGTCGATCAGCTCGATGAAGCGGGCCCCGAGCTCGGCGTCGCCCGCGATCGGTTCGGCGCGCAGCAGGGCCTGGGACTCCCAGGTCAGGGACCAGCGGCGGTAGTAGGCGGCGTAGGAGGGGAGGGTGCGCACCAGCGGTCCGGAGCGGCCTTCGGGGCGCAGGTCGGCGTCGATGAGCAGCGGCGGGTCCGCGGTGGGCAGCTGGAGGAGCCTGCGCATGTCGGCGACGACGGCCTGGGCCGCCTTCGCGGCCTCTTGTTCGTCGACGCCTTCGCGGGGTGCGTGGACGAAGAGGACGTCGGCGTCGGAGCCGTAGCCGAGCTCGTGGCCGCCGAAGCGGCCGACGCCGATGATCGCGAAGCGGGTGGGCAGGGTGTCGCCCCAGTGGCCCTGGACGGCGGCGCGCAGGGCGCCGGCGACGGTGGCGGCGGTGAGGTCGGAGACGGCGTTCCCGACCCGGTCGACCAAGGCTCCGTGGTCCTCCTCGGCCGGGCTGTCCTCCGTACCGTAGGAGCCGATGATGTCGGCGGCGGTGGTGCGGAACAGCTCGCGGCGGCGGACTCCGCGGACGGCGGCCACGCCCGCTTCGGGGGTCTCGGCGCGGCCGACGGCGGCGAGCACCTCTTGTTCGAGGGCTTCGCGGGTACGGGGCAGCAGGCCTTCGGGGTCGCCGAGCAGGGCGACGGCTTCGGGGGCGCGCATCAGGAGGTCGGGGGCGAGGCGGCCGGCGGACAGGACGCGGGCGAGGTTCTCCGCGGCGGCGCCTTCGTCGCGCAGGAGCCGCAGGTACCAGGGGGTCTTGCCGAGGGCGTCGGAGACCTTGCGGAAGCCGAGGAGGCCGGCGTCCGGGTCGGCGGAGTCGGCGAACCAGCCGAGGAGGACCGGCAGCAGGGTGCGCTGGATGGCGGCCTTGCGGGTGACGCCCGAGGCGAGCGCTTCGAGGTGGCGCAGGGCGGCGGCCGGGTCGGCGTACCCGAGGGCTTCGAGGCGCTGGCCCGCGGCGCGGGGGGAGAGCCGGGTCTCGCCGGGGGCGAGCTGGGCGACGGCGTCGAGGAGCGGGCGGTAGAAGAGCTTCTCGTGCAGGCGGCGGACGACGGAGGCGTGCCGGCGCCAGGCCTTGTTGAGCTCGGCGACGGGTTCGGTGCGCAGGCCCATGGAGCGGCCGAGGCGGCGCAGGTCGGCCTCGTCTTCGGGGACGAGGTGGGTGCGGCGCAGCCGGTAGAGCTGGATGCGGTGTTCCATGGCGCGCAGGAAGCGGTAGGCGTCGTTCAGCTGGGCGGCGTCGGCGCGCCCGACGTAGCCGCCGGCGGCCAGGGCGTGCAGGGCGTCGAGGGTGCTGCCGGAATGCAGGGTGGCGTCGGAGCGGCCGTGGACGAGCTGGAGGAGCTGTACGGCGAACTCGACGTCGCGCAGGCCGCCGGGGCCGAGTTTCAGTTCGCGCTCGACCTGGGCGGCGGGGATGTTGTCGACGACGCGGCGGCGCATCTTCTGGACGTCGGCGACGAAGTTCTCGCGTTCGGCGGCCTGCCAGACGAGGGGGGTTATGGCTTGGATGTACTCGGCGCCGAGCGTTTCGTCGCCGGCGACGGCGCGGGCCTTGAGGAGGGCCTGGAACTCCCAGGTCTTGGCCCAGCGCTGGTAGTAGGCGAGGTGGGAGGCGAGGGTGCGGACGAGCGGACCGTTTCTTCCCTCGGGGCGGAGGTTGGCGTCGACGGGCCAGATGGTGCCTTCGACGGTGGTCTCGGAGCAGATCCGCATGAGGTGGGAGGCGAGGCGGGTGGCGGCTTGGACGGCCTCGCCCTCGTCGGTCCCGGGTGTGGCGTCGCCCACGAAGATGACGTCGACGTCGGAGACGTAGTTCAGCTCGTGGCCGCCGCACTTCCCCATGGCGATGACGGCGAGCCGGCAGGCGGCCGCGTCCGCGGGGGCGGCGGCAGCGGCGATGCGCAGGGCGGCGCGCAGCGTGGCGGTGGCGAGGTCGGCGAGCTCGGCGGCGGCCTGGGCCACGTCGGTGGTGCCGCAGACGTCGCGGGCGGCGATGGAGAGCAGGCAGCGGCGGTAGGCGACGCGCAGGGCTACGGGGTCGTGGGCGCCGGCCAGGCCCTGTTCGAACTCGGGGAGCCCCGGGTGCAGGTCGGCGGCCTCGTAGGTGACGAGGGCCCGCCAGTCCTGGGGGTGGCGGGCGAGGTGGTCGGCGAGGGCCTCGGAGGCGCCGAGCACGCCGAGGAGGCGGTCGCGGAGGGGTTTGGCGCTGACGAGCGTGTCGAGGAGGAGGGGCCGCTCGTCGTCGCTCTGCGCCTCGGCGAGCCGGACGAGTCCGAGGAGGGCGAGGTCGGGGTCCGCGGTGGCTCCGAGGGCGTCGAGGAGCACCGGATCGGTGCGTACGGCGGCCAGGGCCCCGGAGTCGAGCAGCCGGGTGGCGGCGGCGAGGTCGGTGAAGCCGCTGCGCAGCAGCCGGCTGAAGGTACTGCTCCTGCGTCCCGGGACTGTCATCCCGCCGCCTCCCGCGTACGTCGGCTGCTCTGCCTCTGCCTCTGCCTCTGCCCTGGCCGGGCGGTTCGCGGGTCCCGTGGTCGCGGGTGCGGTCCGTGATCGCCCGGGGAGAGCCTAGCCGGAGCAGGCCTTCGGCTCACCGACCCGTACGATGGGGCGGATTGTCAGATTATCCGGAGAATGCGACGTGATGGGGCCCGCTCCCCGCCGACCGGCCTGGAGGAGTCCCGATGCCCGAACCCGTGTCCCGGGACGACTCCGGCCTGCGCGGTCGCGGCCCTGACGACTCCCGCCCGCGCCACTCCGCCCACCACGGTTCCGGCCCACGCGACTCCAGCCCACGCGACTCCAGCCCGCACGGCTCCGGCCCACGCGACTCCAGCCCGCACGGCTCCGGCCCACGCGACTCCGGCCCGCACGGCTCCGGCCACCACGGCTCCGGCCCGCACGGCTCCGGCCACCACGGCTCCGGCCACCACGACGCCGACGCCCCGCGCCCGGGGACCCGTACCCGCCGGGCCAGGCTCGTCAAAGTCGTCGGATTCTGCGCCGCCACCGCCGCCGGCACCATGCTCGTGCTCCGGGGCAACGACGCCCTCCAGGGCCTCACCACCATCGGCGCCCCCCTCTCCCAGGCGTCCGTGCCGGCCGCCGCGCCCGCGGACGGGCCCGATCCCGGCCGGGTGCTCCAGATCGTGGCGCACCCCGACGACGACCTCTACTTCATGAACCCGGACCTGTGCTACTCCATAGCCTCCGGCCACCCCGTCACCTCGGTGTACCTCACCTCGGGCGAGGCCGACGGCGTCAACGCCGGCTCCGACGAGCAGTCCACCACCCCGCCCGACAAGCCCGCCTACGCCGAGGCCCGCCAGAACGGCATACGCGCCGCCTACGCGAAGATGGCCACCGGAAACCGGGGCAGTGCCTGGAAGCGCACCGTCATACCAACCGGGGGCGGCGGCCACGCCGAGCTCGACGTCCTCGTCGCGAAGCCCGCGGTCAACCTGGTCTGGCTGCAGCTGCGCGAGGCCGGCAACGTCTACGCGGAACGCCCCGACAGCCTCCACGGCCTCTGGGACGGCAAGGTCCCCCGCCTGGAGTCGATGCTCGCCTCCGGCACTCCGGTCAAGCAGGACTTCGCGTACACGAAGGACCAGGTCGTCCAGACCCTCCTCGGAGTCCTGGAGCGCTACGAACCGACCACCATCCGCTCGCAGGACCCCTCCCCCGGCCGGTTCCCCGGCACGAAGCGGTACACCGACCACCAGGACCACTTCTACGGCGCCCGCTTCGTCCAGGTCGCGCTCGGCGCGTACGCGCAGGACGTCGAGGCCCAGGACCGTCCGCACTTCGCGGTGCAGAACTACCTCGGCTACTTCAACGGCTCGCTCCCCAGCGCGCTCGACCCGGACGAGGCCAAGGAGAAGCTGGACATACTGGACACGTACGCGTGGACCGACAAGCAGAACCACTGCGGCAGCGTCGCGGGCTGCGGTGACCTCAAGGTCGCCGAGCACCCCCAGGGCAACAACTGGACCTCCTCCATCAACTACGCGCGCGGCACCAGCACCTCCTGGCTGACCTCCGACAAGGAGTACGGGCTGTGGGCGTTCAAGGTGCTCGACGGGCGGCTCGCCCTGTGGCACCGGGCGGGCCTGCTCGGCGAGTGGAGCGGCCCGCGACTGCTCCCCGGCGCCCCCGGCACCCTCATGGACCAGGGGATCTCCACCGTCACGCTGAAGGACGGCCGGATCGCCGCCTTCGGTACCCGCACCTCCTTCGGCGCCGGGCCCGCCGACTACAAGCGCGAAATCGTCTACACCGTCCAGCAGGAACCCGGCTCCGAGGAGTTCGAGGACTGGACGGTGCTCGGCACGCCGGAGGCCTGCGACGAGGACTGGACCTCCGACATCAGCGCGCCGGCGGTGGCCGTCGACGGCTCGGGGCAGCTGGCGGTCTACGTCCGCGACGGCGCGTACACCCTGCGCGGACGGGTCCAGTCGACCGACGGCCACTGGGGTCCGTGGGACCACCACGGCGGCTCCGACCTGCACGGCAGCCCGGCCGCCGCGACCGACGGGGCCGGCCGGCGCGTCGTCCTGGCCGCGACCACCAAGACCGTGCTGGGCTGGGTGCAGCCCGAGCCGGGCGCCGCGCTGGGTCCGGCCACGGCGACCGGACTGCCGGACACGGCCCTGCCGATCACGGCGGAGGGGCGCGAGGGCGGCGTGCGGCTGTGGTTCCGCAAGCCGGGCTCGGGCAACGTCCGCACCGCCCTGGTCACGGTCGACGGCAAGCTCAAGGTGAGCGGCCTCGCCGACCTCGGCGGGCTGTCGGGCTTCGGCTCGGTGACGGCGAGCGGCCACCTGCTGGCCGGACGGGCCTCGGGCGGGCAGCTGGGCTCGGACGTCGGGTGGGGGCGGCCGTGGGAGCGGTCGCCGCTGATGTTCGTCGGAGCGCCTTCGTCGACGATGACCGGCAAGAGCATGGTGAGCCTGGCGGTGGTGGGGCTGGACGCACGGCTGTACGTGACCTCGTCGGCCGACGACGCGGACGCGCACCTCGCGCCGTGGCGGCCCGTGGGACCGCGGACGGCGGGGCCGTAGACGCCCTGAGGGGCAGGGGCACATGGGCGCAAAATATCCCGTATCACTGATATATTGGACCTCTCGGATATTAGTCACATCACTCAATCAACGCCCCTTATCGGGGCGTTTTTTGGTATACGGCGGGATGAACGGCGTCCACATACCGGTCACATACGCGTACGAAGCGCACACACGGCACCCTTGCAGACGGTCACTTCCGGAAATCAGAAGTCATCGGCCGACTAGGTGAACCAAGTTGCCCGAATTGGCCTCTCATTGACTGACCGACACCGACTGGCCGACCCTGACCGACGGCTGCTCAGCGGTCCTCTCTTCCGCCGGAACGACCCCAAGGCGCAACCGATGCCCGTATCCCGCCGCCGCTTCCTCCTCGCCACCGTGCTCCCGATGCTCACCGTCGGCGTCACCGGCGTGCTCGCCGTGGCCTCCGGCCAGCAGACGGCCGCCGAAGGCAACCCGGGGACGGATCCGGCGGCCGCCCTGCCCGCGAGCACCACCTCCGGATCGGTCGTCCAGGTCGTCGCCCACCCCGACGACGACCTCTTCTTCATGAACCCGGACCTCAGCCGCTCCCTGCTGTCCGGCACCCCGCTCACCACCCTGTACCTCACCTCCGGCGAAGCGGACGGCCGCAACGAGGCCGGCGGCGGCGCGGCCAAGGACCCGGAGCAGCCCGCCGACCGCGCCCACTACTCGGAGGCCCGGCAGAACGGCATACGGTCGGCCTACGCCGAGATGGCCACCGGCGACCGCACCAGCGCCTGGCGGCGTACGGTCATACCCACGGCGGGCGGCGGCCAGGCCGAGCTCGACGTCCTCATCGCGAAGCCGAACGTCAACCTCGTCTGGCTCCAGATGCGCGAGTCCCGCGCCCCCGTCGCGGACACCGCGGACAGCCTGCGCGGCCTCTGGTACGGCCGGATACCCGCGCTCGCGCCCCAGCTCGCCTCCGGCACCCCGGTCAAGCAGGCGCACACGTACACCAAGGACCAGGTCATAGCCGCGATAGCCGGGATCCTGGAACGGTACAAGCCGACGACGATACGGATGCAGGACCCGACGCCGGGGCGGTACGCCCACACCGGCAGGTACACCGACCACCAGGACCACATGTACGGGGCCCGGTTCGCGCAGGCCGCGGCTGCCTCGTACGCCGCGCGGGTGCCGGTCGGGCAGCGGCCGCGCTTCACCGTCCAGAGCTACCTCGGCTACCACAACGGCAGCCTGCCGCACGCGCTGGACCCGCAGACCGCCGAGACGAAGACCGGCTTCCTCAAGACGTACGCCTGGCACGACAAGCAGAACTACTGCGGCTCCCCCTCCGGCTGCGGCGACCGCAAGGTCGCGGGCAGCCCGACCGGCCACAACTGGGCCCAGTCCCTGCGCTATGCCCGCGCCGACAACGCCTCCTGGCTGACCCAGGGCACGACCGGCCGGCTGTACGCCTTCGCCGTCCTCGACGGACAGATGGCCGTCTGGAGCCGGGGCGCCGGCACCGGCCCCGGCGCCGCGTGGCAGGGCCCGGCCCTGCTGCCCGGCACCGGCATCGACCCGGGCGCCACCACCACCCGCCTCCCCGACGGACGCGTCGCCGTCCTCGCCACCCGCACCGTCTTCGGCCAGCGGCCGCAGGACTACCGGCGCGAGATCGTCTACGCCGTCCAGACCGGGCCCGGCGGCCCCTTCGGGACATGGGTCCCGCTCGGGACGCCCGAGGCGAACGACGAGGACGGCACCTCCTCGATCAGCGCGCCTTCCGCGGCCGCCGACCGGGACGGCCGCCTGACCGTGTACGTCCGCGACGCGCACCGCACCCTGCGTGCCCGTGTCCAGCAGGCCTCGGGCAGCTTCGGCGACTGGCAGCGCCTCGGCGGCGCGGACCTGCAGAGCGACCCCGTGACGGCCACCGACTCCGCCGGACGGCGCCACCTCTACGTCGCCACCACCCAGTCCGTGCTCGCCTGGATCCAGCCCGCTCCGGACGCCCCGCTGGCCGGGCCCTTCCCGACCGGGCTCCCGGCCACCACCGTGCCCCTGACCGCGGCCCCGGAAGCCGCGGGCGTCCGCCTGTACTTCCGGCGCCCCGACTCGGGCGTCGTGCGCACCGCCCTGGTCACGGCGGGCACGGGCACCGCGAAGCCGGCCGTCTCCAGCATCACGGAGGCCGGCGGCCGGGCCGGCTACGGCGCGGTCGGCGTGGCCGGCCGCCTCCTGTCGGGCCGCGCCGACTCGGGCACCGTCAGCACGACGGGCCTCGGCGGCCCGCCGGCGTGGACGGAGTCCGCGATGCTGTTCGCGGGCGCCCCGGCGGGCACGCTGGAACAGGGCGGCGCCACCACGACGGTGGTCCTCGGCCTGGACGCGGAACTCCACGTCACCACGGCCCACCCCACCCAGGCCCGGCCGGTCTGGCACCGCGCGGTCCCGCCGGCGTGACCCCGAGCCGCACGCACGGGGCCCCGCCCCCGGCGGCGGGCCTCAGCGGCCGGCGTCGCCCGTGAGGAGCTCCAGGACGTGGGCCGGGGTCCAGTTGCCGGCCGCGCCGGGGCAGGCGGACAGGTACTCGGCGATGTCCTGCTCGTCCCACGGCCCCGATTCCAGCAGGCCCCCGGCCAGGTATCGCAGGTACGCGGCCGAGGGCATGAGCGGCTCGACATCCCGGAGGGTCCACGGCGCGGTGAGGGTCAGCAGCGGGATGCCCTCGATCGTGCCCGGGCAGATCAGCGTCTCGTAGCGCCCGGGCCCCAACGCGTCGCGTCCCCGGCGCAGGACCGTGCTCAGGTCGAGGTCCGTGCCCGGTTCCCCGTACATCTCCTGCGCGGCGATGTCCGACAGCTGCCCCACGGTCACCAGATGGGCCCGCGCCCGCATGCGGCCGGGCGCCGTCGGATCGTAGAAGCCCCTGCCCCCGGTCCACACCGGCGACTCGGTGGCGAAGTAGAGGCGTCCGTCGAGCTCGACGGCGACGGACCGCTCCGGCGCCCGCCGGTCCCGGCAGCCGGGATACGTGCGCGCGGCCCCGGGCGGCCTGCCGCCGGCGAGGTAGGCGGCCAGCCGGTCCATGTGCATGTTGGAGCCGTACGACGCGTACCAGACGCGCTCGGGGCCGACGGGGGCCGCGGCTCCGGCTCCGGCTTCGGCTTCGGCTCCGGCTCCGGCTCCGGCTCCGGCGGGGAGGGGGACCGCGGTGTGGACGACCATGCCCCCTCCCTACGGCGCGAGCCACTCCGCCTGTCACCACGCCTGGCGCCAGTGCACCGATGTTCAGTACATCGGAGTAAACAGCTCGGGGCCGACGGCTGAATGCCGTCGGCCCCGTAAGTTGCCCTGAAGGTGGTTCCGGCCCCGGAGGGCGTCTGACCCGCGCCTACAGCACCGGCATCATCTTGCGAAGCTCGAAGGCCGTGACCTCGCTGCGGTACTCCTCCCACTCCTGCTTCTTGTTGCGGAGGAAGTCATGACTCACATCCTCGCTGGCCAGAGGCACTTTCCGCTGTTTTGACCAACTGCCGGACGGCTCGCTTCGTGAAAGCGCGAGGTTAGCGGCTGGAGTCTCACGGGAATACATGAAGGAACAACGGCAACTTTCGCAGTGAGGGTCATGACTGCGTCATTAACCGGTTCCACAGAAAATGCTCTGAGGATGTGGGACAAGAGCGCAATGCAGAGTTGTTCTGCAGCCTGACTGCCGATGCAATGGCGGGGACCGGCACCGAATGGCAAGAAATCTGCCAGGCTAGCCCCCTCCTCGAACCTGCTCGGATCAAATCGGAGCGCTTCCTCGAATATCTCGGGGTTGACGCCAATCGCCGGTTTCGCCCAAAGGAGATTCGTTCCGGCTGGTATGAGGATCCCGCCCTCTTCGACGTCTAGGCGATCTGAACACTTGGAGCTGAACGGAACCGGGGGGTGAAGTCTCAGCGTCTCGTAGAACACCGCCCGCACCATCTCTGACGCCTCCTTGTTTTTCCTGGGTTCCCCATCCCCTGCAGGAGCCCAGGAAGCCTGCACCTTGTGCTGAATTTGCGGATTGTGCGATAGTTCGATAAGAGATTGAGTGATGGCGTATGTCATGGCGTCGGTACCACCAAGTACTAGCGACATCACTTCTTCGATTCGCTGCCGCCGCCTCCAGCCATCCTCCTTTCTTATTCGCTCAGCGACAGTCGCGCGATCTTCTCCAGCGCCTTTGGTGGCGACAGGGCACCCTCGATTATCCAACATCGCGCTTAGGGTTGAAGCCAGATACCTGTACGCGGATCGAGTCTGAAGGGTGCGGTGCAGGAAGATGAAGCGGCGGAAGGGTGGATGGAAAGCGCGATAGCCGATCTCTTCTTCGATTCGCCCGAGGCAATCCAGGTACCTGGGAAGATCAGGAGAACGCCAGGATGTCCCAAAAAGTAGACGTCCCAGAGAGTTGGCACTCCAGCTTTGCACTTCACGGAGGAGGGTCGTCGGGCTTTCGGGATCCCCTGCCCCGTCCGCTCCGTTTCTCTCGGTGAACTGAACGGCGAATGCGTCTGCCTCGTGCTTGAAATGGCCTAGCGCGGTCCTGTTGAGAAGGTTACCGATCGAGCGTCGGTGGCTTTGTAGTTCTTCCCCGCCGGGCATCCCCATCATGCTGATGGGGAGAATGGTTCTATCTGCTTGCCGATTAGAGTCGAAAGATCTGTTATGGAGGTTCTTAGATGCCCTATTAGCTGAAACATAAGGGCGGGAGCCCCACCCTAGGTGAATGCGAACGATCGGCCCATATTTTTCGTGCAATTTCCCCAGGGCTAGATCCCGATGCCCCTGCCCGAACGTCAAAAGATCTGCTAGATTTCCCATGAAGAAGGCAGGCTTCGGACCTGGTATGTGTTGGCGCAGGCGGAATTCTCGATGTCGTTTATGGTAGGCGAGAAAAAGAGTCAAGCCCGACACTGCCGCGATGGGCCCGAAGATCCAAGGCTGCAGATTGGCAATCGCCATCAATGTGGCAGTAACTGCAACAAGAACAAGCACTCCGGTTGCTGTAATGTAAATCGCTAGATACAGGCGGAGGAGGGTTCTGTCGGCTGAGCTTGACGCCCTGGATATTTTTGATCTTGCGTTCGACATGCCTGGCCCCCTCGGATGTTCGGTGTCGGTGGTGACGCTTGCGGTTGTCGTGGTGGGAGCGGTGAAAGCCGTGGAGGAGAGCGAGGCGCCTCCGCCGGCCAGGAGGGTGGCGATCAGGCGGGGGACGACACGTCGGATCCGGGTGGCGGTCATGGGGAAAGGCTCCTCAGGAGAGGTCGTGGAATTCGGTGGGGCGCTTGCCCGTCCGCCGTCTTTCGGCGTCAACCGTCACTCCATTGCGCCCCACCCACGGGCCTGCGGTCACGGCACGGAAAGTCGGGACTTGACAAACCAGCCCACCCGGCTTATAGGACCCGTCAGGGCTCTGACCTGCACACGAGACCTAACCAGAGCTGGTCCGAGGACTGCCAGGACCAGCCGTTCCACACCCAGCCGAGCGTCAGCCACTACCCGCGCCCGACCTGACCTGCCCCGCTCAAGGAAGTGCGGCCCCGGTGCTCGAACACCGGCGCAAGCACGCGTTCCCGTACCTCGGCACGCGGCCGCTCGACTCCTTCCGGCCGGAGCACATCCGCGACCGGCTCAGCGAACTGGAACAGGTCCTGCCGGTCTCCTCGTACCGGCGCGTCATCTTCGCGAGCGTGTCCGCCGTACTCGCTGCCGCGGTGGATGGCGAGTTGCTGGCGAAGAACCCGTGCAAGGCCCGTACAGTCCGGGCGCCTGCGCCGGTCGCTCCGCGGGTCAGGCCGTGGACAACCGAGCGGCTCTTCGCCGTCCGGGCGGCGCTGCCGAAGCGGTACCGGGCAGTGGCCGATGCCGGCGGGGGACTGGGGCTCAGGCAGGGTGAGATCTTCGGCCTGCAGGACGACCCCGAGGACTTCCGCGGTGAATGGCTACGGGTGGCCAATCAGGTGAAGGTGGCGAACGGGCACCTCGTCTTCGGTCCGCCCAAGCGGGGAAAGGAACGGGATGTGCCGCTCCCCCGCCGTATCGGGCAGGTGCTGCGGGAGCACCGCGAGGAGTTCCAGCCGGTGGACGTGAGGCTTCCCTGGCTCAAGCCGGACGGACCGCTCGTCACCAAGCGACTGCTTTTCTCCCTCCCGGGCGGGGGCGCGGTGCTGCGCACCGACTTCAACACGCGGGTGTGGAAGTTCGCCCTCGTGCAGGCCGGCGTCATCCCGGAGCCTCGGCCGGGCGAGCGTCACCAGGCCGCGCGCGAGCACGGGATGCACGCGCTGCGGCACTTCTACGCGTCCGTCCTGCTGGACTCCGGGGAGAACATCAAGGCTCTGAGCACGTACCTCGGACACGGCGACCCCGGCTTCACGCTCCGGGTCTACACGCACCTGATGCCGAGCAGCCACGAGCGCACCCTGCGGGCCGTCGATGAGGTCTACCGGGCGGCCGATCCGGCGACTGACGGCCCACAGACGGCCCAGGAGGGGTGAACGGCTCCGGGCCGACGGCTGAGTGCCGTCGGCCCGGAGTGCCGTGTGACTGGAGTATCACCGCTGACCTGCGGTTACAGCACCGGCATCATCTTGCGGAGCTCGAAGGCCGTGACCTCGCTGCGGTACTCCTCCCACTCCTGCTTCTTGTTGCGGAGGAAGAAGTCGAAGACGTGCTCGCCGAGGGTTTCGGCGACCAGTTCGCTGCGCTCCATCAGGGAGATGGCCTCGCCGAGGTTCTGCGGGAGGGGTTCGATGCCCATCGCCCGGCGTTCCGCGTCGGAGAGGGCCCAGACGTCGTCGTCGGCGCCGGCCGGGAGTTCGTAGCCCTCCTCGATGCCCTTCAGGCCGGCGGCCAGGAGGACGGCGTAGGTGAGGTACGGGTTGGCGCCGGAGTCGATCGAGCGGACCTCGACGCGGGAGGAGCCGGTCTTGCCCGGCTTGTACATCGGGACGCGGATCAGGGCCGAGCGGTTGTTGTGGCCCCAGCAGATGTACGAAGGGGCCTCGCCGCCCGCGCCGGCGCTGCGGGAGGAGCCGCCCCAGATGCGCTTGTAGGAGTTGACCCACTGGTTGGTGACCGCCGCGGTCTCCGCCGCGTGCTTCAGCAGGCCCGCGATGAAGGAGCGGCCGACCTTCGAGAGCTGGTACTCGGCACCCGACTCGTAGAAGGCGTTGCGGTCGCCCTCGAAGAGGGACAGGTGGGTGTGCATGCCCGAACCGGGGTACTCCGAGAAGGGCTTCGGCATGAAGGTGGCGTGGACGCCCTGTTCCAGGGCGACCTGCTTCATGACCAGGCGGAAGGTCATGATGTTGTCGGCCGTGGAGAGGGCGTCGGCGTAGCGGAGGTCGATCTCCTGCTGGCCGGGCGCGCCCTCGTGGTGGCTGAACTCGACCGAGATGCCCATGGATTCGAGCATCGTGATCGCCTGGCGGCGGAAGTCCATGCCGACGTTCTGCGGAGTGTGGTCGAAATAGCCCGAGTTGTCCGCCGGGACCGGGCGCGTCCCGTCGAGCGGCTTGTCCTTCAGCAGGAAGAACTCGATCTCGGGGTGGGTGTAGAAGGTGAACCCGAGGTCGGAGGTCTTGTTCAGGATGCGCTTGAGGACGTAGCGCGGGTCCGCGTACGACGGCGAGCCGTCGGGCATGAGGATGTCGCAGAACATCCGGGCGGTACCGGGTGCCTCCGCACGCCACGGCAGTATCTGGAAGGTGCTCGGGTCCGGCTTGGCGATCATGTCGGACTCGTAGACCCGCGCGAACCCCTCGATCGCCGAGCCGTCGAAACCGATGCCCTCGTCGAAGGCCTGCTCCAGCTCCGCCGGGGCGACCGCGACGGACTTGAGGAAGCCCAGTACGTCGGTGAACCACAGGCGCACGAAGCGGATGTCGCGCTCCTCGAGCGTCCGGAGGACGAATTCCTGCTGCTTGTCCATACCTTCATCCTCGCAGTTCAGACGGGCTGTGCACGACCGCTCCGGGGACCGGGCGCACATCCGGGGCACAGTCGGGGCGGCCCAGTATCCCCAGCCGTGGTTTCCGCCAGATTACGCACCCCGCGAAGCCTGCGGCACCCCCGCACTGACCTTGGGCCCGTCATGAGCATTACCATCTGCGCCCATGGGGGGCCGGAAGCACGCGGAGCGGATACATCGGGGACGCCTCCGACGTCCGCCGCCTCGGCGTGCCGTCCTCCTGCTGGCCTTCGGGATGCTGGCCGGCGCGGTGTTCCTGTGCGCGCGGCCCGGTACGGGGCACGCGGCCCCGGGGCACGCTCGGGCGGGGCACGCTCGGGCGGGGCACGCGGCCCCCGGGCTCGCGGCAGCGGAGTACCCGGCCGCTGGACACCTGACCCTCGGACACCCGGCCGCCGAGCACGTGGCCGGCCGCACCGGGAGCGCGGAGGCGGCGTACGTCTTCTGCGTGTCGCCGCACGAGCTGCCCGGCTGCTCCCCGTTCTCGCACGTGACCCCGGGCGTGCTGCCCGTGCCGCCGCCCGCCGTGGCGGTGGCGGGCGGCGAGCCCGTGCCCGGCGGACGGACCGCGCGCCCCGGGCGGCAGCGGCCGCCCTCGGCGCTCGCGCGCGGCCCCGACCTGTACGCGCTCCGGGTGCTGCGGACCTGACCGTCCCGGCTCCGGCCGCGTACGCGCGTACCTCCTCCACCCCCCTCAGCAGAAGGAACCAGGGCACATGGGCAGCAGCAAGTCCGACGACAACCACTCCCGCCAGGCGCGCATAGCGCGGATGCGCCGCGCCGACCAGATCCGCGACCGGCGCAACAAGGCCATCGCCATCACCGTCTCGGCGGCCGTCGTCACGGGGCTGATCGGCTTCGGCGCGTGGGTGATGATCGACCAGCAGAACAAGAAGGACGAGAAGGTGGCGGCCGCCAAGGCGCCGGTCGACGGCGAGCAGACCTGGGACGCGGCGAAGCTGGGCCGCAAGCACGTCGACACCCCGGTGAAGTACGAGATGAACCCGCCGGTCGGCGGCGACCACAGCCCCCGCTGGATGAACTGCAACGGCGACGTCTACAAGAACCAGCTGCCCGAGGTGAACGCGGTCCACTCGCTGGAGCACGGCGCGGTGTGGGTGACGTACAACGAGAAGGCCGACGGGGCCGATGTCGAGAAGCTCGCCGGGACCGTGGCCAAGACCCCGTACACGCTGATGAGCCCGGACAAGGAGCAGGCCGGCACGATCATGCTCAGCGCCTGGGGCAAGCAGCTGACCGTGGACAAGGCGGACGACCCGCGCGTGGCGCAGTTCTTCACCAAGTACGTGCAGGGCCCGCAGACCCCCGAGCCGGGCGCGGCATGCACGAACGGGCTGGCCGACAAGTGACCCGCCCGGCCCGTACGTACTGGGTCGCGGGCTCGGCCGTCGGCCTCGCGCTGCTCTTCGCGGTCGGGGCCACCGTCGCCGCCGCGAGCGCGGACGGCGACGGGACCGGAGCCGGATCCGGCGGGTCCGCCGCCGGTACGTCCTCCCGCGCCCCGGGGCTCCACTCCGCCGACGCGGGCTTCGCCCGCGACATGGCCGTCCACCACCAGCAGGCGGTGGAGATGTCGTTCATCGTGCGCGACCGGACCGCGGACGAGGCGGTGCGCGGCCTCGCGTACGACATCGCCAACACCCAGGCCAATCAGCGCGGCATGCTGCTGGGCTGGCTGGACCTGTGGGGGCTGCCGAAGGTCGTGGCCGACGAGCCGCCGATGTCCTGGATGGGCACCGGGGGCCACGGCACGAACGGCCACGGCTCGAAGGGCACCGGGGGCACGGACGGCATGGAAGGCCACGACATGGGCGGGGTCGTCACCAAGCCCGGCGCCCTGATGCCCGGCATGGCCACCAAGGACGAGGTGGCCCGGCTGGGCACCGCCGAGGGCCGGGACGCCGAGGTGCTCTACCTCCAGCTGATGGCCGAGCACCACAAGGGCGGCGTCGCCATGGCCCGGGGGTGCGCCGCCGAGTGCGGGATCCCGGTCGAGCGGGCACTCGCGCAGGGCATGGTGGCGGCTCAGCAGTCGGAGCTCGCCCTCATCGCGGACATGCTGGAGCAGCGCGGGGCCGAGCCGGCGGCGCCGAAGGGCTGACCAGGCGGAACGGGTGCCGCGCGGGCCGGGCCGGGGTCCGCGCGGTCACCCGTACGGCCCTGTGTCACCCGTGTGGAGTCGCGTGGTCCGAACGGGCGAACGACGATGGGGACACCGGGGCCGGCGCACCCGCGCCCGGCCGCTACGGCGTTCAGGGAGGATTTCCGATGACTACCGCCGGAGAGATCATGCACCCCGGGGCCCAGTGGATCGACGCCACCGAGACCCTCGACCGCGCGGCTCAGCTGATGAGCCGCCTCAACGTGGGCGCGCTGCCCATCAGTGACGCCGACGAACGGCTCTGCGGCATCCTGACCGACCGCGACATCGTCATCGGCTGTGTGGCCAAGGGCCACGACCCGGCCAAGACCACGGCGGGCGACATGGCCCAGGGCACCCCCCGCTGGATCGACGCGGACGCGGACGTCTCCGAGGTCCTGGAGGAGATGCAGAGCCACCAGATCCGCCGGCTCCCGGTCATCAAGGACAAGCGGCTCGTGGGCATGATCAGCGAGGCAGATCTGGCCAAGCACCTGTCCGACGAGCAGATAGCCGGCTGGGCCGAGAAGGTCTACGCCAGGGGCTAGGAGGCCCCCGGCCGGGCCCCGGCACGTCCCGCGGCCTCGACATGGGCTCCGGCCCGGGTTCGAGCCCCGGGCCCGGGCTACGGCTCCGATGCGTTCAGGACCGCCCGCGCCACGTGGTGGGGGCGGTCCAGCATGACCAGGTGGCCGGCCGGGTCCGCGACCTCGAAGCGGGCGCCGATCCGGTCGGCCAGCTCCGCCTGGCGTGCCAGCCCGCGCAGGGCCGCGCCGCGCGCGGTGCCGTCGTGGCCGGCCAGGACGGTGACCGGCACGGTCAGCGGGTGCTCGGCGCGCAGGGCCAGCACCTCGGCGGCCACGTCGAGATAGCGGGAGTTCTCCAACAGGGCTCCGCGCCAGACCCGGCCGGTCCGGTAGCAGCGGCGTACGAGGTCCCGCGCGGCCGGATCCCCGCGCCCCGGGCCGGGCGCTCCGTACGGGGCACCTGACCCGCCCGGGCCGGGCGGTCCGTACGGGGCACCCGGGCCGCCCAGGCCGGCGGGTCCGTACGGGGCACCCGGCCCGCACGGGCCGTCCTGCTCGTACCCGGTCCCCGCGCGGGAGGCCCGTACGGCTGCCCGCCGGATCCGGGGGCCCAGCGCGGCGGGCAGCCCGGCGGCGGTCAGGG
>NZ_JAGGOW010000056.1:0-37398 GCF_018614135.1 Streptomyces sp. ISL-66
CCGCGCCGGGTCAGCCAGAGCACGCCGGCGGCGCCGGAGAGGACCACGGTGGCGCCGAGGGTGCCGAGCGCGAGGGCGGAGTCTTCGGGACCGGTTTGCGGGAGCGTTCCGTCGGTGGGGGCGGCGGTCTGCGGGGCGGCGCCCTCGGTGCCCGTCACGTCCAGTTCGAGGGACGGCTTGGGGCTGTTGCCGGGGGTGCAGGTGGTGGTCGTGCTCATCGCCTTGATCGTGAGGACGCCGGGCGTGAAGGTGACCTTGCCGCTCTTCTTGGGCGTGTAGGTGCCCGAGAGGTCGGTGATCTTGATGGGCGTATCGGCGGGCGCGGCCTCGGGGTTGGGCGGTCGACGAGGATGACGGCGCTGGGGCTCATGGCGCCCTTGCCGAGCTCGATGGGGCTGGAGGAGACGCCCTTCTGGAAGCTCATCGTGAGCTTGTAGGAAGTGCCCTCTTTGACGGCCTTGATGTCGATGGGCGAGAGCGCCGACTTGTCGCCGATCGGGGTCTTGCAGTCGTACTGGACGTCGATCACGGCGGCGTGGGCCGCGGGGGCGGTCAGCAGTACCGCCGATCCCGCCAGCGCGGAGGCCAGCGCGAGCGCGGTGCGGGCGGTGGAGCGTTTCCGGTCGGACACCTTCGTCTTCCCCTCGAACCTCGGCCACAAGTTACTGACGGCACATCAGATGAGTGGCTCAAGGTACGCCGGGGGCCCTACGGAGGGAAGACACGGGACGGCGCCGGATCAACGGCCCCTCCACGGGCCGAGACCGGCGCCGACGCCGTCCGGGTTTGATCGATTTCAGGGTGGTTTCAGGCCACCTTGCGGCCCTTTTCCCAGACGGCCGAGACCAGCGGAACGCCCGGCCGGTACGCGAGGTGGACGTGGCTGGGGGCGTCGAGCAGGGCCAGGTCCGCGCGGGCCCCGGGGGTGAGCGCCCCGATGTCGGTGCGGCGCAGCGCGCGGGCGCCTCCGGCGGTGGCGGACCACAGGGCCTCGTCCGGGGTCATCCGCATGTCGCGGACGGCGAGGGCGATGCAGAACGGCATGGAACTCGTATAGGAGGAGCCCGGGTTGCAGTCCGTGGACAGGGCGACGGTGGCGCCCGCCTCGATCAGGCGGCGGGCGTCGGGCCACTGGGCGCGGGTGGAGAACTCGGCGCCGGGCAGGAGGGTGGCGACGGTGGTCGCCGAGGCCTGTGCCAGCGCGTCGACGTCGGCGTCCGTGAGGTGGGTGCAGTGGTCGGCGGAGGCGGCTTCGAGCTCGACGGCGAGCTGTACGCCGGGGCCGTACGAGAGCTGGTTGGCGTGGACGCGCGGGATGAGCCCGGCGGCCGCCCCGGCCGTGAGGATCGCGCGGGCCTGGTCCCCGTCGAAGGCGCCCTTCTCGCAGAACACGTCCACCCAGCGGGCGTACGGGGCGCAGGCCCTCAGCATCTCGCCGGTCACGAGGTCCACGTAGGCGGCGGGATCCTCGGCGTAGTCCGGGGAGACGATGTGCGCGCCGAGGTAGGTGACCTCCTCGGTGTGCGCGGCGGCGATCCGCAGGGCGCGGGCCTCGTCGGCGACGGTGAGGCCGTAGCCGGACTTCGTCTCGAAGGTGGTCGTGCCCTGGCGGCGGGCCTCGGCGAGGTGGCGGACCAGGTTGGCCTCCAGCTCGGCGTCGGAGGCGGCGCGGGTGGCGGCGACGGTGGTACGGATGCCTCCGGCGGAGTAACTGCGGCCGGACATCCGGGCGTTGAACTCGGCGGTGCGGTCGCCCGCGAAGACGAGGTGGGAGTGGGAGTCGACGAAGCCGGGGATCACTGCCCGGCCCCGGGCGTCGAACACCTCGTCCGCCGACGGGGCCTTGCCTGCGGGGCCGACCCAGGCGATGCGCTCGCCGTCGATGACGACGGCCGCGTCCTGGATCAGGCCGAGGGGGGTGCCGTCGCCGAGGGCGGGGTCGTTGGTGACGAGGCTGCCGATGTGGGTGATGACGGTGGTGCTCATGGGTTCCTCTCAGGAACAACAGCGTCAGCCTCGGACGGCTGCGATCGACTCGGCGAGGGCGGCGGCCACGTCCCCGACCAGGGTGTGGGCGCCGTCGCGGACGACGTGGCGGCCGCCGACCACCGTGTGGCGGACGTCCGCCGCCGTGGCCGCGAACACCGCCGTCTCCGCGCCCAGGCGGGGCAACGGGCCGGCGGTGCGGACGGAGTCCAGCGCGATCGTGGTGAAGTCCGCGAGCGCGCCCGCCTCCAGACGCCCCGCGTCCGGCCGGCCGAGCGCCGCGTGCCCGCCCTCCGTCGCCGCCGTGAGGAGCGCGTTCGCCGTCCAGTGGCCCCGGGTACGGCTGCGCAGGCGCTCGTCGAGCTCCATCGCGCGGGCCTCTTCGAGCAGGTCGATGACGGCGTGGCTGTCGCTGCCGAGCGAGAGCGGGCTG
This sequence comes from Streptomyces sp. ISL-66, assembly GCF_018614135.1. GTDB lineage: Bacteria > Actinomycetota > Actinomycetes > Streptomycetales > Streptomycetaceae > Streptomyces. The sequence goes on from NZ_JAGGOW010000056.1 coordinate 2,420, forward strand.
CCCGCGCGCTGCAAGCGGGTCGCCGGGCCGATGCCGTCCGCGAGGTCCCGTTCGGTGGTGGGGCACATGCAGGTGCCGGTGGCGCTGCCGCCCAGCAGCGCGATGTCGGTGTCGGTGAGGTGCGTGTTGTGCACGCCGGTGGTGCGCGGGCCGAGCACGCCGTGGTCGGCGAGCAGCTGCGTCGGGGTGCGGCCGTGGGCGGCCTGGCAGGCGTCGTTCTCGGCGGTCTGCTCCGAGAGGTGGACGTGCAGCGGGGCCCGGTGCTCCTCGGCCCAGCGGGCCACGGCGGCCAGCTGATCGGCCGGCACGGCGCGCACCGAGTGGATCGCCGCGCCGATGGTCGCGTGCTCGCGCGGCTTGAGGGCGCTCACCCGCTCCGCCCACGCCTCGGCGGCGCCGTCGCTGAAGCGCAGCTGGTGCGGGTTCGGGGCCTCGCCGAAGCCCGCCGAGAGGTAGACGGTGTCGAGGAGGGTGATCCGGATGCCCGCCTCGGCGGCGGCCTCGATCAGGGCCTCGCCCATGGCGTTCGGGTCGGCGTACGGGACGCCGCCCGGCGCGTGGTGGACGTAGTGGAACTCGCCGACGTTCGTGATGCCGGCCAGCGCCATCTCGGCGTACACGGCGCGGGCGAGCGCGAAGTACGTGTCGGGGGTGAGGCTCTGGGCGACGTTGTACATGACGTCGCGCCAGGTCCAGAAGGTGCCGCTGCCGACCTGGACGGTGGAGCGCAGGGCCCGGTGGAAGGCGTGGCTGTGCGCGTTGGCGAGGCCGGGGACCGTCAGCCCGCGCAGGACCTCCGCGCCCGGGGGCGGGGCGTCGGCCCCGGTGCGCAGGGCGGCGATCCGCCCGTCGGCGGATACGTCGAGGGCGACGCCCGGCTCGACATGGGTGCCGAGCCAGGCGTGCTCCAGCCAGTACGTCTTCAGCGGCACGCGAGGCCTTCCAGTACGTCGGCGAGGGCGAGGACTCCGGCGACGCAGTCGTCCTCGGCGGCGAACTCCCGCGGGGAGTGGGAGACGCCGGTGGGGTTGCGCACGAACAGCATCGCCGTCGGGACGGCCGCGGAGAGGATGCCGGCGTCGTGTCCCGCGCCGGTTCCCAGGACGGGGACGGCGCCGCCGAGGATCCGGTTCAGCTCGTCCCGCAGGGCGTGCTCGAACTCGACGACCGGGGTGAAGGACTCCCGGACGACGTCCAGGTCGATCCCGTCCTGGTCGGCGCGTTCACGGGCGGCCTTCTCGATCGCGGTCACGACCGTGTCGAGGGTGGCCTGGTCGGCGGCGCGGGAGTCGAGCCAGCCGCGGACGAGGGACGGGATGGCATTGACACCGTTGGGCTCCACGGAGATCTTCCCGAAGGTGGCCACGGCCCCGGCGAGGGCAGCCTCCGCGCGGGCCGCGAGCACGGTTCCCGCGTACGTGATCATCGGGTCGCGGCGGTCCACCAGGCGGGTGGTGCCCGCGTGGTTCGCCTCGCCGCGGAAGTCGAACCTCCAGCGGCCGTGCGGCCAGATCGCGGAGGCGATGCCGACCCGGTCCCCGGACAGGTCGAGGGCCCGGCCCTGCTCCACGTGCAGTTCGACGAAGGCGCCGATGCGGGCGAGGCGTTCGGGGTCGGCGCCGATGGTCTGCGGGTCGTACCCGGCCGCTTCCATCGCCTCCGGCAGGCGGATCCCGTCCGCGTCGCGCAGCTCGTACGCCTTCTCCTTCGTCAGCTGTCCGGCGCTGAGCCGGGAGCCGACGCAGGCGAGCCCGAAGCGGGCCCCTTCCTCGTCGCCGAAGTTGGTGATGGCCAGCGGCCTGGCGAACCGCGCGCCCCGCGCGCGCAGTTCGTCCAGGGCCGCGAAGGAGGACACCACTCCGAGGGGGCCGTCGAAGGCCCCGCCGTCGGGGACGGAGTCCAGGTGGGAGCCGGTGACGACGGCGTCACCGGCGAGGACGTCTTCATACGTCTGCGCGCCGAGCCAGGCCCACTGGTTGCCGTTGCGGTCGGTCTCGTACGCGAGCCCGCGCGCCTCGGCCTGCGCCCGGAACCAGCTCCGGCAGTCGGCATCGGCCCCGGTCCAGGCGTACCGGCGGTACCCGCCGCTGCCCCGGTCGCGGCCGATGGGCCGCAGCTCGGCCCACATCTCGTGGAACGACGCTCCGGCGGCGGCTTCCTGGGTCACGCCGGGTCGCCTTCGCGCATCGGGATGCGCACGCCGCGCTCGTCCGCCACGGACTCCGCGATGTCGTAGCCGGCGTCGACGTGGCGGATGACGCCCATGCCCGGGTCGTTGGTCAGGACGCGGCGGATCTTCTCGCCCGCGAGCTTCGTGCCGTCGGCGACGGTGACCTGGCCCGCGTGGATCGAGCGGCCCATGCCGACGCCGCCGCCGTGGTGGATGGAGACCCAGGAGGCCCCGGAGGCCACGTTGACCATGGCGTTGAGCAGCGGCCAGTCGGCGATCGCGTCGGAGCCGTCGAGCATGGCCTCGGTCTCGCGGTAGGGGGAGGCCACCGAGCCGCAGTCGAGGTGGTCGCGGCCGATGACCAGCGGTGCGGCGAGCGTGCCGTCGGCCACCATCTCGTTGAAGCGCTCGCCGGCCTTGTCGCGCTCGCCGTAGCCGAGCCAGCAGATGCGGGCGGGCAGGCCCTGGAAGTGGACGCGCTCCCCGGCCATCTTGATCCAGCGGTGCAGGGACTCGTTCTCCGGGAAGAGCTCCAGCATCGCCTTGTCGGTCTTGTGGATGTCCGAGGCCTCGCCGGACAGCGCCGCCCAGCGGAAGGGGCCCTTGCCCTCGCAGAACAGCGGCCGGATGTAGGCGGGGACGAAACCGGGGAAGGCGAAGGCGCGGTCGTAGCCGGCCAGCTGGGCCTCGCCGCGGATGGAGTTGCCGTAGTCGAAGACCTCGGCGCCCGCGTCCATGAAGCCGACCATGGCCTCCACGTGCGTAGCCATGGACTCGCGGGCCCGGGTGGTGAACCCGGCGGGGTCCTTGGCCGCGTAGGCCGCCATGTCGTCGAAGTCGACGCCGACGGGCAGGTAAGCGAGCGGGTCGTGGGCGGAGGTCTGGTCCGTCACGATGTCGATCGGGGCGCCTTCCGCGAGCATCTGCGGGAGGAGCTCGGCGGCGTTGCCGAGCAGGCCGATGGAGAGCGGCTTGCGGGCGTCGCGCGCCTCGACGGCGAGCTGGAGCGCGTGCCGCAGGTTGTCGGCCTTCACGTCCAGGAAGCGGTGCTCGATGCGGCGCTCGATGGCGCGCGGGTCGACGTCGATGCAGATGGCTACGCCGTCGTTCATCGTCACGGCCAGCGGCTGGGCGCCGCCCATGCCGCCGAGGCCCGCGGTGAGGGTGATGGTGCCGGCGAGGGTCCCGCCGAACTTCTTGGCCGCGACGGCCGCGAAGGTCTCGTAGGTGCCCTGGAGGATGCCCTGGGTACCGATGTAGATCCACGAACCGGCCGTCATCTGGCCGTACATGGTCAGGCCCAGGTTCTCCAGGCGGCGGAACTCCTCCCAGTTGGCCCAGTCGCCGACCAGGTTGGAGTTCGCGAGCAGGACGCGCGGCGCCCACTCGTGCGTCTGCATCACGCCGACCGGGCGGCCGGACTGGACGAGCATCGTCTCGTCCTGCTTGAGGGTCTGGAGGGTGCGGACCATGGCGTCGTACGAGCGCCAGTCGCGGGCGGCCTTGCCGGTGCCGCCGTAGACGACGAGCTTGTCGGGATGCTCGGCGACCTCAGGGTCGAGGTTGTTCTGGAGCATCCGCAGCGCGGCCTCCTGCTGCCATCCCAGGGTGCTCAGGTCGGTACCTCGTGCGGCACGTACGGGGCGGGGTCCTGACATGGCGGTGCCTCCTCCGGTGTTGGTCAATCCATTCACATCCTCGCTCCCTGAATAGATTCAGTCAACAGCTGCGGTCGGCCGCGCCGGATGATGGGATGACGGACATGGCTGACAAGGCGGGAACGGCTGGGCTCCACGAGATCGCCGACGACGCCGGCGCCGATGACGCTGGCGCCGACGTCGCCGGTGCCGATGACGCCGGTGCCGATGACGCCACCGACGCCGGCCGCCGCCGGGCCGAGCGGCGCGACCTGGCCGTGCGGGCCGCCGTCGAGCAGGGCCTGGTCCACGCCGGCTCCCCGTTGGTCTGCCTGCTGGACACGGCCGGCATCCGCGCCTCGGCCGCCGCCCTGACCGCCGCCTTCGCGGCCGCCGTCGCCCCCGGCACCCCCGTCCTGCACGCCTTCGCCGTCAAGGCCGCCCCGCTCGTCCCCGTACTGCGACTGCTCGCCGACGCCGGCCTGGGCTGCGAGGTCGCCAGCCCCGGCGAGCTGGCCCTGGCCCGCGCGGCGGGGATCGCCCCGGAGCACACCGTCCTCGACTCCCCCGCCAAGACCGACGCCGAACTGCGCGAGGCCCTCACCCTCGGCATCGCCGTCAACGCCGACAACCGCCAGGAACTGGACCGCCTCGACGCCCTCGTCACCTCCGCCCCGACCCGATCGCCGATCGGCGTACGGATCAACCCGCAGACGGGCGCGGGCGCCATCGACGCCCTCTCCACCGCCACGGCGACCTCGAAGTTCGGCATCGCCCTGCGCGATCCGGGCGCGCGCGAATGGCTCGTACGGGCGTACCTGGACCGGCCGTGGCTCACCCGCCTGCACACCCACTCGGGCTCCCAGGGCGTCCCGCTGACGCTGATCGCCGAGGGGGTGCGCGAGCTGTACGCGCTGGCGGAGGAGATCAACGGGGCGGCCGGGCGGCGCCAGGTGGACACCCTGGACATCGGCGGCGGCCTGCCGGTGAACTTCGCCTCCGACGCCGACACCCCCACCTACGCGCAGTACGCGGCGGCCCTGCGCCGCGCCGCCCCCGGGCTCTTCTCCGGCGCGTACGGCCTCGTCACGGAGTTCGGGCGGTCGCTGACGGCCAAGCACGGGCTGGTGCTGTCCCGCGTCGAGTACACGAAGGTCACCGGCGGCCGGGCGATCGCCCTGACGCACGCGGGGGTCCAGCTGGCCACCCGCACGGTGTACGCCCCGGCGGCCTGGCCGCTGCGGATCCTGCCCTACGACGCCCGGGGCGTCCCCCTGGCGGGCCCGCCGCTCGCCCAGGACGTCGCGGGGCCGGCCTGCTTCGCCGGGGATCTCCTGGCGAGTGCGCGGGAGCTGCCGCTCCTGTCCCCGGGCGACCTGGTCGCCGTACCCGACACGGGCGCGTACGCCTTCACGGCGCACTACGGCTACAACAGCCTGCCCCGGCCGGCGGTCCACGGCTTCACCGTGACCCCCGGGGGCGCCGTCCGCTTCTCCCTGGCCCGCCCGGCCCAGTCACTGGCGGACCTCACCGCGGAAGCGGGCGCGGCTCTCCGCGACGCCCTGCTGTAGGCGGCTGCGCCGGGCCTCCCCCACCCCGCCGCCCCTTCCCTAAACCGGAGCCCACGGGTCGGCCCCCGGCAACGGCGCCGCGCGTGGGCACGCCCGCACCGGCCAAGCCGCCGCCCGACCCTCAGCCGGCCGCCAAGGTGGCGGTCAGCGCCGGGGACAGGCCCGCGACGACGCCCTCCGGCGTGAGAGCCGCCACGGCAGGGAGCCGCAGCAGATAGCGGGTCAGGGCAAGGCCCAGTAGCTGCGCGGAGACCAGGCCCGCCGCCCGGGCGGCCCGCTCGGGGCCGAGGGCCGCGCCGAGCGCGGGCGCGACCTGGGTCGCGAAGACCTCCCGCATCCGCGCCGCCGCCGCCTCATTGGTCACCGCGGAGCGCAACAGCACCAGCAGCGCGTCATCCGCCGGATCGCCTTCCCACCGTTCCACGAAGTGCCGTACGAGCACCCGCGCCAGCTCCCCCGCGGGGACCGCCGACAGATCCGGCAGCCGCAGGTCCACCGCGAGGGCCGCGTCGAAGAGCTTCTCCTTGTTGCCGAAGTACCGCATCACCATCGACGGGTCGATCTCCGCGTCCGCCGCGACGGCGCGGATCGTCGTGCGCTCGTACCCCTGCGCGGCGAACCGTTCCCGGGCCGCCCGCAGGATCGCCGCCTTGGTCTGCGCGCCCCTGCCCTCGCCGCTCTCGCGGCCCGCGCCGCTCTCCGCGTTTCTCGTCATACCAACGACTGTAGGCCAACAACCGTTGACACTGCACCACCGCAGGCGCATCCTCATAGCAACAGTCGTTGGCCAACAACCGTTGGCATCCTGGAGGAGAACTCACATGTCGCTCCCCGCCACCACCCGCGTCGCCATCGTCGGCGCCGGCCCCACCGGCCTCACCCTCGCCCTGACCCTGGCCAAGGCCGGCATTGACTTCGTGCTCCTGGACCGCCAGGCCGAGGGGGCCAACACCTCCCGCGCCGCCGTCGTCCACGCACGCACCCTGGAGGTCCTCGACGAGCTCGACCCGGCCGCCGGCGCCGAGCTGCTCCGGCGCGGCACGACCGTCACCACGTTCCGGATCCGCGACGGCGCCCGCCCCCTCGCCGCCGTCACCTTCGACGGGCTGCCCACGGCCCACCCGTACGCCCTGATGGTCCCCCAGGACCAGACCGAGGCCGTGCTCCTCGACCGCCTGCGCGCCCTCGGCGGCGACGTCCACCGCCCGTACGAGGTCACCGCCGTCGCCCAGGACGCCGACTCGGGCGGGGTCACCCTCACCACCGCCACCGGCGAGACCCTGCGCGCCGCCTACGCCGTCGGCGCCGACGGCATGCACAGCACGGTCCGCGAGGCCGCCCGGATCGGCTTCACGGGCAGCGCCTACGAGGAGTCCTTCGTCCTCGCCGACGTGGCGATGGACTGGGCGCCGGGCCCCCGGGAGGTCTCCCTCACCTTCGGCGCGGCCGGTCTCACCGTGGTGGCCCCGCTCCCTGGAGGGCGCTACCGCGTCGTCGCCACCGTCGCCGACGCCCCCGTCGAGCCCGGCCTCCCCTTCGTCCAAACCCTGCTGGACTCCCGCGCCCCCGGCCAGGCCGCCGTCACCGGCGTCGTCTGGTCCTCCCGGTTCCGGGTGCACCACCGGGTCGCGGACCACTACCGGGCGGGCCGCCTGCTGCTCGCGGGCGACGCGGCGCACGTGCACAGCCCGGCCGGCGGCCAAGGCATGAACACCGGCATCCAGGACGGCCACGCCCTCGGCCGCGCGCTCGCCACCGCCGTCGCCGACGGCACCGTCGACGCCCTCGACGCCTACGAGGCCGCCCGCCGGCCCGTCGCCCTGCGCGTCGTGGCGCTGACCGACCGGATGACCCGTATCGCGACCACCCACAACCCGGCCCTGCGCGCCGTACGCAACACCCTGCTCCCGCTCCTCGCCCGCGTCCCGGCGCTGCACCGACGCCTCGCCACCGAGCTCGCGGAGCTCAACTACCGCTGAAACACCGGAACCCGCGGCCTATTCCACGAACAGCCCGCGCGCGGCGGCCCGGGCGTCGAAGGCCTCCAGGCGGGCCTGCGCGTCCGGAAGCGCGTCGGCCATCGCCTCCAGCAGCACCCGCCCCAGCAGCATCGGCGCGCACGCGGTGTCGAACGCCAGCCCCGTCCCGACCGGCGCCGGGATCAACAGGTCCGAATGCCGGGCCACCGGAGCGAACGCCGAGTCGGCGACCGTCACCACCGTCAGCCCGGCCGCCCGCCCGTGGTCCAGGGCCTCCGCGACCTCCTTCGGATGCCGCGGCAGCGCGAAGCACAGGAGCGCCGACGCGCCGGCGGCGACGGCCGCGTCGATCCGGTCGGCGAGCATCGAGCCGCCCTCGTCCAGCAGCCGCACGTCCGGATGGACCTTCGCCGCGAAGTACGCGAACCCGCGCGCCTGCGAGGAGGCCGCACGCAGCCCCAGTACGGGCAGCGGACTCGACGCGGCCAGCAGCCGCCCCGCCTCCTGCACCGGCGCCGGGTCGGCGAGCATCGCGGACAGCCGCCGCAAGTTCTCGATCTCGCCCTGGACCGCCTGCTGGTACTCGTTGTACGCGTCCTCGTGCGCGGCCCCGGCCCGCTCCGCGGGGGCCACCTCCCGCAGGTGCTTGCGCAGCGCGGGATAGCCGTCGAAGCCCAGCGCCACCGCGAACCGGGTCACCGACGGCTGGCTCACACCGGCCAGCTCGGCGAGCTCCACGCTCGACAGGAACGGCACCTCCGCGGCCCCGCGCACCATGCAGTGCGCGATGCGGCGCTGGGTCGGCGTCAGCCGGTGCCCCTCGAACAACTTCTGCAGCCGCGCTGCCGGGCTCTCGCTCATCCCGTCCCCCTCCGTCCCGTCCCTACGGGTCAAATATTCAGTCACGGAGCACTCTGCATGCGGTTATGCAGCACGGCAACCCACACCCGCGATCCGAGACCCCACGGACCTTGATCAACCCGCCCGCCCGGCCCGCACCGTCACACTCCGACCCCGCCCGGCGCGGCGGCGGCGGCCCGGCGGCTGCCCGGCGGCTCGGCATCGGCTCGACCGCTGCCCGGCGGCGGCGATGTTCCTGTTCGTGTCCCCGATGACGCCGCCGCCGCGGCGGTTCGGATCCCCGCCATCCCCTTCGGCCCGGTCCTCTCCGACCGCGCCGGCGCCGTCTTCGACATCCACCAGCTCTTGGCGGCCGGCTCCCCGATCGGCCCTGGCTGCGCCTCCGCGCTCGTCCTCGTCCGCCGGGATCCGGGGTCTCGTCCGGCGCGACCGGCCGGATACGGGGGCTAGCCCCAGTGCGGGCACGAAGGCCGTTTCCTAGGGTGTCGGCATGGAGTCCCAGGAGCTGAAGAAGGAACTCGCGGCCACGCTGGACGCCCGGCGGGAGCTGGGTCCCGAGTACGAGGCCGCACTGGTCGACTCGTTCGTCGAGAAGGTCGACACCCAGGTCAGGCGGCGCCTCGCGGAGGAACGGCTCTCCGCGGCCCGCCCGCAGCGCTCCGCGGAGCCGGTGGACGGCAACTTCGGCGAACGCTTCGGCTTCGCGATCGTCACCCTGGTGCTGGCGATCCCGCTCTCCGCGATCGGCGCCGCCCAGGCCCACCTCAGCGGCCTGATCGTCGCCTGGCTGGGCATTCTGGGCGTCAACTACGTCCACGCCACCAAGCTCCGCCCCCGCCACCTTTCCGACCCCCGGGCCTAACCCCACCGCGACCGCGGGCCGGCCCGCCAGCAGGACCGACCGTGGCCCCGCGCCATGCCGTACCCGCCCCCCGCGTCGGCACCATCCAGCCCCACGGACACCATCCAGCCCCGCCGGCACCATCCAGCCCCGCCGGCGTTTGAGGCGCGGGGTCTGGGGCGGAGCCCCAGGGGCTCGAGCGCAGCTCGGGTCCTACGGGTCAGGGCGGAGCCCTGGGAACGGTGGAAGGGCGGGGCGGGGAGCTTGCCCCGCGCAGCGGCGCACCCACCGGCGGGCCGGTACGTACGGCGGCGGCACCGGGGCCGGGCCTGGGCCAACGGGCCGGTACGCACGCGACGGCGCCGGGGCGGGCCGCGCCCCGTCAAGGGCCGCGCAAGGGCCCGTCAAAGACTTGGCGCGGGGACCGCCGCACCCCGGTTGCCCGGGGGCGGGACGACGGCGGTCCCCGCGAAGGACACGGGCCGGGTCAGGGCCGTCCGCGCGTCCGTGGCGTCCACGCGGTCCGGGAGCCGCTCCGGAGGTGCGCCGACGCCGTTCTGGTGCCGGCCGGGTCCCGGTTCCCCGGTCTTCCCTGCCGACAACCACCACTGTGCCGGAGCCTTGTTAAGCCGGTGCTGCCGTCACGTGACGGGTCCGTACCGATTGCGCGTCGGCCAGGGCACCGGCCCCGGCCGACCCACGAACCGCGGCCGAGATCGCGACCCCGACCGCGACCCAGGCCGAGACCGCGACCCAGATCTCGACCGAGGCCGAGGCCAAGGCCGAGGCCAAGACCCCGACCCCGACCCCGCAGGAACTACTTCGCCGACTTCGCCAAGAACGCCAGCAGGTCCTGACGGCTCACCACACCCGTCGGCTTGCCCTCGACCAGGACGATCGCCGCGTCCGCCTCGCCCAGGACCGCCATCAGCTCGGACACCGGCTCGCCGGAGCCGACCTGCGGGAGGGGCGCGGACATGTGCTTCTCCAGCGGGTCGCCGAGGGACGCCCGCTGCGCGAACAGTGCCGCCAGCAGTTCCTTCTCGACCACCGAGCCGATGACCTCGGCCGCCATCACGTCGGGGTGACCCGCGCCCGGCTTGACGATCGGCATCTGCGAGACGCCGTACTCGCGCAGCACCTCGATGGCCTCGCCGACGGTCTCCTCGGGGTGCATGTGGACCAGGGAGGGGATGCCCCCCTCCTTGTCCGCCAGCACGTCGCCGATCCGCGCGGCGGGCCCGGCTTCCTCCAGGAAGCCGTGCCCGGCCATCCACTCGTCGCTGAAGATCTTGCTGAGGTAGCCGCGCCCGCTGTCCGGGAGCAGGACGACGACCACGTCGTCCGGGCCGAGCCCCTCCGCCGCGCGCAGCGCCGCGACGACCGCCATGCCGCAGGAGCCGCCGACGAGGAGGCCCTCCTCCTTGGCGAGGCGGCGGGTCATCTGGAAGGAGTCCTTGTCGGACACCGCGATGATCTCGTCCGTCACGTTGCGGTCGTAGGCGGTCGGCCAGAAGTCCTCGCCGACGCCCTCGACGAGGTACGGGCGGCCGGAGCCGCCGGAGTAGACCGAGCCCTCGGGGTCGGCGCCGATCACCTTGACCTTGCCGCCCGACACCTCCTTGAGGTAGACGCCGGTACCGGAGATCGTGCCACCCGTGCCGACGCCGGCCACGAAGTGGGTGATCTTCCCGTCCGTCTGGTCCCACAGCTCGGGACCGGTGGTCTCGTAGTGCGAGCGCGGGTTGTTCGGGTTGCTGTACTGGTCGGGCTTCCAGGCGCCGGGCGTCTCGCGCACGAGGCGGTCGGACACGTTGTAGTACGAGTCCGGGTGCTCGGGGTCGACGGCCGTCGGGCAGACCACCACGTCGGCGCCGTAGGCGCGCAGCACGTTGATCTTGTCCAGCGAGACCTTGTCAGGGCAGACGAAGATGCACTTGTAGCCCTTCTGCTGGGCCACGATGGCGAGTCCTACACCCGTGTTGCCGCTCGTGGGCTCCACGATGGTGCCACCGGGCTTGAGGGCGCCGCTCTGCTCTGCGGCTTCGATCATCCGGACGGCGATCCGGTCCTTCACGGATCCGCCGGGATTGAAGTACTCGACCTTGGCAAGGACGGTGGCCTGGAGGCCTTCGGTCACACGGTTGAGCTTCACCAGCGGGGTATTGCCGACGAGGCTGATCATCGAGTCGTGGAATTGCACCATGTTCTCCAAGGAGGGGACTCCACGGGTTCTCCGGGAGGCTCGGCCAGAGTATGCGTAAAGGGATTGGCCGACCGGCAGTACGGGGCAGGTAGGTCAACAGGACCAGGGACCGAGGAGGTGGCCCGAGGGTGTCCAGGGCGAGGACGGCCCGCCGGATCGCGGCGGGCGCGGCGTACGGCGGTGGCGGGCTCGGACTCGTCGGGGCCGCCGCGGTGGGGCTGGTCGTGGCCGAGATGCGGTTCGCGAAGCGGACGGTCGGCACGGGACTGGCGGATCCGCCGCGCGCGGACGGGCTGTACGGGAGCGAGTTCGGCGGGCCGGAGATGAGTCCGGGCCCGCTGCGGCTCGGCATTCTGGGCGATTCCACGGCCGCCGGGCTGGGCGTGCGCCGGTCGAGACAGACGCCGGGGGCGCTGCTGGCCTCGGGGCTCGCGGCGGTGGCGGAGCGGCCGGTGGAGCTGCGGAACGTGGCGCTGTCCGGGGCCATGTCCGACGACCTGGACCGCCAGACGGGGCTGCTGCTGGACGGGGACGGGCCGGCCCCCGACGTGTGCGTGATCATCATCGGTGCCAATGACGTGACCCGGCGGATGCCGCCGACCCAGTCGGTGCGGTTGCTGACCTCGGCCGTGCGCAGGCTGCGGCTCGCGGGCTCCGAGGTCGTGGTCGGCACCTGTCCGGACCTCGGGACGATCGAGCCCGTCTACCAGCCGCTGCGGTGGCTGGCCCGGCGCGTCTCGCGGCAGCTGGCGGCCGCCCAGACGATCGGGGTGCTCGCGCTGGGCGCCCGTACGGTCTCGATGGGCGACCTGATGGGGGCGGAGTTCGCGACGAACCCGCGCGAGATGTTCGGCCCGGACTCCTACCACCCGTCGGCGGAGGGGTACGCGACGGCCGCGATGGCCGTGCTGCCGACCCTGTGCGCGGCCGTGGGCGTGTGGCCCGAGTCGGACCGGCTGGACGTCTCGCGGGACGAGGACATGCTTCCGGTCGCCAAGGCGGCCTCGGCGGCGGCGGGGCTCGCGGGTACGGAGGTCACGGGGGCCCGTGGCCCTTGGGCCCTGCTCAAGCACCGGCGCAGGCGGCGGGTTCCGGGCGAGGAGCTCGCGCAGGAGACTGGAGGAGCCGACGGGGCGCGCCGGTCCGCGCGCGGCGACGGGAAGACGGGCGGGGGCGCGGCCAGAGCGACCGGAGTCACATCGAAAGGGCAGTGACCTCGACGGTACGGGGCGGTAACTTCGCATGCGGTCCCGGTACGACACCACCTCCCTTGGAGCCCCGATGCCCGAAGCCGTCATCGTTTCCACCGCCCGGTCGCCCATCGGCCGCGCTTTCAAGGGGTCCCTCAAGGACGTGCGCCCGGACGATCTGACCGCCACGGTCATCCAGGCCGCCCTCGCCAAGATCCCCGAGCTGGACCCGCGCCAGATCGACGACCTGATGCTCGGCTGCGGTCTGCCGGGCGGCGAGCAGGGCCACAACCTGGGTCGTATCGTCGCCGTGCAGATGGGCATGGACTACCTGCCCGGCACGACGATCACCCGCTACTGCGCCTCCTCGGTCCAGACCTCCCGGATGGCGCTGCACGCCATCAAGGCGGGCGAGGGCGACGTCTTCATCTCCGCGGGCGTCGAGATGGTGTCGCGGTCCGTGAAGGGCTCCTCCGACGGCCTGCCGGACACCCACAACCCGTTCTTCGCCGAGTCCGAGGCCCGCACCGCCGCGGTGGCCCAGAGCACCGGCTCCTCCTGGCACGACCCGCGCGAGGACGGCCTGGTCCCGGACGCGTACATCCAGATGGGGCAGACCGCCGAGAACCTGGCGCGCCTGAAGGGCGTCACGCGGCGCGACATGGACGAGTTCGGCGTGCGCTCGCAGAACCTGGCCGAGGAAGCCATCAAGAACGGCTTCTGGGCCCGCGAGATCACCCCGGTCACCACCCCGGACGGCACGGTCGTCTCCACCGACGACGGCCCGCGCGCCGGGGTCACCCTGGAGGCCGTCGAGGGCCTCAAGCCGGTCTTCCGTCCCGACGGACTGATCACGGCCGGCAACTGCTGTCCGCTGAACGACGGCGCCGCGGCGCTGGTCGTCATGAGCGACACGAAGGCCCGCGAGCTGGGCCTGACCCCGCTGGCCCGGATCGTCTCCACCGGCGTGACCGGCCTCTCCCCCGAGATCATGGGCCTGGGCCCGGTCGAGGCCTCCAAGCAGGCGCTGAAGCGCGCGGGCCTGAGCGTCGGGGACATCGACCTCTTCGAGATCAACGAGGCCTTCGCGGCCCAGGTCATCCCCTCCTACCGCGACCTTGGGATCCCGCTGGAGAAGCTGAACGTCAACGGCGGCGCCATCGCCGTCGGTCACCCCTTCGGGATGACCGGTGCGCGCATCACCGGCACCTTGATCAACAGCCTGCAGTTCCACGACAAGCAGTTCGGCCTGGAGACGATGTGCGTCGGCGGCGGCCAGGGGATGGCGATGGTCATCGAGCGTCTTAGCTGACAGAGACCGCCCGATTACGGTCCCGTCGCCCGCGTCCGCCGCGATCGCGGCCCGAGGGCAAGCGCCGCACGGGATCCGCTCGATCCCGTGCGGCGTACTGACAGAGAATCTAATCCTGTCGCGGCCGATCCGTGACCAAATATCCCCCAGGATGTGACCTTTGTCCTGGGGGATCGCCATACCCCCAGGTCAGGCCGTATCTCCGCGGGGGCGTCGGGACGAAAGACCTGTCCAATTCATGACGTAATGCACTGCCGGCCATTCCCAGGTGAGGACAAGCTGATGTAGGAAGTCGGGGGATCGAATCAATCAGGAGTTAGTCAGTGAGCGCCATGCCTCTTGCCCTACTGCTGACCACGGCCGCTGCCACGGCCGTCGGCGCTGCCGCGCTGCACGCCGTCCACGGCCTGCGGAAGCAAGTCACGGCCCTGCGCGGTGAGCTGGTCGGCTCGGCGCACCCGCGCGGTGCGTCCGTGCCGCACGCCCGCGCCGCCGTGGGGTCCCCCGCGACCGAGATACGAGCCGCCGTGGCCGAGGCCCTCGCCGAGGAGCGCGAGCGGGAGCTCGCCGAGGCGCGTGCCTTCTGGGCCGCCCAGGAGGCCCGTGACGCCGCCGACGCCCCCTCCCTGCTGGGCGGCCCGGCCGGCCTCGGCGACGACAGCCCGGTCTTCCTGCCCCGCCAGGTGGATCTGGTCGGTCTGGAGCCGCTGCTCGGCGACGAGCCGTTCGACGAGTACCAGGACGCCGATCCGGGCTCGGAATCGGCCGAGCTGGCCGCCGCCCGCCGGCGCCACCCCTCGCACCCCGACTTCGTGCCGGTCCAGTCGCACTCCGGCGTCGACCACGAGCGCACGGTCAGCCGCCTCGAGGAGCTCGCCGAGGCCCGTACGGCCCTCGCGGACGTCCGCCCCGGCCCGCTGGGCACCCTGGACGTGTACGTCTTCACCGACGGCACCACGCTCTGCATGACTCCGGGCCACCGGGAGACCGCGGAGCGCCTGGCCGACGCCCTGCGCTCGGGCAGCGCCCCGGTCCTGCTGGGCGGCTCGGGCATCTCCGGCGCCTACGCCCTGACCTTCTCCTGCGGCGACATCGAGGACCCGGACAGCAACGTCTACATCCTCGCGGACCGCGTCATCGCATCGCTCTGACTTCCGCCAGCTCCACCAGCCGTACGGCCTCGTCCAGGATCCCGGACGGGGCCTTCGTGCCGTCCGGACCCGTCACGGGTCCCCCGGCGGCGCCGGCCGTCGCCGGGGCACGCAGCGCCTCGGCGAGGTCCAGCCCGGCCACGGCCACTTGATCGCCGACGACGAAGATCCCCGCGTCCGGCATCTCCCGCGCCGGAGCCGCCCCCACGGCGTCCCCCGCGCCCCGCGCGGCCGCCTCCAGCCGCTGGGCCCGTACGGACAGCTCCCGGGCCAGCTCCAGCGCCGTCTCGGCGGCACCCTGCTGGAGCCGGCTCTGCGGCGCGGCCCGCAGCCGGTCGGCGAATCGCTCCACGGCGGCGGTCAGGGGTGAGGTATCGAGCACCCGGCCGACCTTACGCGCCGCCCCGGCGCCATTGCCAACGGGCGAACTCTCCGGCACGGTGGCGTGAAGAGAACAGCACGGCGATACCTCCGGAGGCGCCCATGTCCGTAGAGTTCTCCGAACAGACCCACCGCAACATGATCGGCAGAATTCCCGAGACCACCGGTCGTGAACTGTCCGACTGGCTCCGCACCGTGGACGACGGTCCGTCCCTCTTCCGGTTCGAAGAGAAGGTCAGCTGGCTGCTGGGCGCGCACGAACTCTCGTACGGCCAGGCCAAGGCGATCATCCACGAGCACGACCTGCGCAGGGCCGCCCGCAAGTTCGGCTGAGCGAGCCCCTGTCCCTGTCCGAATCCCCCGATCCCCCCGACCCCCGACATGCGGGAAGGCCCCGCGAGCGCTTGCTCGCGGGGCCTTCCTCAGCTCAATGGGGTGTTGCCGCTAGTCACCCTTGAGGATGGAGATCAGGCGCAGCATCTCCATGTAGATCCACACCAGCGTCATGGTGAGGCCGAAGGCCGCCAGCCAGGACTCCTCGCGCGGGGCGCCGTAGGTCACGCCGTCCTCGACCTGCTTGAAGTCCAGGGCGAGGAAGCAGGCACCGAGGATGACGCCGATGACGCCGAAGAGGATGCCGAGACCGCCGCTGCGGAAGCCGAGGCCGTCACCGCCGCCGAAGATCGAGAACAGCAGGTTGACGGCCATCAGGAGCATGAAGCCCATGGCGGCGGCCATCACGAAGCCGTAGAAGCGCCGGTTGACGTTGATCCAGCGCATCTTGTAGGCGATCAGCACGCCGGCGAAGACGCACATCGTGCCCATCACGGCCTGGACGACCGTGCCGGCGCCGAGCTGGGCGCTGACGGCCGCGCTGATGACACCGAGGAAGACGCCCTCGAACGCCGCGTAGGCCAGGATCAGCGCCGGTACGGGCTTGCTCTTGAACGACTGCACCATCGCGAGGACGAACGCGATGAGCGCGGCGCCGACGGCGATGCCGTACGACGTGTTGATGTTGGCCGCATCGACGGGCAGCGTGATCCAGGAGATGACCGCCGTCAGGATGACCGTGCCGAGCGTCATGGCCGTACGGCTCACGACGTCGTCGATGGTCATCGCGTTTCCGCGCACCGGCGCCTGCGGCATACCCGTGGCCGGGTCGGTCGCGTAGGGGTTGGTCGCGTAGGGGTTGGTCGTGGCCCCGGCCTGGGGCTGCTGCGTGCCGAAGCCCGCATAAGCACCGTTGTCGCGGCTGAACCCCCGTCGCGAGAAGACCGGGTTGCTGCTCCTCATCTCACTCCTCCGTGGCCACCGTGCGCGGCCTTGCGTCAAGAGTAATGCGGTAGCAAAGGAATCGCCCTACTGCTCGGGGAGGATCTTTCCGGGATCCGACCGGCAAAACGCCCGGATCCTGCGGGCGGAGGAACGGGGCCGTGCAATGGCGGCGGCGGGGGCCCCTCGGGCGCCCCCGCCGTTCGCACGTTCCGGTTCGACGGAACGTCGTCGTGCCCGAAGCCGGACTTGAACCGGCACGACCCGAAGGTCAGCGAGGTTTAAGCTCGCCGTGTCTGCATTCCACCATCCGGGCGCAGGGCGTAGCGGCCCCCTTGTGAAAAACCTTCGAACGCTACGGTCGAGCCTATCCGGAAGGCCTGCACTCCGACCTGGGCATCTCGCCGATGTTGTCTGATTTTACTGGTGGTTGATGGATCGTCAGCACCCAGAACGCACGGTCGGCCCCTTGCCCGCGGTGATCACGGCCGCCACGGGATTGACGGGATTTCGATGGCCCGCGCCACCCCGGGCACCACCCCGGGCGCCACCCGCCCGTCATCCCAAAGGAGGAGCCCGAGCCGTCCGCGTCAGACTCCAGTGGGCCGGAGAACGGGCACCACGGCTGATCCGGAGCGGGGGTGGGTCCACCGACGATGGGAAGGCCCCGCCCACCGCGGACCGTGAGCCCGGTCCGCAGGCCCCGCCCCTGACAGGAGTCGCTCCCGTGACGACCATGAACTACGCTCCGCACACCACCCAGGCCGTCGCCGCGCGCGCCACCGGCCTCTCCAAGGTGTACGGCCAGGGCGAGACCCAGGTGGTCGCCCTGGACAACGTCTCCGTGGACTTCGCCTCGGGCCGGTTCACCGCGATCATGGGGCCCTCCGGCTCCGGCAAGTCCACGCTGATGCACTGCGTCGCCGGCCTGGACACCTTCTCCGCCGGGTCCGTCCGGATCGGCGAGACCGAGCTCTCCACCCTGAAGGACAAGCAGCTCACGCAGCTGCGCCGGGACAAGATCGGCTTCATCTTCCAGGCCTTCAACCTGCTGCCGACCCTGACGGCCCTGGAGAACATCACGCTCCCCATGGACATCGCCGGCCGCAAGCCGGACAAGCAGTGGCTGGACTCGGTGATCTCCATGGTCGGCCTCTCCGACCGCCTCGGCCACCGTCCCACCCAGCTCTCCGGCGGCCAGCAGCAGCGCGTTGCCGTCGCCCGCGCCCTGGCCTCCCGTCCCGAGATCATCTTCGGCGACGAGCCGACCGGAAACCTGGACTCGCGCTCGGGCGCCGAGGTTCTCGGCTTCCTGCGCAACTCGGTCCGCGAGCTCGGCCAGACCGTCGTCATGGTCACCCACGACCCGGTCGCCGCCTCCTACGCGGACCGCGTCATCTTCCTCGCCGACGGCCGCATCGTCGACGAGATGCTGCACCCCACCGCGGACGGCGTGCTGGACCGCATGAAGGCCTTCGACGCCAAGGGCCGCACCAGCTGAGGGACGCCCGTTCCCCCCGCAGACGTCCGTCGCCGCTGACCCCTTACCACCTGGACTCCTCCACCATGTTCCGTACCGCCCTGCGCAACGTGCTCGCGCACAAGGCCCGGCTGCTGATGACGGTGCTCGCCGTCGTCCTCGGCGTCGCCTTCGTCGCCGGCACGCTCGTCTTCACCGACACCGTCGGCAAGGCGATGTCGAACCAGTCCGCCAAGAGCTTCGAGGGCGTGGCCGTCTCGGTCACCTCCTACGGTCCCTCCCGCAACGCCGACGGCGCGAAGGAGGGCGAGCCGGGCATCAGCCAGCAGACCCTCGACAAGGTCAAGGCGCTGAACGGCGTGGACGCCGCCTCGGGCCGCGTCCACGGCTTCGCCGCCGTCGGCGACCAGGACGGCAAGCTGATCGGCACCGGCTGGTCCAACGCCGGCGCCAACTTCGTCCCGCTGAAGGACGGCAAGGACCCCCGCTACGCCTTCACCCAGGGCAGCGGCCCGGCCACGGCCGACCAGATCGCCCTCGACGAGGAGACGGCCGAGCGCGGCAAGTACCAAGTGGGCGACAGGGTCCGGGTGGCCGACAACGGCCCGGCCAAGGAGTACGCCCTCGCCGGTGTCTTCACCACCGAGGACGGCGCGGTCAACGCGGGCGGCTCGCTCGTCCTGTTCGACACCCCGACCGCCCAGCAGCTCTACCTCAAGCCCGGCTTCTACGACGAGCTCTCGGTCAGCGCCAAGACCGGCACCGACGCCGAGGCGCTGCTCGCCGCGATCAAGCCCCTCGTCGGCAAGGACGCCAAGGCACAGACCGGCGCGGCCCTCGCTGCCGAACAGGCCGAGCAGATCGAGGAGGGCATGGGCAGCATGAACCAGATGCTGCTCGTGTTCGCCCTGATCTCGCTCTTCGTCGGCGTCTTCCTGATCTACAACACCTTCACCATGCTGGTCGCCCAGCGCACGAAGGAGCTGGCCCTGCTGCGCGCCGTCGGCGCCAACCGCGGCCAGGTCAAGCGCTCGGTCCTGGCCGAGGCCCTGGTCGTCGGCGTGATCTCCGCCGCCATCGGCCTGGTCGCCGGCATCGGCCTCGCGATCGGCATGCGCTCCGCGATGGGCGCCTTCGACATCAAGATCCCGGCCGGCCCGCTGGTCGTCGCACCCCTCACCATCGCCGCCGCGATCGGCATCGGCGTCCTCGTCACGATGCTCGCCGCCTGGCTGCCCGCGCGCCGCACCGCGAAGATCGCCCCGGTCGCCGCCATGGGCAGCGCCCACCTGCCGGCCACCGTCAAGTCCCTGATGCTGCGCAACAGCATCGGCGGCGCGGTCACCCTGCTCGGTATGCTCGCCATCCTGGGCGGCGCGCTGACCGGCAAGGACGGCAAGACGCTCATCGGCGCCGGCGCCTTCCTCACGATGATCGGCATCATCATCCTGCTGCCGGCGCTCTCCCGCCCGGTCATCGCGGCCGTCCGCCCGCTGATGGAGAAGCTCTTCGGCGTCGCCGGCAAGCTCGCCGCGCAGAACGCCGTCCGCAACCCCCGCCGCACCGCCGTCACCGCCGCCTCCCTGGCCATCGGCCTGACCCTGGTCACCGCCCTGTCCGTGCTCGGCATCACCATGGGCAAGGCCATCGACCGCATGACGACGGACAACCTCAAGGCCGACTACAAGGTCTCCATGGGCGACACCATGGGCAACCTGGACCCCTCCGTGCTACCGGCCCTGGCGAAGGCTCCGGGCGTCAAGGCGGTCTCCCCGCAGCAGGCCGGGTACCTGCGGACCGGTGACGGCAAGGAGTTCCACTCCGTCTCCGGCGTCAACCCGGCCACCATCGGTCAGCTCCTCAACTTCGACGTGGTCGGCGGGCGGATGGACAGCCTCGCCAAGGGCGAGGTGGCGGTCGCCGAGAAGACCGCCAAGGAGAGCGGCCTGTCGGTCGGCTCCACGCTGAAGGCCACCTTCGAAGACGAGCAGAAGGCCGACCTCAAGGTCGGCGCGATCTACAAGGACATGGAGGGCATGCTCTCCCCCTACGTGATCGACTACAGCATCCTCGACAAGCACAGCGAGGAGCCGTACATCCGCGAGGTCTACGTCAAGACGGACGGCGGCGCCTCCGAGAAGGCCGGGAAGTCCCTCGTCGACGCCCTCGGCAAGAACCCGGCGATCACCTTCGCCACCCAGCAGGACATCCGCGACGAGATGGGCGGCATGATCAACACCGCCCTGAACATCATGTACGGCCTGCTCGGCATGGCCCTGATCATCTCGGTCCTCGGCGTCGTGAACACCCTGGCCATGTCCGTGTACGAGCGGACGCAGGAGATCGGCATGCTGCGGGCGATCGGCCTGGACCGCGGCAAGGTCAAGAACATGATCCGCCTGGAAGCCATCGTGATCTCGCTCTTCGGCGCGGTGATCGGCGTGGCCCTCGGCACCTTCATCGCCTGGGCCGTCGGCGAGACCATCAAGGGCTCCATCCCGAACTACGCCCTGGTCATCCCCTTCGACCGGATCGCGATCTTCATGCTGCTGGCCGGCATCGTCGGCGCCCTGGCGGCCATGTGGCCCGCCCGCAGCGCGGCCCGGCTGAACATGCTGACCGCCATCAAGACGGAGTGAGCGACCGGCACCGTACGACGGCCGCCCACGCGAGGGCGGCCCGCACGAAGACCGGGGGCCCCGCGACTTTCCGTCGCGGGGCCCCCGGCCCGTTTCCGCCCGCGTCCGCCTCCGGGCCCTTACGCCGACCACTGGCGGGCGCGCAGCGGCATCCCGGAATCCGCCGGGCCCCCGTCGTCGGTGCGCACGGCCAGCACCTGGTTGACCCCGAGCCGGTTGCGCTCGAAGCCGAGCGCCGAGGCCGCCATGTACAGCAGCCAGACCCGGGACCGCCCGACGGAGGTCAGCCGCACGGCCTCGTCCCAGTGCTTCTCCAGCCGCGCCACCCAGGCCCGCAGGGTGAGGGCGTAGTGCTCGCGCAGCGCCTCCACGTCACGGACCTCGAAGCCGGCCCGCTCCAGTTCTCCGACGGTGGTGCCGAGCGGGGAGAGCTCGCCGTCGGGGAAGACGTAGGCGTCTATGAACTCGTCGATCCGGTACGCCTCTTCGTCCGGTTCGGGGCGCCGGGCGATCTGATGGTTCAGCAGCCGGCCGCCGGGCCGCAGCAGCGCGTGCAGGGTCTGGGCGTACGCGCGGTAGCGCTCGGAGCCCACGTGCTCGGCCATGCCGATGGAGGAGATCGCGTCGTACGGGCCGTCCTTGACGTCCCGGTAGTCCTGGACCCGGATCTCGACGAGGTCGGCCAGGCCCTCCTCGGCCACCCGCTTGCGCGCGTAGGCGGCCTGCTCGCGCGAGAGGGTGATCCCGGTGACCCTGACCCCGTACGCGCGGGCCGCGTGCAGGGCCATGGAGCCCCAGCCGCAGCCGACGTCCAGGAGCCGGTCGCCGGGGCTCAGGGCCAGCTTGCGGCAGACCAGGTCGAGCTTGTCGTGCTGGGCCTCCTCCAGCGTGCCGCCCGGGCTCCAGTAGGCGCAGGAGTACACCATCGAGGGGCCGAGCACGTGGGCGTAGAACTCGTTGCCCACGTCGTAGTGGTGGCTGATGGCCGCGCGGTCGCGGCCCTTGGTGTGCCGGGGCCCACCGCGGCGCTGCGCCTCCTCGGGCGGCGGAGCGGGCGCCGGCCACGGCCGGGCCAGGCCCACGAGGTCGCGTAGGGCCGTCCGCCGCGCGGGATCGCGCAGCAGGGCCCGCAGTCCCTGGGGGGCCTGGGGCGGCGGCTCTTCGCCGGGCCGGCGGCCGCTCTCCCACAGCAGCGGCGCCACTCGTTCCAGGAGGGCGAACAGATCGCCCTCCACCGTCATGTCCCCCGATACCCAAGCCCGCGCCAGGCCCAGCTCACCCGGCTTCCACAGCAGGCGGCGCAGGGCGCGGCGGCTGTGGAAGACGAGGACGGGGCCGGCGGGCGGGCCCGCTTCGCTGCCGTCCCAGGCCCGGACGCGCACGGGCAGGGGGGCGCCGAGCAGGGTCTCGGCAACAGCGACCAGCCGCGGCGCGGCGTCGGTCATGGCACACCTCCAGAAAGGTCCGACCCAAGCGTCTACCCGTCCTGGGCGGCGGATAAGCCGCCGGACGGGTCCGCCGTCCGGAGAGCCGAGCGGCGCTCGAGGCACGCCGAAGGGGCCGCCCGCACCACGGATGGCGGGCGGCCCCTTCGGGTCGCGCTGGGTCTTGCCGGTCCTACTGGGTCCTTCTGGGTCCTACGGGTGCCTCTGGTCCTGCTGGTCCTGCTGGTCCTACGAGGTGCTGCCGGACCGGGTCAGGAGGCCTTGGCCTTCTCGGCCGGGGCAGTGACGGCGGCCGGAGCCGGGGCCGGCTTGGCGGCCTCGTAGAACTCCTCGCGGGGAGTCTCCAGCGCACCGAGGGAGACGACCTCGCGCTTGAGGAACATGGCGAGGGTCCAGTCGGCGAAGACGCGGATCTTGCGGTTCCAGGTCGGCATGGCCATGCCGTGGTAGCCGCGGTGCATGTACCAGGCGAGACGGCCCTTGAGCTTGATCTTCATCTTGCCCATGACGATCATCGCGACGCCCTTGTGGAGGCCGAGGCCCGCCACCGCACCCTTGTTGGAGTGCGAGTACTCGGACTGCGGGAAGCCCCGCATGCCCGAGATGACGTTGTCGCCGAGGACCTTGGCCTGGCGCAGCGCGTGCTGGGCGTTCGGCGGGCACCAGGCGTTCTCCACGCCGGCCTTGCGGGCGGCGAGGTCCGGCACCTGGGCGTTGTCGCCGGCGGTCCAGATGTAGTCCGTGCCCTTGACCTGGAGGGTCGGCTCGGCGTCCACGTGGCCGCGGGGGCCGAGCGGGAGGCCGTAGCGGGCCAGCACCGGGTTGGGCTTGACGCCCGCGGTCCACACGAGGGTGTTGGAGTCGACCTCGAGGCCGTTCTTCAGCACCACGTGGCCGTCCACGCAGGAGTCCATGGAGGTGTTGAGGTAGATCTCGATGCCGCGCGACTCGAGGTGCTCCTTGCCCCAGGTGCCGAGCTTGGGCCCGACCTCGGGAAGGATCTTGTCGGCCGCGTCGACCAGGATGAAGCGCATGTCCTCGCGCTTGATGCTGGTGTAGTACTTGGCCGCGTCGCGGGCCATGTCCTCGACCTCGCCGATGGTCTCCGCACCGGCGAAGCCGCCGCCGACGAAGACGAAGGTGAGGGCCTTGCGGCGGACGTCCTCGTCCGTCGTGGACTCGGCCTTGTCGAGCTGCTCGAGTACGTGGTTGCGCAGGCCGATGCCCTCTTCGACGCCCTTCATACCGATGCCCTGTTCGGCGAGGCCGGGGATCGGGAAGGTGCGGGAGATGGCGCCGAGCGCGATCACCAGGTAGTCGAAGGGCAGCTCGTACGCCTCGCCGACCAGCGGCGTGACGACGGCGACCTTGCGGTCCTGGTCGATGCTGGTGACCCGGCCGGTGAGAACCTCAGCCTTGGGCAGCACGCGTCGCAGCGGGACGACGACGTGCCGAGGCGAGATGCTGCCTGCGGCCACTTCAGGGAGGAAGGGCTGGTAGGTCATGTACGAGCGCGGGTCGACGACCGTGACGGTCGCCTCGCCGTAGCGCATCTTCTTCATGATGCGCTTGGCTGCGTACAGGCCTACGTACCCACCTCCTACAACGAGGATCCTGGGACGCTCCGTGGTGCTCATGGAACGAGTATCCAGCACCCCAAGGAGTGACGCTCGTGAGCCCCTTCACAAGGACCTTGGGACCCTCTGCTACACTCCGCCGCCCACGTGACCCAGGTCATGGCGCGAAGTGGGAACCAGCATGTAACGGGAGTCGTTGAACACCAGTCCTGAACTGGCCTCCAGCCCCGTAAGCGGAGTAGACCACCGGGTTCGTGGATACCTACCGCCGAGCCACCGCGCCGGGCTCCATTCGCACGAACGCTCGTGAAAACAAGGCTCGAGCGGCTCTCGACTCGCCCAAAAGGCTCCTCCGGAGCCCTCGCGGGCATCTTTTCCTTGTGAAGAACTTCACGAACTTCGTGCGGACGGCGGGAGCCAAGGCCTCCGAACGGCTGCCGCCGGGCCCCTGAGGGGCACCGAGGAGGCAGCCGCCGGGCGACCGTCACGCGGCCGTCACACCGCACTCACGCGACCGACCAGGCGATTCCGTCGAGGATGTCGTGCTCCGAGACCACGACCTCCGAGGCGCCCACGCGCTCCATGACGGCCAGCAGAATCAGGGCTCCCGCCCCGATCACGTCGACCCGGCCCGGGTGCATCACCGGGATCGCCGCGCGCTCGGCGTGGGTCAGCGTCAGCATCCGCTCGCTGATCTCGCGGACCGTCTCGTACGGGATCCGGGAGTGGTGGATCGCCTGCGAGTCGTACTCCGCCAGGTCGAGCGCGATCCCGGCGACCGTGGTCACCGAGCCGGCCAGGCCGACCAGCGTGCGCGCCTGCCCCAGCGGAACCGTCTCGGCGGCCACGTCCAGCGCGGCCTCGATGTCGGCCCGCACGGCGGCCACCTGCGCCTCGGTCGGCGGGTCGCTGACGACCCCGTCGACCACCAGGTGGCGCTCGGTCATCCGCACGCAGCCCACGTCGACGGAGCGGGCCGCCCGGACGTGGTCGTCGCCGACCACGAACTCGGTCGAGCCGCCACCGATGTCCACGACCAGGAAGGGGCGCTCCAGATCGGTGCGGCCCGTCAGCTCCTTGGTGGCGCCGGAGAAGGAGAACTCCGCCTCCTGGCCGCCGGAGATCACCTCGGGTTCGACGCCCAGGATGTCCAGCACGCCCTGGACGAACTCGTCCCGGTTCTCGGCGTCCCGGGAGGCCGAGGTCGCCACGAAGCGCACGCGTTCGGCGCCGAGCTCCTTGATGACCGCCGCGTACTCGCGGCAGGCCGCGAAGGTGCGCGCCAGCGCCTCGGGGGCCAGCCGGCCCGTCTGGTCGACGCCCTGGCCGAGGCGGACGACGGTCATCCGGCGGTCCAGCTCGACCAATTCGCCCGTGCCGCCCGCGCCGGAGGCGCCGTCGGGCAGAGTGCAGTCCGCGACGAGGAGCCGGATGGAGTTCGTACCGCAGTCGATGGCCGCGACCCGGGTCACGCGCCCGACTCCTTCTCGGCGTCCCTCTCGGCGTCCTTCTCGGCGTCCTTCTCGTCCTTCTTCTCACCGCACGGCGTGACGCAGGCGCCCTTGGCCCACCACTCGGGCAGCATCGCGAGGGCCTCGTCGCCGAACGGGTTCACACCCGGGCCCGCGGCCAGCGAGTGGCCGACCAGCACGTGCAGGCACTTCACCCGGTCCGGCATGCCGCCGGCGCTCGGGAAGCCCTGGAGCACCTCGATGGCGTCGCGGCGGGTGAGGTAGTCCTCGTGCGCGGCCCGGTAGGCGGCGGCCAGTTCGGGGTCCTCGGCGAGCCGGCCCTGCATCTCCTTCATCACGCCGTTGGCTTCCAGCGTGCCGATCGCACCGGCGGCGCGCGGGCAGGTCAGGTAGTACAGCGTCGGGAAGGGCGTGCCGTCGGGGAGCCGCGGGGCGGTCTCCACCACGTCCGGCTGCCCGCAGGGGCAGCGGTGCGCGATGGCGCGCAGCCCGCGCGGCGGGCGGCCGAGCTGCTGCTGGAACGCCTCGATGTCTGCGGCGGTCGGCTCGGTCCGGTCGGTCTGGGGCGGGGGCGTCTGCATGCCTGGAGGAAGTCTTTTCGTTCTCGTGGATGGTCTCGTGCGCGGAGGTGCGTACGCGGTCGGTGCGTGCGCGGTGGCCGCGTACGCGGTGGGTGCGCGGTGCGTACTCAGTCGCCCGGGCGGTCGGCCTTGTCGACGCCGTCCCAGACGTTGGAGTACCAGGGGCGGTCGGTCGCGGCCTGCCCCTTGCGGCGGTGCTCGGCGGCCTCGGCCCCGGGGTCGCTCATGATGTAGCTGATCTCCCCCGGCCGGACGAAGTGCAGGTGCTTGCGCGCCTGCTGCTCCGCGTACGCGTTGTCCTGCCAGCGTGCCTTCTCGTCGCGCAGCCGTTCCAGCCGGTCCCGCGCGAGGGCGGCGTCCTTCTGCTGCTCCGCGATCTCCGAGCGCTGGGACACGTACTGGCGCATCGGATACGCGAGGGCGACGACCAGGGTACAGAGGACCAGGACGAGCAGGGCGGCCCGGCCGGTGAGCCGGCTGCGCCGCACCTGGCGGCGGGACTGCGAGCGGTAGACGTGTGCCGCGGTCCGCTCGCCCAGCTGCTTGAGCCTGGTCGCCGTCGAGAACGTGGCGAACCGGTCCCGGTTCCCGGCCATTGATCCGCCTCCCCTATGTACGCACGACGCAATACGTCCCCGCACACGGTACGGGACCGAGTGCGGGGACGTAGGGAGGCTTGCGCCCCCAAAGGACCGTTCAGCCGTGAAGCGGTGGTCAGCCCTTGAAGCGCGGGAATGCGGAGCGGCCCGCGTACACCGCGGCGTCGTCGAGGATCTCCTCGATGCGCAGCAGCTGGTTGTACTTGGCGACGCGGTCCGAGCGGGCCGGGGCGCCGGTCTTGATCTGGCCGCAGTTCACGGCGACCGCGAGGTCGGCGATGGTGACGTCCTCGGTCTCGCCGGAGCGGTGCGACATCATGCACTTGAAGCCGTTGCGCTGGGCCATTTCGACGGCGTCGAGGGTCTCGGTCAGCGAACCGATCTGGTTCACCTTCACGAGCAGGGCGTTGGCCGAGCCCTCTTCGATGCCGCGGGCCAGGCGCTCCGGGTTCGTGACGAAGAGGTCGTCGCCGACGATCTGGACCTTGGCGCCCAGCTTGTCGGTGAGGGTCTTCCAGCCCGACCAGTCGTCTTCGTACAGCGGGTCCTCGATGGAGACGAGCGGGTACGCGGAGACGAGCTCCTCGTAGTACTCGGTCATCTCGGCGGCCGAGCGGGACTGGCCCTCGAACTCGTACTTGCCGTCCTTGTAGAACTCGGACGCGGCGACGTCGAGCGCGAGCGCGATGTCCTTGCCCGGGACGTAGCCGGCCTGCTTGATGGCCTCGACGATGAGGTCGAGCGCGGCGCGGTTCGACTCCAGGTTCGGCGCGAAGCCGCCCTCGTCGCCCAGGCCGGTGGAGAGGCCCTTGGTGTGCAGGACCTTCTTGAGGGTGTGGTAGACCTCGGCACCCCAGCGAAGGGCCTCGGAGAAGGACTCCGCGCCGATCGGGGCGATCATGAATTCCTGGATGTCGACGTTGGAGTCGGCGTGCGACCCGCCGTTCAGGATGTTCATCATCGGAACGGGCAGCAGGTGCGCGTTCGGACCGCCGAGGTAGCGGAACAGCGGGAGGTCGGAGGCCTCGGACGCGGCGTGCGCGACGGCGAGGGAGACGCCGAGGATGGCGTTGGCGCCGAGGGAGCCCTTGTTCTCGGTGGCGTCCAGGTCGATCATCGCCTGGTCGATCAGGCGCTGCTCGGTGGCGTCGTAGCCGACGAGCTCCGGGCCGATCTGCTCGATGACGGCGAGGACGGCCTTCTCGACGCCCTTGCCCAGGTAGCGGTTGGGGTCACCGTCACGGAGCTCTACGGCTTCGAACGCACCGGTGGAGGCGCCGGACGGGACTGCAGCACGGCCGGTGCTGCCATCGTCGAGGCCCACCTCGACCTCGACCGTGGGATTGCCTCGGGAGTCCAGGATTTCCCGGGCTACGACGACGTCGATGGACGGCACGAGCATCTCCTTCTGGGATGTGACGCTGGGTGTGCGGTGGCAGGTCAGGCCGTCGGACGGCCTTGCCGCTTAGAGCCTAACGTCTCCGGGCACCAGGCCAGCCGACCGCCCGGGTCCTGGGACGAAAAAGGGTCTGAATGCCCCCCTTACAGGACATACGGCTCCTGATCAGCCTCACCCGCCGGGGCGTTCACCGGGCGTTCATCCGACTTCACCCGACTTCACCCGGCGGGCCGTCAGGACACACAGCACCGCCCGGCGCGTGGGGGGTTACGCGCCGGGCGGCGGGAATCACGTGTGCCGCGAACGCGGCTGCGGGTGTGTCACCGCTGGATTCAGCTGAGCTTCAGCTTCTGACCCGGGAAGATCAGGTCGGCGTCCGAGACGATGTCCTTGTTGAGCTCGAAGAGCTTCTCCCAGCCGCCGGTGACGTTGCTCGCCGCCGCGATGGTGCCCAGCGTGTCGCCGGACTTGACCTCGTAGGAGCCGTTGCCCGTCTTGGGGGCCTCGGTCTTCGGCTTGACCGGGGCGGCCGGACGCTCGGAGCGGGTGGTGGCCTCGGAGCGCTTCTCCGTCTTCGGCGCGGCCTTCTCCTGCTTCTTCGGCGCGGTCTTCTTCGGTTCGGTCTTCTTGGTCTCGGCCTTCGGGGCGGCCTCGGCCGCGCCACCGTTGTACGCCGCGTTCGACAGGCCGACGCCACAGGACGGCCAGGCGCCCTTGCCCTGGCCCTTGAGGACCTTCTCGGCGATGGCTATCTGCTGGCCCTTGGAGGCCTGGTTGGCCTGCGCGGCGTACGACTTGCCGCCGTAAGCGGCCCAGGTGGAGGACGAGAACTGCAGGCCGCCGTAGTAGCCGTTGCCCGTGTTGATGGCCCAGTTGCCACCGGACTCGCAGGAGGCGACGCGGTCCCACTCGGAGGTGGTCGCCGCGGAAGCGGTGCCCGCGGCCATCAGGGGGGCCGCGACGGCTACACCGGCGACGCCGGCCAGCGTGACGAGGCGGACGGCCTTGGAGCCGCGGCGGTGCTTGCCCTTGGCGGAAAGCAGCATGGAGTTCTCCTCACCGACGCCTTCGAGGTGAGCTGTCGGGTTCGGGCGAGTGAGTGCCCGGCCAGGCGACCTAGCGCCTGTCTTAACCCCTAGCCGGTTCCGTGACCGTCTCTCAACGGCCGGTTCCGGCGCCTACCTTGGTTCCCCCGCTCCTGCCTTCGGCGCTTGCGCGACGAGTGTTCCCTCCGTCCGCCGGCAGGATTCGGCGATGCGGTCGAAGGAGCCCGCGGTGGCGGGCGATTCAGAAGGTAGACAGGTCTCCCCCCGATGTTCAACGAGCGCCATCGGGGAGAAACGGTGCCTGCTTGCGCTCTTCCCGGGGGTGTTTGCGCAGGTGAGGGCGGGGTTTGCGGAACCCGGGGGGCCGGACACGCCAGTTGACCGGAAGAGACACATGTCTCACTTACGGAAAACGGACAATCAGGCTCTTCCCGGGCGCCTCAAGTGTCCCTATTCGTGCGTTAGATCCAGATTCTGGCCGGGCTTGATGAGATTGGCGTCGACGCCGATGACCTGCTCGTTGGCCTCGTAGAGCGCGTTCCAGCCGCCCGTCACACCGTTGGCGTCCGCGATGGTGGCCAGGGTGTCGCCCCTCTTCACGGTGTACCCCGGGTCCGACGCCGCATCAGATGTGACCGTGGCCTCGACCGCGGCCGGACCGCGGTGCTTGCCGCCGCCCTCCACCGCGTCGGCCGACGTGCCGGCCGGGTCGGTGGTGGCACCGAGGGCCGACGGGGCGGCCGGGGACGTGGGCGAGTCGGGCGAAGCAGGTGAAGCGGGTGAAGTGGGTGAAGTGGGCGAAGTGGGCGCCGTCGGGTCGGCGGGCGTCGTGGGCGCCGCCGGGTCGGCGGGAGTGGACGGAACGGCGGGAGCCGTCGGATCCACCGGCGGGAGCGGAGTCGTGGGCGTGGTGGGGGCCGTCGGGTCCGTGGACGGGACGGTCGGCGTCGTGGGGGCGGTCGGGTCCGCCGGGCTCGTGGGCCCGGTCGACAGGCCCGGACTCGGCATCACGGGCAGCGGGAAGTCGGGGAGCATGAAGGAGGGCATGTCGGAGGGGGCCGGCGCGGCGGGCGTCGGAGCGCCGAAGTCCGTGGACGGGGTGGCCGGGCCGAGGTAGGGCACGACGGAGTCGGGCCGCGACACGGAGGGGGGCGCGGGCCTGGACTCCCGCGGCGCGCCCGGGTCCACCACGGCGGCCGGCGCCTGCTGCGACAGTCCGACCGAGGCTCCGCACTGCGGCCAGGCCGCGGGGCCCTGGGAGGCCAGCACCCGCTCGGCCACGGCGATCTGCTGGGACCGGCTGGCGAGGTCGGCGCGCGGGGCGAAGTCGAGGCCTCCGGCGCTCTTCCACTGCTCCTGGGTGAACTGCAGCCCGCCGTACGAGCCGCTGCCGAAGTTCGCGCTCCACGTGCCGCCGCTCTCGCACTCGGCGACCTTGTCCCACGTGGTGGTCTCTGCCGCGCTCGCACCGGTGGCCGCGAACAGCGGCAGGGCGAGGGCGGAGCCGGCGACTCCGGCGGTGACGACAAGTGCGGGCACTTGTCGGGGGCGTCTGTGGCGGCCGTTCCCGGAACCCATGAGGTTGCACCTTTCGCATAACGGCGGGGTAACGGCAGAACCTAGCGGCCTTCGAACGCCTGTCACAAGTTTGGGCGTTGACTGACTTCAGGTCAGTACGATTTCAGCTGGTTTGCACCGCGAACCGAACCGGAAGCGTCCGCAGTCCGCGCATGATGAGCCCGCCGCGCCAGCGCAGCTCCCCGGCCGGCACGGCCAGTTCCAGATCGGGCAGCCGCCTCAGCAGGGTCGCGAGCGCCGTCTGCCCTTCGAGACGGGCGAGCGGGGCGCCGACGCAGTAGTGGATGCCGTGCCCGTATCCGAGGTGCTGGTTGTCGGTCCGGGAGAGGTCGAGGGCGTCGGGGTCGGCGAACCTCTCGGGGTCGCGGTCGGCGGCCGCGAGGACCACCAGGACCGGGTCGCCCGCCGCGATGTCCTGGCCGCCGAGGACGAAGGGTTCGGTGGCGAACCGCCAGGTGGCCAGCTCCACCGGCCCGTCGTAGCGCAGCAGCTCCTCGACTCCGGTGGCCAGCAGCTCGCTCTCGCCGGCGGCCAGGGAGGCCTGGAGGCGCTCGCGCTGGTCCGGGTTCATGAAGAGCGAGTGGACACCGTTGCCGATGAGGTTGACCGTGGTCTCGAAGCCCGCGAACAGGAGGATGAAGGCCATGGCGGTGGCCTCGGCCTCCGTCAGGTGGTCGCCGTGGTCGCTGGCCCGGATCAGGTCGGAGATCAGGTCGTCGCCGGGAGCGTCGCGCTTGCGGTGGATGAGCTCTCCGAGATAGGTCCGCATCTGCTTCACCGACCGGGCGACGCCGCCTCGCGGCCCTCCGCCGTGGCGGATCATCATGCCGGCCCAGTCGCGGAAGTCGTCCTGGTCCTCGCGCGGTACGCCGAGCATCTCGCAGATGGCGTAGATGGGGAGGGGGAAGGCGAACTCGTGGATGAGGTCGGCCTCCCCCTTGGCCACGAACTGGTCGATGAGGTGGTCGGTCAGCTCCTGGACCCTCGGGGCGAACTCGGCGACCCTGCGCGGGGTGAACGCCTTCGACACCAGCCGCCGCAGCCGCGTGTGGTCCGGCGGGTCGATGTTGAGCAGGTGCGTCATCAGCTCGGCCTTGCGCTCACCGGGGATCCCCGTCCTGCCCTTGGCGTGGGCCGATCCCTCGTGGTGGGCCGGGTTCTTGCTGAGCCGCTGGTCGGCGAGGGCCTGGCGGGCGTCGGCGTACCGGGTGACCAGCCAGGCCTCGACCCCGCTGGGGAGTGTGGTGCGGTGCACGGGTGCGTGCTCGCGCAGCCAGGCGTACGCCGGGTACGGGTCGGTCGCGAACTCCCAGTCGAACAGGGTCGGGCCGGTTCCGTCCACGGACGGGGCGGCGGAGGGGGCTTCGGGGGCTGCGGGGGTCTGCTCGTGCACCTGGAGACCGTATCCCGCCCGGGAACCGCCATCCGATATGGGTGGTTCGTCGCGGCTGTCCGTAGATCATCCATGGCTTGACGTCACCTTGTCCGGCATTCCTACTTTCGGTTTTGTGGATGTGAGGATCTTGAAAAGCAGCTTCGCGGTGGTGGAGAGACGGGCCGAGCACGCGGCCAAGTACTTCTACACCCACCTCTTCTGGCACAACCCCGGAATCCGTGAGCTCTTCCCGGCCTCCTCCGAGGACATGCAGCGGCAGCGGGACCGGCTCTTCGCCGCGCTGACCCATGTGATCGCACACCTGGAGAACGAGACGCTCCTCCCCTATCTACGCGACCTCGGCCGCGACCACCGCAAGTTCCTCGCGAGCCCCGAGCACTACGCGGCCGTCGGCGCCAGCCTCATCGCCGCGCTCCAGGAAGCCTCCGCGGACGCCTGGTCCCCCCAAGTCGAAAAGGCCTGGGGGCAGGCCTACCAGGTCATCGCCGACGCGATGATGGCCGGCGCCGCCTCCAGCGAGGACCCGCCCTGGTGGGACGCCGAGGTCCAGCGCCACCTCCTGTACGGGCAGGACATCGCCGTCCTGAGGCTGCGCCCGCACGCCCCCTTCCCCTACCTCCCCGGCCAGTACACGAGCGTGAGCAGCGAGCGGGTCCCGACGACCTGGCGCACCTACTCCATCGGCAACGCGCCGCGCGCCGACGGCACGATCGACCTGCACGTCAGCCGGATCGAGCACGGCCGCATGAGCACCGCCCTGGTCCGGGACGCGCGGCCCGGCGACGTGCTGCGCCTCGGCGCGGCCGGCGGGCAGCTGACCTTCCGCCGCGGGGACCGGCCCGTCTCCTTCATCGCCGCCGGCACCGGCTGGGCGCCGATCCGCGCCATGCTGGAGGAGCTGGCGGGCCGCCCTCCCGATCAGGACGTACGGCTCTTCGTGGTGGCCCGGGACGCCGCGCACCTCTACGACCGCCCGCTCATCGACGAGTGCGCGGCCGCCTTCGACTGGCTGAGCGTCACCTACCTCACGCCGGCCCCCGGCCGGCACCGCAACCAGGCCACCGACCGGCTGGCGACCGCGCTCAGCAACCGGGGGCTCTGGCCCGATCAGGACGTCTACCTCAGCGGTCCGCCGCGGTTCATCGAGGAGACCTCGTACCTCGTGGAGGAACTCGGCGCCCGCCCCGGCCGGATCTTCTACGACTCCGGGCCCGCCCTCGGCAGGGGTGACGGCCGGGACGACGGCCAGGACGACGGCCGGGGCCAGGACCCGCGGGACCGGCCGATGGGCTTCGGGGAGTGGTTCCTGAACCGGCCGGACCCGCACTGGCACAACCCCTCGGGGCGCGCCCCGAGGGAGTACTGACGCGTTCGCGGCCTGCCGCGACCGAGGGCTACTCGCCGACGCCCTCGGCCGCCCGGATCGCTTCCCGGTAGACCCGGGCCGCCGCGCGCAGCGCGGTCTCGGGGTCGGTTCCGGCCGCCTCGGCGCGCGCCGCCAGCTCCAGCAGCTCGTACCCGACGCCCTCGCCGCGCGGGAGGGCGACGTCCACCCCGCCCGTCCGGACCCGGCCGGCGAGCTTGGCCGCGAGCGCGAGACCGGGCTGGCCGAGCGGGATCCCGTCGGTCACCGACTTCCGCTGCTTCTCGATCTGCTTGGTGCGCTGCCAGTGCTCGTTGACGTCCTGCGCGGTGTGCGCCTCGGCGTCGCCGAAGACGTGGGGGTGGCGGTGGATCAGCTTCTCGACGAGGGCTCCGGCCACGTCGTCGATGGAGAACGGCTCGTCCTCTTCACCGGGGCCGCCCTCCTGCGCGATGCGGGCGTGGAAGACGACCTGGAGCAGGACGTCGCCGAGCTCCTCGCGCAGTTCCTCGCGGTCGCCGTTCTCGATGGCCTCGACCAGCTCGTACGCCTCCTCGATGGCGTACTTCACCAGCCCCTCGTGCGTCTGCTGCGAGCTCCAGGGGCATTCGCGCCGGACCCGGTCCATGACCTGGACGAGGTCGAGCAGGCGGGCGCCCGGCAGGTCGTAGGAGCCCGGCAGCAGTTCCAGGTCGGGCATGCTGACGCGGCCGGAGCCCGCCAGGCGCGCGAGTCCGTCGGTGAGCCGCCGGTCGCCCTCGCCGCCCGGGATCACCACGACCGTGCGGCCGCCGGCGCAGGCCTCGACCAGCTCGTGCGCGTCCGGGCTCTCGTGCGCCACCTCGATGCCGGCCTCGCGCAGGTACGGGAGCTGCGGATGGCCCGGGTCGGCGCACAGCACCCGGTCCGCGGCGTGCAGGGTCTGCCAGGCCGGCCAGGACAGCACGCCGGGGGCGACCCGGTGGCTGGTGGTCAGCAGGACGATGCGGCCGGTGGGCTCGGAGGGTACGTCGTCAGTCACCCTCCGAACCTACCTCTCCGCGCCTATGCTCCGGCCGGGGGCTGCTCGGGGCGGGTGACCTGGGTGATCCAGGGGGTCTGGGCCTCGCCGAGGCCGACCTTCTGGGCGTCCCAGGCGCCGTAGCGCGGGTTGACCTCGATGCCCAGCCCGGACGCGGCCTTCGAGGCGGGCTCGGAGAGCTTGCCCTCGCCGTACTTGGCGTTGAGCCTGGCGAAGAGCACCTGGTCGCGGACCCAGCGCTCGATCTGGTCGGGGGCCATCGCGGCCTTCTGCAGGATCGTGGCCTCGAAGGCCTCGGTCCCGCCGTTGCCCTGGTCGTAGGCCTTGCGCTCCTCCTCCAGCTCCTTGGGAGTGAGGGTGATCCCGGCGTCCTCGGCCATCCGGTCCAGGATGCGGCTCTGGATCATCGCGCCGAGCTTGACCCGGTCCAGCTGCGGGATGGCCGCGATGAGCTCGGCCGAGTGTTCGGAGCGGTTCTGCGCGGTGCGGACGTCGTTCACCTGGGCCTGGAGTGCGGAGGTGGTGATCCGTTCGCCGCCGACGACGGCCGCGGTGCCGGGGCGCGCTTGGCCCGAGCAGGCGGACAGCAGTGGGGCCGCCACGAGGAGGGCGGCGGAGACGGAGAGCGCTGTGCGACGGTGCAAAGGAGCCTCCAGGGCCGGGAGATTGTGCTTCGGTGCACAAGGGCCGTGCGATGGTCGATGTTATGCAGTACAGGTGACCAGAGCCACCGGTTCGACCAACGATTCCGGGGGTGTTGGGGTGCTGTGCCGTTCGGGCCGACACCATCCGACGGCCATCCGGCCCGG
>NZ_JAGGOW010000056.1:37440-77618 GCF_018614135.1 Streptomyces sp. ISL-66
GACCGGGCCCAGGCAGAGGACGAACTTCTCCTGCTCCCACTGCTGCGCGAGGGCGGCCTCGCCGACCTGGCCGCAGGCGTTGACGTCGAAGGAGTCGTCGATGACCTTGATGACCTTGTAGTTGGCGTCCTTGTCGTCACACTTCTTCGTCGACACCTTGGGGTCGGTATCGCTGCCGGTCACCGAAACGCAGTCGCCGGCCTCGGCGTGCACGGGCGCGTTGAAGAAGTAGGAGATGCCGACCTTCACCACGACGGCGAGCACGATCAGCGCGGCCACCCGGAGGATCTTCTTCCCCTTGCCGCCCTTCTGCGCGGGCGCGGCGGTCTCGACGGGCGGGACCTGCTGGGGGTCGACAGGGTGCGGCGGAGGCGGGGTGGCCATGGGCTGTCCTCTAAGAAGATCGGTCATCGAACGCGCGTACGCTACACGCCCCGACCTGCGCAAATCGGACCATCACCCGCCGCCCGCCGATGAGATACAGAGTCGTGATCCGGCCACCCCGGCCGGATATATCAGCGGACCTGGCTCAGCCAGTGCAGGGTGCGGCGGACCTCTGCGGGGAAGGGGTGGGCCGGGCCGTGTAGGCGTTCCGCGTCGAAGAGGAGACGGGACAGGGTGTCGTGGGCCGCCGGGCGGTCGCCGAGGGAGAGCAGCAGGTGCGCTATCCGGCGACGCACCTCCAGCGGGAGGCCCGGGTCCGGGTTCGCGTAGTGGTTCTCGAACAGCGGCAGCAGCGAGCGGTATTCGGCGAGGGCGGCCGCCGGTTCGCCGAGTTGCTCCAGGCACTGGGCCGCGTCGTAGCGGAAGCGCAGGGCCCGCGGGTCGCCGGCCGGGAACTCCTCGGCCAGGCGGCGCAGTTCGGGCAGGGCGCGGCGGAACTGGCCGTCGTCCATCAGCGTGGCCGCGTACTGCTTGCGCAGGGAGCGGACCACCGCCGAGTGCTCGCCGTGCTGTTCGGCCGCCGCCGGGAGGATCCCGCCGAGGATGTCCACCGCCTGGGCGAGCAGGCCCTGGTCCAGGAGTTTCTTCGCCTCCTCCACCGCGGCCGGGACGTCCGGCCTCGTGGGCGGGGTGGCCGGCCGGGGCGGGATGACCGTGGCGCGGTCGGGCCAGGGGGCCTGCGGGCGCAGGAAGGGGCGGGTCGGGTCGAGCTCCCCGGCGGGGGCTCCGGAGCCGCGGTGGGGCAGCAGCGGCGCGAGGGCCGCGTAGACCTCCTGCGCGGAGCCGGGCCGGTCCTGCGGGTCCTTCGCGAGGAGGCGCAGGAGGAGGGCTTCCAGCTGCTGCGGGACGTCGGGGCGGGAGGGGCGGACCGGGAGCGGGGCTTCGTACAGGTGCCGGTGGAGGACACCGAGGGCCGTGGACCCCGCGAAGGGGACGTTTCCGGACAGCAGTTCGTAGAGCACCACGCCGAGCGCGTAGAGGTCGGTGTGCGGGCCGACGGCTCCGCCCATGGCCTGCTCGGGAGCCATGTACGCGGGGCTGCCGATCGGAGAACCGGTGCTGGTGAGGCGGGTGGTGTCGGTGTCCATCACCGAGGCGACGCCGAGGTCCAGGACCAGCACGGTCCCGTCGGGCCGGACCATCACATTGCGCGGCTTCAGGTCCCGGTGCACGATCGGCACCGCGTGCACGGCCGACAGCACCGAGCACAGCTGAGCGATCACCGAGACCGCCCAGGTCCACGGGTAGGGGTGGCGCCCCGCGAGGTGATCGGCGAGGTCGGTGCCCTCGACGTACTGCATGACGAGGTACAACTCGTCGCCGTCGCTGCCCGCGTCGTGCACGGTGACCAGCCCGGGATGGTCCACCTGCGCCGTGACCCGGCATTCGCGCACGAAGCGGCGGCGCAGTTCGTCGGCCACGGAACCGGGGCCGGCCACCTTGTCGGGGCGCAGGAGTTTGACGGCGACGCGGCGGTCCAGGCGCTGGTCGTACGCCGTCCAGACCTGGCCCATGCCGCCCTGGCCCAGGATGGTCGCGAGCCGGTAGCGGTCTCCGATGAGGCGTTCGGTCACGGGCGCGGGCCGTCGTCGTTCGGTGATTCGCGGCGGCGCAGGAGCTCGCTGAGCTCGTCGAGTTCGGCGCGGACCTGCCCGATGCGCGGCGGCGTCGCCGGGGCGGGTGCGGGCTCCGGGACCTGCCGCGGAACCTGCGGGGCGTGCCGGGGCGGCTGGTGCGGGGCGACCGGCGGCGGGTATCCGTAGGAGGGCCGGGTCTCCTGCTGGAGCGGCGACGCGTAGGGGGACGCGGGCCCCGGGTACCACCCGGCGGCCCGGGCGGCCTTGAGCTGCTCGTGGTGCCGGATGTCGGCGACGAGGTAGTACACGCAGACCGCGAGGCCGGTCCCGAGCGTGCCGACCGCGCCGACGTCGCTCTGCCAGGCCGTGAGTTCAGGGGTCGTGTCCGCGCCGATCAGCACCAGCCAGAGGACCTCGAGGGCGCCGCTCGCCCCCACCAGCCACCAGTCCCGGGACCTGCGGGTGACCACCGCGAGCCGCAGCAGCGACCCCCAGGCGAGGAACCCGCAGCTCAGGATGGGCAGCAGCGTGAACAGCACGCGAAGCGCCACCACGTTCCCGGTGTTGGGCTGGTGACCATGCTGCGGCGGGATGCCTGGGCCGTGCATCGCTGCTCCTGACGGGCCGTACGAGGGAAGTTTCGAACTGAGCGTATACAGCGTTTCCGGCCGGGAGTGAGGGATGCGCCCAACCGTTGTACGGTCGCGGCCCGGCCGCCCGCAAGGGCCCGGGGGCTGCGGCGAGCGAATGCCCTCAAAGGCGCGTAGCGTCGCAAAAGCCGCCTCGGCATCGACGACGACCCGCAGAAGTAGCCCGGCGGGATCAGCCCCGCGGGATCAGCCCCGCAGAGAGCGCGAACGGCCGCGGCCGGGGACCGTGCAGGTCCCCCGCCGCGGCCGCCGCCGCGGCCGGCGCGCGCCCCCTACGGGCCTACGAGCCGAGGATCGTGGCCAGGAACTCGCCGGTCCACCCCAGGAGTTCCCGTCCGACCAGCGGCTTCCCGCCCACCCGGGCCGTCTTCGGCCGCGGGACCAGCACCTGCGAGGCGGCCGGCTTGAGCAAGGAGCCCGGGTAGAGCCGCTTCAGGCGCAGCTCCTGCGATTCGCGCAACTCCACCGGGCCGAAGCGGATGTTGGGTCCCTGGAGGGTGATGTCACCGACTCCGCAGGCGCGGGCGAGCATCCGCAGTCCGGCCACCAGCAGCAGGTTCTCCACCGGCTCCGGCAGCTTGCCGTAGCGGTCGGTGAGCTCGTCGCGCACCGCCTTGACGTCCTCCTCGGAGTTGGCCGCCGCGATGGACCGGTACGCCTGCAGGCGCAGCCGCTCTCCCGGCGCGTAGTCGTGCGGGACGTGCGCGTCGACGGGCAGCTCGATCTTGACCTCCAGCGGGGGCTCCTCCTGCGGACCGCCCTCGATGGCCGCCCGGTAGTCCGCCACGGCCTCGCCGACCATGCGGATGTACAGGTCGAAGCCGACGCCCGCGATGTGGCCGGACTGCTCGCCGCCGAGCAGGTTGCCCGCGCCTCGGATCTCCAGGTCCTTCATCGCCACGTACATGCCCGCGCCCATCTCGGTGTGCTGGGCGATCGTCGCGAGCCGCTCGTGCGCCGTCTCGGTCAGCGGCTTCTCCGGCGGGTAGAGGAAGTACGCGTACCCGCGCTCGCGCCCGCGGCCCACGCGGCCGCGCAGCTGGTGGAGCTGGGAGAGGCCGAAGTTGTCGCCGCGCTCGACGATGAGGGTGTTGGCGTTGGTGATGTCGATGCCGGACTCGACGATCGTCGTGGAGACCAGGACGTCGAACTTCTTCTCCCAGAAGTCCACCACGACCTGTTCCAGCGCCTGTTCCGACATCTGCCCGTGCGCGGTGGCGATGCGCGCCTCGGGCACGATCTCGCGCAGCTTCGCCGCCGCCCGGTCGATGGACTCGACCCGGTTGTGGATGTAGAAGCACTGGCCCTCGCGGAGCAGCTCGCGGCGGACCGCGGCGCCGATCTGCTTCTCCTCGTAAGGGCCGACGAAGGTCAGGACCGGATGGCGCTCCTCGGGCGGGGTCGTGATCGTGGACATCTCGCGGATGCCGGTGACCGCCATCTCCAGGGTGCGCGGGATGGGGGTCGCGGACATCGTCAGGACGTCGACGTTGGCGCGCAGCTTCTTCAGCTGCTCCTTGTGCTCGACGCCGAACCGCTGCTCCTCGTCGACGATGACCAGGCCCAGGTCCTTGAACCTGGTCTCCTGCGAGAAGAGGCGGTGCGTGCCGATGACGATGTCGACGGAGCCCTCGCGCAGGCCCTCCAGGGTGGCCTTGGACTCGCTGTCGCTCTGGAACCGGGACAGCGCCTTCACCTTGACGGGGAACTGCGCGTACCGCTCGGAGAAGGTCCCGAAGTGCTGCTGCACGAGCAGGGTGGTCGGGACGAGGACGGCGACCTGCTTGCCGTCCTGGACCGCCTTGAACGCGGCGCGCACCGCGATCTCGGTCTTTCCGTAGCCGACGTCTCCGCAGATCAGGCGGTCCATGGGGACCGACTTCTCCATGTCCTCCTTGACCTCCGCGATGGTGGTGAGCTGGTCGGGGGTCTCCGCGTACGGGAAGGCGTCCTCCAGCTCGCGCTGCCAGGGGGTGTCCGGGCCGAAGGTGTGGCCGGGGGCGGCCATCCGGGCGCTGTAGAGCTTGATCAGGTCGGCGGCGATCTCCTTGACGGCCTTCTTCGCGCGCGCCTTGGTCTTGGTCCAGTCGGCGCCGCCGAGCCGGTGCAGGGTCGGGGCCTCGCCGCCGACGTACTTGGTGACCTGCTCCAGCTGGTCGGTGGGGATGTAGAGCCGGTCGCCGGGCTGGCCGCGCTTGGCCGGGGCGTACTCGACGAGGAGGTACTCGCGGGTGGCGCCCTGGACGGTGCGCTGGACCATCTCGACGTAGCGGCCGACGCCGTGCTGCTCGTGGACGATGTAGTCGCCGACCCCCAGGGTGAGGGGGTCGATCGTCTTGCGGCGCCGGGTCGGCATCCGGCCCAGGTCCTTGGTGGCGGTGCGCTGGCCGGTCAGGTCGGTCTCGGTGAGGACGGCGAGCTTGAGGGCCGGGTCGACGAAGCCGTTGTCGAGGGAGCCGCACGCGACGTGGACCAGCGAGGGTTCCAGGGCGGCGAGGTTCGACTCCAGGCGGGCCGCGATGCCCTCGCCGCCGAGGACCTCGACGGTGCGGGCGGCCGGGCCGTGGCCCTCGGTGAGGTAGACGGTGCGCCAGCCGTCGGCGATCCAGGCCTTGGTGTCGGCGAGGGCGCGGGCGGTGTCTCCGCGGTAGGCCTCGGGGGCGTGCATGCCGAGCTTGAGCGTGTCCCCGCCCACGGACTCCTCGTCGGCGGCGAAGGGGGAGACCGACCACCACATCATGCCGAGCTCGCGCGCGTGCTCCCGTACGTCGGCGATCCCGCGGAGCGAGGCCGCGCCCACGTCGATGGGCGCCTCACCGCCGCCCGCGGTGGCCGCCCAGGAGGCCATCAGGAACTCCTGGGAGGTCGCCACCAGGTCGGAGGCGCGCGTGCGGACCCGCTCCGGGTCGCACACGACGGCCATCGAACCGGCGGGCAGTACGTCGATCAGCAGTTCCATGTCGTCGACCAGGACGGGGGCGAGGGACTCCATGCCCTCGACCGCGATCCCCTCGGCGATCTTGTGCAGCAGTTCGCCGAGCTCGGGGTGGAGCTCGGCGAGGGCCGCGGCGCGCCCGCGCACCTCGTCGGTGAGCAGCAGCTCCCGGCAGGGCGGGGCCCACAGGCCGTGGTCGGCGATCTCCAGGGACCGCTGGTCGGCGACCTTGAAGTAGCGGATCTCCTCGACCTCGTCGCCCCAGAACTCCACGCGCAGCGGGTGTTCCTCGGTGGGCGGGAACACGTCGAGGATGCCGCCGCGCACGGCGAACTCGCCGCGCTTCTCGACGAGCTCGACGCGGGCGTACGCGGCCGCGGCGAGCGCGTGCGTCACCTCGCCGAGGTCCACGCTCTCGCCCTGCCGCAGGCTCACGGGGACAAGGTCACCGAGCCCCTTGACCTGCGGCTGGAGCACCGACCGGATCGGCGCGACGACCACGGACACCGGGCCCGTGGCGGGGTCGTCCTTGCTCGGGTGCGTGAGCCGGCGCAGCACGGCGATCCGGCGGCCGACGGTGTCGCTGCGCGGCGAGAGCCGCTCGTGCGGCAGGGTCTCCCACGACGGGTACTCCGCCACCTCGTCGGGCGGCAGCATGGAGCGCAGCGCGGCGGCCAGGTCCTCGGCCTCCCGCCCGGTGGCGGTGACCGCGAGCACCGTCCGCTCGGTACGGGCGGCCAGCGCGGCGATGGCGAAGGGCCGCGCGGCGGCCGGGCCGACGAGGTCCACGTGCGTGCGGTTGCCGTCCCCGGCCGCGGTGACCGCCTCGGCGAGTGCGGGGTCCCGGGTGACGGCGTCGAGCAGTCCGTGCAGGCTCATGAAAGCGGCTTTCCATCCGGTGAGGTGCCGTGAGGCGGCAACGCGAAGGGCCCGACACGTCGTACGGGCCGGGGGCTCCCACCCTACGACGCCCCCGGGTCGCTCGCGCGTGGGATTGCCGTCACTCGGCCGAGTGACGGAGCTGCCCGCTACTCGACACCCACGTCGTCCTGTGGTGGCTCAACGGTGAGCTGCCCAACGAAACGCGCGACCTCCTGGCCGCCGAGCGCCGGGTCTACATGAGCGCCGTCACGCCATGGGAGATCTCCGTGAAACAGGCGACCGGGAAACTCACCGGCCCGGAAGACCTGGCCGTCCGCGCACAGGGCACCCAATTCCAGGCGCTGTCCATCGTCGCCGAACACGGAGTCCGTGCCGGGCAGCTGCCCCACCACCAGGATCCCTTCGACCGGATGCTCGTCGCGCAAGCACAGACCGAAGGGCTCACCCTCGTCACCCGCGACAAGTTCATCCCGCTCTACGACGTGCCCGTACTGGCCGTCTGACCGGCCGACGCCGACCGGCCCCGGCCCGCCCCTGAGGGCGGACCGGGGCCGGGGCGTTCCCCCGTACGACCGCCCCGCGACTACTCGCTGGCGATCGCGTTCAGGACGTTCATCCGGCCCGCCCGGAAGGCCGGGAAGAGGGCGGCCAGCAGGCCGACCAGGGCGGAGCCGGCGAAGACTCCGAGGATCGTCGGCCACGGGATCTCAAGGATCTTCATGCCCTGGAGCGCGAGGAGCTGGTGGGCGGTGGCGCCCCAGCCCATGCCCAGGCCGAGGCCCAGCAGGGCTCCGAAGAGGGCGATGACCACCGACTCCAGGCGGATCATGCGGCGCAGCTGGCGGCGGGAGAGGCCGATGGCACGCATCAGGCCGATCTCGCGGGTCCGCTCGACCACCGAGAGGGCCAGGGTGTTCACGACGCCCAGGACCGCGACGATGATCGCGAGGGCGAGGAG
Source organism: Streptomyces sp. ISL-66 (assembly GCF_018614135.1). Lineage (GTDB taxonomy): Bacteria > Actinomycetota > Actinomycetes > Streptomycetales > Streptomycetaceae > Streptomyces. The sequence goes on from NZ_JAGGOW010000056.1 coordinate 44,887, forward strand.
CGCGTAGACCACGTTCAGCAGTTGACCGACCTGGTCCTTCAGGGCCTGCTTGTAGTCCGTCCGGCTGAGCACCTGGTACTGCGGGTACTCGGCCAGCGCCGACTTGACCGCCGTGTACGCGGCGGCGTCCTGACCGTCCTTCGCGGTGCCGAGCAGCATGAACGGCCTCGGGAACTCGTCGGCCGGCAGGTTCGCCTCGGCGACGGCGGTGCTGGTGTACTTCATGCCCTTGTCGAGGTTGCCCTCGTCGCTGGTGATCGCCGCGACCTTGAGCTTGACGGTGCTGCCGCCCGTGAAGGCGACCGTCAACTGGTCACCGAGCTTCACCTGGTGCTTCGTGGCGAACTCGGAGCCCACCGACATCGAGCCCGGCCCGTACGCCGCCGCGTGCTCACCGGCGGTCATCTTGCGGCGGACGTCCTTGGCGTACGTGGGGTCCTGGACGCCGAGGCCGTCCGACTCGGTGGCGCCGTCAGGGGTGGTGATCTTGACGTCCACCTCCCGGTACGCCGTCACGTGGGCCAGGCCCTGGGTCTTGCGCAGCGCCTCCTCGGCCTGCGGGACGACCGGCTGCATCGTCTGGGACTGCACGATGTAGTCCGCGCCGACCGACTTGTCGAGCTCGTCGGTGGCGGAGGCCACCATCGAGGAGCCGACCACCGACAGGCAGGCGACCAGCGCGAGGCCGATCATCAGCGCGGCGGCGGTGGCACCGGTGCGGCGCGGGTTGCGCAGCGCGTTGCGCTCGGCGAGGCGGCCTATGGAGCCGAAGGGCCGCAGCACCGGAGCGGACACGGCCCGGACCACGACGTTCGCGAGGAGCGGGCCGATCACGATGAAGCCGATGAGGGTGAACAGGACGCCCAGACCGAGCCACTGGGCTCCGGTACCGGCCGCGTCCGCGGTCGCGGCGAGGAACAGGCCCGCGGCCCCGATGCCGGTGAGGGCCAGACCGACGGCGGCCCGGATCCGGCCGGCCTTCTTGTCGCCGGGGGTGCCGACCTCGCGCAGGGCCGCCATCGGGGAGACCTTGCCGGCCCGGCGGGCCGGTATGAAGGCGGAAACGACGGTGACGACGACACCCAGGACGATGCCGACGACCGGGGTGGTCCAGGCGATCGTCAGATCGTCGGTGGACAGGCTCATGCCCATCTGGCCCATGAGCTTCAACAGGCCGACGGCCAGGCCGATGCCGGCGCCGACGCCGAGCAGCGAGCCGACCACACCGAGCAGGAACGCCTCGATGACCACCGACTTGAGCACCTGGCCGCTGTTGGCACCGATGGCGCGCATCAGGCCGATCTCGCGGGTGCGCTGGGCGACGAGCATCGAGAAGGTGTTGAAGATCAGGAAGATGCCGACGAGGAAGGCGATCGCGGCGAAGCCGAGCATCACCCACTTCATGACGTCGAGGAAGGACATGTCCTTGCGGTTGGCGTCCGCGGCTTCCTTGGCGGTCTGCAGCATGTACGTGTCGGCTCCGACGGCTGCGGCGACGTGCTGCTTGAGCCGAGCGTCGCTCACCCCGTCCTTCGCGGTGACGAACACGTGCGTGAAGGTGTCCGGGGCGCCGAGCAGCTTCTGCTGCGCGGTGGCGGTGTCGAAGTAGACGACGGTCGCGCCCGGGTTGGTCACGGTGAAGGCGGCGATACCGCTGATCTTGGAACGGATGTCGCCGGTGACGGCGATGGTGCGGATGTCGTCACCGAGCCCCAGGTGGTGCTTCTTCGCGGTGTCCGCGTCGATCATCACCTCGGTGGGGCCCCGCGGGGGCCCGCCGGCGGTGACCTTCATCGACTTCAGTTCGTTCTCGGTCCAGTTGCCCGCGAAGGTCGGGGCGCCGCTGGTCGAGCCGAGGTTCTCGTTCTTGGAGTTGACGACGGTGACGGCCATCGAGGAGACGCCGCCCTCGACCGACCTCACGCCCTCGGCCTTCTTCACCTGCTCGACGACCGAGGCGGCCAGCGTCTGCGGCTTGCCGGTGCCGGGGATCTCGTCGCTGCTCTCGGCGGTCTTCGCACTGACCGTGACATTGGAGCCGGTGACGGCGAACAGCTTGTCGAAGGTGGTGTTCATGGTGTCGGTGAACACCAGGGTGCCGCAGACGAACGCGACGGAGAGCATGACGGCGACGGCCGAGAGCGCCATCCGTCCCTTGTGCGCGAAGAAGTTGCGCCGCGCGGTCTTCATGACGGTCATGAGGTCCGCCCGCGCGCGTCGAAGTCCTTCATGCGGTCGAGCACGCCCTCGGCGGTCGGGTGCAGCATCTCGTCGACGATGCGGCCGTCGGCGAGGAAGATGACGCGGTCCGCGTAGGAGGCGGCGACCGGGTCGTGGGTGACCATGACGATGGTCTGGCCGAGCTCGTCCACCGAGCGGCGCAGGAAGCCCAGCACCTCGGCGCCGGCCCGGGAATCGAGGTTTCCGGTCGGCTCGTCACCGAAGATGATCTGCGGGCGGGCGGCGAGGGCGCGCGCCACGGCCACGCGCTGCTGCTGGCCGCCCGAGAGCTCGGTCGGCCGGTGCTTGAGGCGGCCCGCCAGACCCACCGTCTCCACGACCTGGTTCAGCCACTGCGCGTCGGGCTTGCGGCCCGCGATGTCCATGGGGAGCGTGATGTTCTCCAGGGCGTTGAGCGTCGGCAGCAGGTTGAAGGCCTGGAAGATGAAGCCGATCCGGTCCCGGCGCAGCTGCGTGAGCTTCTTGTCCTTGAGGCCGGTGATCTCGGTGTCGTCCAGATGGATCTGGCCGCTGGTCACCGTGTCCAGGCCGGCGAGGCAGTGCATCAGCGTCGACTTGCCGGAGCCCGAGGGCCCCATGATCGCGGTGAACTGGCCCCGATGGATGTCCACGTCGACACGATCGAGGGCGGTGACGCGCGTCTCGCCGGTGCCGTAGGCCTTGACGACCTGCCGTGCCCGCGCCGCGACGGCTGCATGCCCTCCAGTGCCCCCGTGCCTGGTTTCGGTCATAGCCGTTGTCACGGTGTTTCCCCTCGCTCGTTCCCTGCGGTCCGTGTGGTCCGCAGGGTGCTTCCTTCAAGTCTGTTGGCCGGGGGGCTCTGGCGCGCTGGTGCCAAGCGCCGTATCCATACGGGTGCTAGCCCTACCCCCGAACTCCCCGCCCTGTAGTAACCAGTTAAAGACCGGCGGCGCCGGACTTCCTCCTCCGCCGGGACGAAGCGTCCCTGGATCCTTGTGAGGAGCAACCCCTAGGGGATTTCCGCCGTAGGGACGAGGCGCCCTCGGGGATACCACCCCGATGCGCACCGATGAGAAGGTGTCCGCGCAGGTACGCAGGGGTGGAAGGGACATTTCATGGGCTCAGGGGAGAGCACGGGCGCGAGTACCGACGGCGACGCAGGGAGCATGCCCTGCGCGGAGGCCGGGGCGAAGGACGCCGGCGCCTCCGCGCCCGCCCGGCCCCGTACCGCCGTCGTCGCCGCGCTCATGCTGACGATGGGACTCGTCGCCCTCGACGGCGCCATCGTCTCCACCGCGGTCCCGCAGATCGTCGGCGACCTCGGCGGCTTCGCCGTCTTCTCCTGGATCTTCTCCGGCTACATCCTCGCCGCGACCGTCACCCTGCCCGTCTACGGCAAGCTCTCCGACACCTACGGCCGCAAGCCCGTCCTGCTCCTCGGCATCAGCCTCTTCCTCCTCGGCTCGCTGCTCTGCGCGGCCGCCTGGAACATGGCCGCCCTCATCGCCTTCCGGATCCTCCAGGGCCTGGGCGGCGGCGCCCTGCAAGGCACCGTCCAGACCCTCGCCGCCGACCTCTACCCGCTGGGCGAACGCCCCCGCATCCAGGCCCGGATGTCCGCCGTGTGGGCCGGCTCCGCGCTGGCCGGCCCGGCGCTCGGCGGGCTGATCGCCTCGTACACCGACTGGCGCTGGATCTTCCTGCTCAACCTGCCGCTGGCCGCCGCCGCCCTGTGGATCATCACCCGTCACCTGGCCGAGCCCACCCGGCCCCCGGGCCGCCGCGGCCCCGTCGACTGGGCGGGCGCGCTCGGCGTCTTCGCCTGCGGCGGACTGCTGCTCTTCGCCCTCGTCCAGGGCGGGGTCGCCTGGCCCTGGCTGTCTGCGCCCTCACTCGGGCTGCTGGGCGCGAGCGCGGCGTTCGGCGCCCTCGTCGTCCGGATCGAACGCCGGGCCCCGGAACCGATCCTGCCCGGCTGGGTGTGGCGCCGGCGCACCATCGCCGCCGTCAACCTCGCCATGGCCGGGCTCGGCCTGCTGATGGTCGCCCCGATGGTCTTCATGCCGACCTACGCCCAGACCGTCCTCGGTCTCGGCCCCACCAGCGCCGGGCTGGTCACCTCCGCGATGACCCTGAGCTGGCCGATCAGCGCCGCCCTCGCCCAGCACGTCTACCGGCGCATCGGCTTCCGCAACACCGCCGCCACCGGAGTCGCGCTGGCCGCCGCGATCCTCTTCTCCTTCACCCTGCTCCCCTACCCGGCCCCGGTCTGGCAGCCCGTACTGATCATGCTGCTGCTGGGCGGAGCCCTCGGCCTCTTCCAGCTCCCGCTGATCGTCGGCGTCCAGTCCACGGTGGGCTGGGCGGAGCGCGGAACCACCACGGCCTCGGTGCTCTTCTGCCGCAACGTCGGCCAGAGCATCGGAGCCGCGCTGCTGGGCGCCGTCGCGAACGCCACCCTCGCGGACCGGCTGGCCGACGCCCCGATGCCGGGCCTCCCGGAGCACCTGGACGGCGTGTCCGAAGCCCTGGCCGCCCCCGGGCTCCTCCCGGAGGCCGCAGCCGACTACCTGAGGCGCGCGGTGGCCGCCGCCGGGGACCACATCTTCCTCGGCGCGACGGTCGCGGCGGCCGCCTCGGCGCTGGTGCTGCTCCTGATGGCGCCCCGGAAGTTCCCCGTACTGCCGGAGCAGCGCGGGGAGTAAAGGGGAGAACGGGAAGCAGGCCGGGGTACGGGGATCGGCGAAACCCGAGGGTGAGGGAAGGAAAGGCGGGTTGTCATGGCCCGGCTGAATGAGCAACGCTCTGCGCAGACCGATTCCCCGGGGGGACACATGCTTTCCGCACTCTTCGCACTCGCGTTACTCGCCGCCATCGCCGGCCCGCTCACCGTGCGGCTCGTCCGCCACCCCGGCTTCGTCACCGGCCGCGACGGCCGCCTCTCCACCTCCGTCACCCTGGCCCTGGCCTGGACCGTGCTCCTGATCTGGCTCCTGTGCGCCACGCTCGCCTACGGGCTCACCGCGGGCGGCGGAGTCGACTGGTTCCAGGGGCACGACGGCCCGCTGTCCTCCCTGACGACCGTCTACCTGCCGCTGCTCGGGGGCCCGTACACCGCCCTGATCGCGGCGAAGGCCGTGGTCGGCCTGCGCGTGGAGCACGGCACCATGGCCAAACCCGCGCCGAAGGGCGTGGCGCGGCGCCCGCTGCGCGACCTGATCGCCAACGACGGCGGCCGCACCGACCTGGTCGACCTGCAGTACGTCGCCCTCAGCGCGGTCACGATGCTGTACGTGGTGGCGTTCTTCGTCGCGGACGTCGGCGGCGGGCTCCCGAAGCTGCCGACGGAGATGTGGACGCTGACGGGGGCGCCGGCGGGCGCGTACCTCGTGAACAAGATGGCGACGCGCGCCAATCCGGTGATCACCCAGGTGTCGATGACGGCGGAAGGCGTCCTGACGGTGGAGGGCGGCGGCTTCGGGAACGACCCGCGGATCGAGGTGGACGGGACGGTGCTGCCGACCGAGGTCACGGGGACGGGGACGCTGGCGGCGACGCCGGCGGGGCCCGTGCCGGCCGGATCCACCGTGGCCGTCACGGCCCACGGCCTGCGCAGCGACCCGTTGCGGTACGCACCCCCGTCCTGAGGCAGGCCCGGGGCTGCGGGCTTACGTCACAGTTGCTGAATCAGGAGGCGGAGGTTCGTGCTGGAGACGTGCATCGTGTACGGCAGGTAGACGACCTCGACTCCGACCGCGGCGAAGTCCCGTTCCCATTGCTCGCCCCGGGCAGTGCCGCGCCAGTCGTCGCCCTTGAACAGGCGGTGGAAACCGACCTGCTGCCAGGCGTCCATCTTCTCCAGGGTGTGGTCGACGATCGCCTCATCGACGCAGGTCATGGCTTTGACGACCTCAAGCCGTTCGTGGAGGGGGACGAGCGGAGGGCGTCCCTTGTGGCTGGAGGCCTCGTCGGTCAGTACGCCGGCCACCAGGTGGTCGCATTGGGCACGGGCCTGCCTGAGCAGGTTGAGGTGTCCGATGTGGAAGAGGTCGAAGACGCCTGACGCGTAACCGATGATCTGAGACACGAGGGTCCTTCGGGAGGCGCGGTCGCGGCCGGACCGTGCTGGTGGTGGGGAGCGAGAGCGATCTTGCACCATCCCCCATGGATGGGTAAGGGACCAGTTCAAAGTTGGGATGATGCAATGACCGGCGGCCGTTCGGGAGGACGATCCTCCCGGCCTCGCTCACGCTGACGACACCCGACACGGTGCTCGGCGACTCCAGGCCCCGGTGACGGGGAGAAGGCCCCCGCAGAGGGGGCGGCGGGCCGCCGGAGCCACGACGCCACATCCGGCCGACGGCGGGGCGTCAGCCCTCCGCCGGGGCGCGGCCCGTCAGGGCGGCCAGGCTGGAGCGGACGTGGTTCATGTGGGCCCGCATATCGTCCTGGGATTCGGCGTGCTCACGCAGGATCCGCTCCGTCTCCCGGCCGGCCCGCTCCTCCCGCACCCGCGCCTCGGCGATCAGTTCCCCGGCCCTCGCCTCCGCGTCCTCCTGACCGTGCCGCGCGGCCTCCTCCGCTTGCGCGAACTCCCGCTTCGCCTCCGCCAACCGCGACTGCGCGTCCCGCTCCAGCTCCCCGTGCCGGGCCTCGAATTCCGCCTCCCGCGCCGCGAGTTCCCGCTCGGACGCCTCCCAGCGCTCCCCGTGTTCCTGCTCGCGCTCCGCGAGCAGCGCTTCCGCCCGGCGCCGCATCTCCGCCAGCGCCGCCTGGGCGTCCGCCCGCCACGCCTGCGCCTCGTCCCGCGCCCGCGCCCGCGCCTCGTCCGCCTCGCGCCCCGCCCGCAGCAGACCCTGCCGGGCCCGGACCTCGGTCTGCTCGCGCACCGCGTCCGCGTCCGTGCGCGCCAGCTCCGCGACCCGGTCCGCGTGCGCCTCGGCCGCGCCGGCCGCCGCCAGCGCGTCCGCGCGCGCGTCGAGCCGTACCGTCTGCGCTTCCTCCTCGGCCAGCAGCAGGATCCGGCGGGCCCGCTCGCTGAGGTCCTCGTACGTCTGCGGCACCAGCCCGGAGACCGCCGCCCGCAGCCGCTCAGCCTCCGCTTCCATCCGCTTGGCCAGCACGGTCAGCCGGGCCACCCGCTCCCAAGCCTCGTCCCGGCCCCCCGACAGCCGGGCGAGATACCGGTCCACCTCTTCCGTCCGGTAGCCGCGGCCGCGCACGGTCGTAAAGGGTGCACTCATCCTGGAAGCGCCTCTCTCGCGGGGATTCCCGCCAAGGATGCGTCATTTGCTCGCAGAAGCCCGAATGGCCGGGCCGAGACCCCCTACGAGGGTCCCGACCCGGCCATCCGCACCGACCGGAAAAACGACCGGAAACCGGTCGGTTCGGCTCAGGAAGCCGTCAGAGCAGTCCGTCCCACATCTGCTCCAGCAGCACCGACCACCAGTTCTCCGGGGACGCCAGCGCCGCGCTGTCCAGCCCCGCCAGATTCGTCTGGAAGTCGACGGTCCACCGGCCCGCCTGCTCCGGCGTCAGATGCTGGCGCAACCGCCACATGTGACCCAGCATCGCCAGCGACCGCACGAACTGCGGCAGCGAGGAGTTCACGAACTGCGGCGGCACCGGCGCACCGCCCGGACCGGCCTCCACCGGCACCGCCACGATGTGCGCGGTCCCGTACTGCACGCACAGCGCCTTGCCGAAGTCGCTGCCCACCACCAGGTACGAGCCCGCGTCCGACGCCGGCTGCACCTGGCGCTGCGCCGCCAGCTCGGCGAGCGTCGGCAGCGGTGCACCCGGCACCGCCTGCGCCCAGAAGAACGGCCCGAAGTCGACCGGCAGGCCCGACCACATCAGCGTCTGCGCCACGATCTCCGGCACCCCCTGACGGGACACCGCGTGCTGCTCGAAACGGAACACGCCCTGCGGGCCGAACGCCCCCGCCAGCTCCTGCGCGATCGCGTCCAGCGGGATCGCCGGCTGCAACGGCACCTGCGCCAGCGGCGCGCGGACCGGAGCGGGGCGCGCCGGACCGTCCGCCACCTGGTGCAGCTCGCCCTGATGGGTCAGCAAGTGCCGCATCCCCTGCTGCCGGCCCGCGTGGTCCGTCCCGTACGGGGCCACGCTCGTGATCCGGACCTGGGGCCAGGTCTCCCGGATCATGCGGGCGCAGTAGCCGCCCGGCAGCTCACAGGAAGCCAGCTCGGTGTGCAGCTCCAGCACCTGCTGCGGAGGCACGTTCATCGCGCGCAGCTCGTGCAGGATCTGCCACTCCGGGTGCGGAGTACCGGGCGCGGAGCGGCGGATGAGCTGCTGCTCGGAACCGTCCGGCGCGCGGTAGCGCAGCACGGCCTGGTAGCCGGGACCGACCGTGGGCAGCCCGGAAACGGGCGCGGCCGGCTGCGGCGCCGGAGCCTGCGCCACCGGGGCCTGGGGCGCGGGACCGGGCGGACCGGGCGGCTGGGGTACGCCGGGACCCGCGAGCATCGTCGCGGCGTGGTGCGCAGCGCCCCCGGGAGCGCCGGGGGCACCGGGCGGACCGGGAGGCGCGGGCGGCTGACCGGTCACGGCCGGACCCGCCAGCATCGTCGCCGCATGGTCCAGCCCACCACCGGGCACACCGGGAGCACCGGGAGGACCCGGAGGACCGGGAGGAGCCGGCGCACCCGCAGGACCCGGAGGAGCCGGCTGCCGCGGTCCGCCGGGGCTCGCCAGCATCGTCGCGGCATGCTGCGCACCCGCCCCGGGTACACCGGGAGCGGCAGGCGCACCGGGAGCACCGGGGGCACCGGGCGGACTGGGAGGCGCGGGCGGCTGACCGGTCACGGCCGGACCCGCCAGCATCGTCGCCGCATGATCCAGCCCACCACCGGGCACACCGGGAGCACCGGGAGCACCCGGAGGACCGGGAGGAGCCGGCTGCCGCGGCCCACCGGGGCTCGCGAGCATCGTCGCGGCGTACGAGGGCTGCTGCGCCCCCGCTCCGGGCGCACCCGGAGCACCGGGCGGACCCGGGGGCGTCACGGGTGCGGCGCCGGGCCGGTTGATCCGGGCCTTGCTCGTCGGCGCGTCGGCGATGTCACCCGAAGCCGACCGCGGGCCCGAAGCCGGACCGGAAGCCGAACCAGGACCCGGACCGGAAGCCGACCCCGACACGGAGCCCGGCCCCGCTTCCGGACCCGCCCCGGGCCCACCCGGACCCGCGTTCATGTCCAGCGCGGGCGCGACGGCCGTCTTCGGCAGCGCGCTGCCCCTCGGCATCAGCGTCGTCCTCGCCTCCGGGGCCGCCCCGGAGGACGGCGGAGCGTCCGGCGCGTCCGACCCGGACAGCGGCGGCGCGAACACCGTCGCCGGCAGCGGCACGGACACGGAGTCCGCACCGTTCACGTCCGTCCCGGCCCAGGGCGTGGCCCCGGCCGGCATCCCGTCGTTGGCGGTCGGCTCGTACGGGACCTCGCCCCCGCGCCGCAACGGCACGGGCTCCGCCTCCGCCTCGGAGGCGACCGGCACCGCCGGAGTCACCGGGGCGGCCGGAGCCACCGGGGCAGCCGGGGCAGCCGGCGGAATCCCCGCCCGGTCCGCGGCCTCCTGCAGCCACTCCGGCGGACTGAGCATGAACGAGGTCTGCTCCGAGTCGATCCTCGGCACCGGCACCGAAGCCTCGGCCTGCGCGGCCGACGCCCCGTACTCCTCCTCGTAGCGGCGGATCACCTCACCCACCGGCAGACCGGGCCAGAGCGTCACCTCCCCGCTGTCCCGCGCGATGACCAGCCGCTGCCGGCCGCCACCGGACACGGGGCCCGCGGGACGGTCCTCCGCCCACAGCACGAAACCGAGCCCGAACTCCCGTACGCGCACCTCGCGGTGCTGGTACGCGGGCACGTCCCCGTTGATCCATTCCTCGGCGCGCTCCTGCGCCTGCGCAAACGTCACCATCGTGCCGTCACCCCTCCACCGGCGCGGAAGGCTCCGCCGCCGAAGCCGGACCCGCCACGGGAACCGAGCGTGCGAATCCGCCGTCCACCATCAGACCGGCCACCGTTTCCAACTCCGGCGGATTGCCCGCCAGCCGCTCCAGGAAGGCGTCGAAATCCGTACCGCACGGCAGCAGCAACCGCTCCACCCGCTCCTGCACCGACCAGCCGTCTCGGTCACGCGCGTCGTCGTACGGGGAGAACCACACCGAACCGACCGAATCGCCCCGCACCTTCACGGCGAGGAGCCCGCCCTGCACGAAGGCCACGCACAGGTAATCCTTCGTCAGGTGGTCCCGCAGGCACTTGTTGGCGTAGACGAGGTCGTTGACCGCCGCCTCCTCGCGCACCGTGAAGAACGGCTGGTCCACCAGCAGGCCGAGCTCGACGTCCAGCCCGGCGCCGACCGGCGCGCAGCCGCCCGCCGCCTTCAGGAACGCGCGGTAGGCCTCCGGGAGCCGGTAGCCGAGGTCCTCCTCGACGCCCTGGACCTGCTGCTCGGACACCGAGACCACCGTCTTGGGCAGCCCCAGGTGTACCGGGCGCACCTCCTCCAACGGACGCGTCCCGCGCTTCTCGTGGTCCACCGCCACCGTCGTCAGCCCCGCGTGGTGCCGGAGCAGCGCCTTCACCTCGACCGGAACCAGTTCCATCCGGCGCGAACCGGACACGTGGTGCCAGGTCCAGCCGTGCGGGGTCGCCACCGGACCGACCGTGTCCCACAGTTCGTGGCCGGTAGCCCGCATCGCGGCGTTCGCGGACACGCAGTCCGTCAGGCGCAGCTCGTCCACGCCGAAACCCTCCGGAGGCTCGGCGATCTCCACCGCCGCGCGTGCGTACGGTGCGAAATCGGGATGCCCGTTCGCGCCGATGCGGACTCCGTGGGGATGGCGCGCTGCCCGGACGGGGTCCGGAAAATGCACGACCTGCCCCGAGTAAGCGGAGTTGGGTGGCGCGGCCTGCTGCCCGAGCCGACCTGTCGTCATGGCGGTAGCCCCCTGCTGGATCTGGCTGGTTCACCACAGCCTATGTGCTCCGGCAAGGGCCTCACCCGCACGCGAGCGGGCCGCCCGCACGAGGGCCGGGAAGATCCGAATTGATACGAATATTCGACCCCGCTTCCACATCTCAGGGGACATTTGACAGGCTGTCCCCGCAGCACGGGGGCGTGCGCGACAGCGGTCACCACCGCGGCCACGGGAGGGAAAGCGCAACCATGCAGAACACGGCAACACGCTCGGAACCGGCCGACGCCGACTCAGGACGCCGGGGACCCGCGGGACCCGCGGGCCCCTTGGGGCCTCCAGGACTCCCAGGGCTCCCGGGACTCCCAGGGCTCACCGGCCCCGCGGCCACCGCCGCCCACCCCGGAACCAGCGGCCCCACCGGACCCGGCGGCGCCCCGGCGCCCCTCCCGGCCCAGAGCCGGACCACCGGCCCCGGCGACCCCCGCCTGCGCTGGAGCAGCGACGACGGCCGCCCCGCCGTGCCCACGCTCCGCTTCCGCCGCGACGGCATCCTCCCGACCGTCGCCGCCGCCCTCTCCGTACGCGGCGAAACCCTCACCGGCACCGCCGGCAAAGCCGACCTGCACCCCGTACTGCACCCCCTCGTCCAGGACTTCCTGGACACCCTCACCAGCGGACAGCGCGAACGATTCACCGGGCGATGTCCGGAAGCGATCCTCCTCTCGCGCCACCTCACCGCCGTCGAGGGCGCCCGCAGCAAGCGTGCCTCCCGCAAACCGCTCACCCCGAGCGAGGCCCGCCGCTCCCTCAAGCACTCCAAGATCACCGCCCGCCGCATCCGCGAGGACGGCGACCCGCTCCACGGCAGCTACGCACCGCCCTGCCGCTCCTGCGAGGCCCTCCTCGCCCACTTCGGCGTCCGCCCCGTCGACCTCACCCACCCCGAGTAGCCATGACCGCCACTTCCGCTTCCTACGACCGCTCCTCGACGACCCGCTTCCCGGTCGCCGTGGACTCCGCCCTGCGCACCGCCGGCTGGGAACCGGGCCGCTGGGACATCAAGCAGGCCGAGTACTGGGCCGACGCCCTGCGCGACCACACGACCCCCGCCGGGCACCGCCACACCGTCTTCCCCGCCGCCGTCGAGGCCTGGGCCGAATTCGGCAACCTCACCGTCACCGCCCCCGGCCCCGGCCGCCAGATCGCCCCCACCTCCCTACGACTGGACCCCCTGACCGGGCTCCACCTCGCCCGCACCTTCGCCGACCTCGGCCGCGCCCTCTCCACCCAGCTCTGCCCCCTCGGCATCGAAGCCGACGGAACCTCCCACCTCGCCCTGGACCGCGAAGGCCGCGTCTACTGCGTGGACCACACCGGCGACTGGTACCTCGGCGCCACCCTCGACGAAGCCCTCACCCTCCTCCTGACCGGCCTCCAGCCCACCCGCCTGACAACGGCCTGACCGCCCAGCTCCGGAAGCCGCTCCCCGGCTTCCGGACAACGCCCCTCCTCCAGCCGGAAGAGGTACGCCCGCAGATCCCCTGCGAGCCCGCCCTCCCCCAAGGGCCTCCGCTCCGCGTCCGTCATCCCCGCCACCGGATCCCAAGCCGACGCGCTACCCCCGTCCGCTGCCCGGCAGGACCGCCGAGACCTTGAAGCCGCCCTCGTCCGTCGGTCCGGACACGAACACCCCGCCCAGCCCGAGCACCCGCTCCCGCATGCCGACCAGCCCGTTCCCGCCGCTCGGCAGTCCCGGTTCGGCTGCCTCGCCGTCCGACGGCCCGTTCTCCACCTGCATCGCCACCTCCCCGTCCCGGTGCGCCAGCCGTACGACGACCCGCGCGCCCGGAGCGTGCTTGTGGCAGTTGGTCAGCGCCTCCTGCACCACCCGGTAGGCCGTCTGCTCCACCTCAGCCCCGTACGACGGGCGCGGGCCCCGCACGTCCAGCTCCACGACCATCCCGGCCGCCCGCGACTGCCCGACGAGCGCCTCCAGCTCCCCCAGCGACGGCCCGTCCTCGAAGCTCCCCACCAGGGCCACCGGGACGGGAAGGGCCGGCTTCGCCACCTCCGCCCGCAGCACGCCGAGCATCTCCCGCAGCTCCGTCAGCGCCTGGCGACCCATGTCCCCGACGAGAGCGGCGTTCTTCACGGCCTTCGCCGGATCCTTCAGCGCGATCGCCTGCAGCGCCGCCGCGTGCACCACCATCAGCGACACCCGGTGCGCCACGACGTCGTGCATCTCCCGCGCGATCCGCGTCCGCTCCTCCGTACGGGCCCACTCGGCCCGCTCCTCCGCCCGGTCCGCGAGCAGCGAAAGCTCCCGCTCCAGCGAGGCCGCGCGTTCCTGCAGGCTCTCCATGAGCCGCCTGCGGGCCGCCGTGTAGAGCCCGAGCAGCACCGGCGGCACGGTCAGCGCCACCGCCACGAACACGGACAGCACGATGACGAGCGTGCCGTCGGCCTCCACGTCCCCACGGGTCCGCAGGTACATCACGACGAAGGTCGCGGCCAGCGACATCGACGTCAGGGTCGCGGTGATCCGCCGGGGCACCTCGGACGTCGCGAGCGTGTACAGCCCGACCACGCCCAGCAGGAACCCGATCGCGGCGGGCGACACGGCGATCCCGATCAGCACCACGGCGATCGGCCAGCGCCGCCGCAGCACGAGCGTGGTGCCGACCACGAACCCGAACAGCATCCCGACGAAGACCGGGATCCCGGCCTCGTGCGCGAAGTCGATGCCCTCGACAGCGCACTCGACGGCGGACACCGCCGCGAGCCCCCCGTCCCACACGGCCGACCTGCGCCGGTCCCACCACAGCGGCCCGTCCCGGCCGGCCCCCGCCGCGCCCTGCTCTTCCCCCGTACTGGTCATGCCGTCCAGCGTACGCAGGGCCCCCAGCACAGAGGCGAACGGAATTCCGGCAAACCGCCGGTAATCGCACGTCCGACTGAATCATCCACGGATCGAGACCTGAATCCCGCATTCCGGACGACCCTCGACGTATGAACAAATACACCGACTTCGAAGGACTTCGCGAACAAGCCGTCGCCCTCCGCCGCGAAGGCCTCAGCCGCCGCCAGATCCGCGACCGCCTGCAGGTCTTCAACGGGGAGATCCTGAACCGCCTCCTCCAGGGCGAACCCGCACCCGAATGGACGAAGCGCCCGAACGCCAAGGACGACCTCCGCGACCGCGCCCGCGAGCTCCGCCTCAAGGGCCTCACGTACGACCAGATCCAGGTCGAGCTGGGCTGCTCGAAGAGCTCCATATCCCTCTGGGTCCGCGACCTCCCGAAGCCGGAGCGGAGCTACCGGCCGCCCGGCACGGACATGGTGCGAGCCCAGCAGGGCCGCAAGGAGGCCTATGAGCGCCGGCAAATCGAGTACGAGGCGACCCGCCAGGCGGCACGGGCAGAAATCGGATCCCTCACGGCCAGGGAACTGTTCCTCGTCGGCGTCGGCCTCTATTGGGCCGAGGGCGGGAAGACCAAACCGCACAAGCCGCACCCGCAGATCAGCTTCGTGAACAGCGACGCGGGCATGATCAGAACGTTCCTCGCTTGGCTGCACCTCGTGGGCGTGACGGACGACCGCCTCCGGTTCACCCTGCAGATCCACGAAACCGCCGATACCGCGCAAGCAGAGCAGTACTGGAGGGACGTCGTGGGGTTGGACGCGTCCCACTTCGGCAAGACCACACTCAAGCGGCACAACCCCCTCACCAACCGAAAGAACGTGGGCGACACGTACCGGGGTTGCCTCGCGGTGCGTGTCCTGAAGGGCTCCGATTTGTACCGTCGCATTGAAGGCGCCTGGTGCGGCATAGTAGGTGCCGTCGGCTCGACCGCTCGAGAGTAATGTCCGGTTTAGTCGCAAATGGTCCCCTGTGGTGTAATTGGCAGCACTGAGGCTTTTGGTGCCTTATGTTCGGGTTCGAGTCCTGACAGGGGAGCTTTGCAAGTTCGGGTCCTGATCCCACCGGTCAGGACCCGCCCTCGTTTCGGGGCCACGGCCCACCGGTATCCTTCACGGGTCCACCACCCGAAGCCGAAGGGCACACCCGTGAGCGCCAACCGCCCGGCAGCCGTCGTCGTACTCGCAGCGGGTGAAGGCACCCGCATGAAGTCGGCCACACCCAAGGTTCTGCACGAGATCAGCGGGCGTTCGCTCGTCGGTCACGTCGTCGCCGCCTCCCGCGAGCTGGACCCCGAGCACCTCGTCGTCGTCGTCGGGCACGCCCGCGAGCAGGTCACCGCGCACCTCGCCGCCATCGACGCCGACGTCCGCACCGCGGTCCAGTACGAGCAGAACGGCACCGGCCACGCCGTCCGGATGGCCCTCGAAGAGCTGGGCGGCCAGCCCGCCGGCACCGTGGTCGTCGTCTGCGGCGACACCCCGCTGCTGACCGGCGAGACCCTGGCCGCGCTGACGGCCACGCACGAGGCCGACGGCAACGCCGTCACCGTGCTGACCGCCGAGGTGCCGGACTCCACCGGCTACGGCCGCATCGTCCGCGACGAGGCCACCGGCGCGGTCACCGGCATCGTCGAGCACAAGGACGCCACCGACGCCCAGCGCGCCATCCGTGAGATCAACTCCGGGGTCTTCGCCTTCGTCGGCGCCCTCCTCGCGGACGCGCTCGGCAAGGTCCGTACGGACAACAGCCAGGGCGAGGAGTACCTCACCGACGTGCTCGGCATCTTGCGCGAGGCCGGCCACCGCGTGGGCGCGGCCGTGGGCGCGGACCACCGGCAGATCCTCGGGATCAACAACCGGGTCCAGCTCGCGGAGGCCCGCGCACTGCTGAACGCGCGTCTGCTGGAGCGCGCCATGCTCGCCGGTGTGACGATCGTCGACCCGGCCAGCACGCTCGTCGACGTGACGGTGACTTTCGGCCAGGACGCGATCGTCCACCCCGGCACCCAGCTCCTCGGCACCACGCACATCGCCGAGGAGGCGGAGGTCGGCCCCAACTCCCGTCTGACGGACACGCACGTCGGTCCGCGCGCCCGCGTGGACAACACGGTGGCGGACACCGCCGTCGTCGGCGAGGCGGCGACCGTCGGCCCGTTCGCGTACCTGCGTCCGGGGACGAACCTGGGCGCCAAGGCCAAGGCCGGTACGTACGTGGAGATGAAGAACGCGACGATCGGCGAGGGCACCAAGGTCCCGCACCTGTCCTACGTCGGCGACGCGACGATCGGCGAGTACACGAACATCGGCGCGGCCAGCGTGTTCGTGAACTACGACGGTGAGCACAAGCACCACACGACCGTCGGCTCACACTGCAAGACGGGCTCGGACAACATGTTTGTGGCTCCCGTCACGATCGGGGACGGCGCCTATACGGCCGCCGGATCCGTGATCACCAAGGATGTGCCGCCCGGTGCGCTCGCCGTGGCCCGTGGCCAGCAGCGGAATATCGAGGGCTGGGTCGCTCGCAAGCGTCCGGGGAGTGCCGCCGCGACAGCGGCTCAGTCGGTGGTCCGTGAGGACTCCGGCGAACGCTGAGGTGAACTGACCGGAAACAGGTGCGTCGGATACGGCGTACCGTGATGGGTGCACGCAATTCGGCTGGCTCACCGTGTGCGGGACGGACGCGCACGGGGGCGAGCAGCTTTCCCACGTCTGAGGAGACAGTGCTGTGACCGGGATCAAGACGACCGGCGAGAAGAAGCTGATGCTCTTCTCCGGCCGCGCCCACCCCGAGCTGGCCGAGGAGGTCGCGCACCAGCTCGGTGTCGGCCTCGTGCCGACCAAGGCTTTCGACTTCGCGAACGGCGAGATCTACGTCCGCTTCCAGGAGTCGGCGCGTGGCGCGGACTGCTTCCTGATCCAGAGCCACACGGCTCCGATCAACAAGTGGATCATGGAGCAGCTCATCATGATCGACGCGCTCAAGCGTGCGTCGGCTCGCTCCATCACGGTGATCGTCCCGTCCTACGGGTATGCCCGTCAGGACAAGAAGCACAAGGGCCGCGAGCCGATCTCGGCGCGACTGGTCGCGGACCTGCTCAAGACGGCGGGAGCGGACCGCATCCTGACGGTCGACCTGCACACGGACCAGATCCAGGGCTTCTTCGACGGCCCGGTCGACCACCTTTCGGCCCTGTCGGTCCTCGCGGACTACGTCGGCGCCAAGGTGGACCGTGCCAAGCTGACGATCGTCTCTCCGGACGCCGGCCGTGTGCGTGTCGCCGACCGCTGGTGTGACCGTCTGGACGCGCCGCTGGCGATCGTCCACAAGCGCCGTGACAAGGACGTCGCCAACCAGGTGACCGTCCACGAGGTCGTCGGTGAGGTCAAGGGCCGCGTCTGTGTCCTGGTCGACGACATGATCGACACGGGTGGCACCATCTGCGCCGCGGCCGACGCGCTCTTCGCGCACGGTGCGGAGGACGTCATCGTGACGGCCACGCACGGCATCCTCTCGGGGCCGGCGGCCGACCGTCTGAAGAACTCCAAGGTCAGCGAGTTCGTGTTCACGAACACCCTGCCGGATCCGTCCGACCTGGAGCTCGACAAGATCACGGTGCTCTCGATCGCCCCGATGATCGCGCGTGCGGTGCGCGAGGTCTTCGAGGACGGTTCGGTCACCAGCCTGTTCGAAGAGCAGCAGTAGGCATCGCTCGCTCGCCGGAGAGCGGGCGCTAGATCCTTTTTGGGTACGGCCTTCCCGCCGGGTACACTCCTCGAGTTGCTCGGCGAGGGAGGCCGTACCTGTTTTCGGACGGGTATTCGGTGCTCCGTTATCGACGCGCTCTTCGTAGCAGGCCGTGTTCCGGCCGGGTGACTGTCGTCCATTTCCGTCACCCCACGAGGAGTGAGCATGTCCGAGATCAAGCTTTCCGCCCAGGTCCGCGACACCTTCGGCAAGGGCTCTGCCCGCCAGGCCCGTCGTGACGCCCTGGTTCCCGCCGTCATCTACGGTCACGGCACCGAGCCGAAGCACGTCAACGTCGAGGGCCACGGCCTGGCGCTGGCGCTGCGTACCGCCAACGTCCTGATCTCCCTGGACATCGCGGGCAAGACCGAGCTGGTCATCCCGAAGGCCGTTCAGAAGCACCCGCTGAAGCGTTCGATCTCGCACGTCGACTTCCTGATCGTCAAGAAGGGCGAGAAGGTCACCGTCGACGTCGCGATCGTCACCGAGGGCGAGCTGGCCGCCGGCAACAACATGCTGGAGACCCTCCAGAACACGATCTCGGTCGAGGCCGAGGCCACCCACATCCCGACCGAGGTCACCGTCTCCATCGCGGGCCTCGCGGCCGGCGCGACCATCCACGCCAAGGACCTGGTCCTGCCGACCGGCACCACGCTGGCCGTCGACGGCGACATCGCCGTCCTGCAGGTCGTCGCTCCGCGCGGCGAGGAGCCGGCCGCCGAGGCCGCGGGTTCCGAGGCCTGAGTCTCGCCTTCCCCCCTCAGCACTTGCTGAACGACCGCCGTCCGGCTCCACTGGAGCGGGACGGCGGTCGTCTTCGTAGAAGGAGCTTTTGATGTCGGACGACGCGGCCCCCTGGCTGATCGTGGGCCTGGGGAACCCGGGTGCGGAGTACGCGGGCAACCGCCACAACATCGGCTTCATGGTGGCCGATCTGCTGGCGGAGCGGATGCGCGGGAAGTTCAAGGCCCACAAGGCCCGCGCGCAGGTGGTCGAGGGCCGCATGGGTCCGCCCGGCCCGGCGAACCGGCGTGTGGTGCTGGCCAAGCCCCTGTCGTTCATGAACCTGTCCGGCGGTCCGGTGACGGCACTCAGGGACTTCTACAAGGTGCCGCTGGACCGGATCGTCGCGGTCCACGACGAGCTGGACATCGATTATCCGACGCTGCGGCTGAAGCTGGGTGGCGGGGACAACGGCCACAACGGTCTGAAGTCGATGACGAAGTCGATGGGCCCGGACTACCACCGGGTCCGGTGCGGGATCGGCCGGCCGCCGGGCCGGATGCAGGTCGCGGACTTCGTGCTGAAGGACTTCTCGTCCACGGAGCGCAAGGAGCTGGACTGGTTCGTGGACCGGGCGGCGGACTCGGTGGAGTGCCTCGTCCAGGAGGGTCTGGAGCGCGCGCAGTCGGCGTACAACTCCTGATCGGCGAGCTCGGGGCCCAGCTGGGGAATGGCCTTGAGTCTCCAGTGCTGAAGGGCCGCCGGGCGCACGCTCGGCATCGAGAGCGGGGCCGGCGAGGAACTGATGGAGTTCACCCGTCAGAGGGTGGCCGAGGCCAGGGAGGCGGGCATCGGCCCGCTCAGCGACAGGGCTCTCGGTATACCCCTGGCTCATCCAGGCCCTGCGAAATGACCGCGACGCATGGACACCACCGCCGGCCGCTGGTCGGAAAATCGGTGGCAGGCCCGGCCGGCCCATGGTGAAGATCGCGGCATGGCCAACTTCCTGGAGACCGACCGGCTCGTCCTGCGCGCGTTCACGGTGGCCGACACCGACCACCTGCTCGCCCTGGACAACGACCCCGAGGTCATGCGCTTCATCAACGGTGGACGTCCCACCAGCCGCCAGGTGATCGAGACGCGGACCCTGCCCCGGCTCCTGCACGTTTACCCGTACTGGGAGACCCACGGTTACTGGGCCGCGCAGGAGAAGACCACCGGCACCTTCCTGGGCTGGTTCGAGTTCCGGCCGTTGGAGGAGCACAGCACCGACGTGGAACTCGGTTACCGGTTGAACCGGGCGGCGTGGGGACGCGGTTACGCCACCGAGGGATCCCGGGCCCTGATCCGGAAGGGGTTCACGGAGCTGGAGGTCGAGCGGGTCACGGCGAACACGATGGCCGTCAACACCCGTTCCCGTCGTGTCATGGAGAAGTCGGGCCTGTCCTTCGTCCGGGACTTCACCGGGGACTGGCCGGAGGCGATCGAGGGCTCCGAGCACGGTGAAGTCGAGTACGAACTCACCCGGACCGGGTGGGAACAGGCTCGATAGACGTCACGGCCGAATCCACAACGGCAGTGACGCGTTTGCTGTCGCTGGATCGTTATCCGCGACCTTTGGTGTGCTGGAGCTGTTATGGGGCTGGAGGGGTCAAATCCGCCTTGACCGGCCGGGAGAACCGGAGTTGGCTACTCCGCCTCACCCCCCACTCCCATCCATCCTCCCTGCTTTCGAAGTTGGTATGCCCATGCGCGCCTTTGCTTCAACGGGTGTGGCCGTAACGGCGGCAGCCGTCGCCGTGCTGCTCGCCCCCGTCGCCCACGCCGCCCCTGCCGGGGACAACGGCAATGTGAAGATCCACGACGCGAAGACCGACGAGTGGCTGAAGAAGAACGAGCCCCACGTCTGCACCTTCTACCTCGACGGTTTCCAGTTCGACAGTGCCCAGCAGGTGACCTGGCGGATCGAGGCCTGGGCCCCGACCGCCGACGTGAAGGGAACCGAGGTGAAGTCCGGCTCGCTGAAGCTGGACGGGTCCGGTCACGAGCGCACCGAGGTCCTGAGCCTGGCCGACGGCCACTACAAGCTGTTCTGGAACTTCGACGGCGAGCACGGCCGGGCCAAGCACAAGGTGTTCTGGGTCGACTGCCCGGACGGGTCCACTCCCGGCCAGCCCGGCGCCACGCCGTCGGGTACGACCTCCGTGACCCCGTCCGGTTCGACGACCGTGTCCCCCTCGGTCAGCCCGTCCGGCAGCCCGTCCGGTAAGCCCTCGAGCAGCCCGTCGGTGCAGCCGTCCGGCTCCGCCGTCTCGCCTTCTCCGTCCGGGTCGGACGCCGCCACCACCGGCGGTGACCTGGCGAAGACGGGTTCCGACACCCCTGTCGGCCTGCTCGCCGGGGTGGCCGGCGTGCTGATCGCGGGCGGTGCCTTCCTGGTGATGCGCCGCCGCAAGGCCGGCGCCGAGGGCTGAGCCCCGTAGCTCCCTAAAACGGCAGGGCCCCCGCACTTGGTGCGGGGGCCCTGTCGTCACGTACGCCGGGTTGTCAGCCGGTGTTGCGCAGGCCGGCGGCGACGCCGTTGACGGTGAGGAGCAGGGCCCGGGAAAGGATCGGGTCGGCTTCCTCGCCGCGGGCGGCGGCGGCGCGCTGGCGGGCCAGCAGGGAGACCTGGAGGTAGGAGATCGGGTCCAGGTAGGCGTCGCGGACCGCGAAGGTCTGCTGGAGGACCGGGTTGGAGTCGAGGAGCTTCTCGCCTCCGGTGATCCGCAGGACCTCGCGGACGGTGAGCTCGTGCTCGGCCTCGATGCGGGCGAAGACGTGCTTGAGCTCGTCGGGGACGAGGGTGTCGACGTAGTGGCGGGCGATCCGCAGGTCGGTCTTGGCCAGCGTCATCTCGACGTTGGACAGGAAGTTGCGGAAGAAGTGCCAGCGCCGGCCCATCTCGGCGAGGGCGTCGCCCTGGCCGGCCTCGCGCAGGGCCTTGAGGCCGGAGCCGACGCCGTACCAGCCGGGGACGATCTGGCGGGACTGGGTCCAGCCGAAGACCCACGGGATGGCGCGCAGGCCGTCGAGGCCCGCGCCCGAGTCGGGGCGGCGGGAGGGCCGGGAGCCGAGGTGCAGGTCGGCGAGCTGGTCGACGGGGGTGGCCGCGAAGAAGTACGCCGGCAGGTCCGGGTCTTCGACGAGCTCGCGGTAGGCGTTGTGCGCGGCGTCCGAGACCGTGTCCATGGCCTGGTCCCAGCGGGCGAGGTCCTCGTCGGACTGGCGGGGGGCGGTGTGCAGGGCGGAGGCCTGGAGGGTGGCCGCGACGGTCAGTTCCAGGTTCTCGCGGGCCAGCGAGGGGACGAGGTACTTGTCGGAGATGACCTCGCCCTGTTCGGTGACCTTGATCTCGCCTTCGAGGGTGCCCCAGGGCTGGGCGAGGATCGCGTCGTGCGAGGGGCCGCCGCCGCGGCCGACGGTGCCGCCGCGGCCGTGGAAGAGGCGCAGGCGCACGCCGTAGCGGTGGGCGACGTCACGCAGTCGGCGCTGGGCGCGGTGGATCTCCCACTGGGAGGTGGTGATGCCGCCGAACTTGGAGGAGTCGGAGTAGCCGAGCATGACTTCCTGGACGTCGCCACGCAGGGAGACGAGGCGTCGGTAGGAAGGGTCGGCGAGCATCTGGTCGAGGATGACGTCGGCGGCCTTGAGCTCGTCGGTGGTCTCCAGGAGCGGGACGATGCCGATCTTGGCCCAGCCGCCGTGCAGGTCGATGAGGCCGGCCTCGCGGGCGAGGACGGCGGCGGCGAAGACGTCGTCGGCGCCCTGGCACATCGAGATGATGTAGGACTCGATGACCTCGGGGCCGAACTTCTCGAAGGCGTCCTTGATGGCTCCGAAGACGCCGAGGGTCTTCTGCCCGGCGGCGTCCAGGGGTGCCGGGGTGGGCGCCAGGGGGCGTCGCGAGCGCAGTTCCTTGGCGAGCAGCTTGCCGCGGTAGTCGCGGGGCATGTCGGCGTAGCGCCAGGATTCCTCGCCGAGCCGGTCGAAGAGCTGACCGAGGGCGTGGTGGTGGGCGTCGGCGTGTTCGCGTACGTCCATGGTGGCGAGCTGGAGGCCGAAGGCGGCCAGCGTGCGGATGGTGCGGTCCATGCGGCCGTCGGCGAAGAGGGCGCCGCGGTGTTCGCGCAGGGAGGTCTGGATGAGGGTGAGGTCGGTGAGCAGCTCGGCGGTGCCGAGGTAGTCGCGGCCTTCCTCGTGGGGGGTGCCCTTGGCGAGGCGTTCGCGGGTGTTGACGAGCTTTTGGCGTACGCAGGTGGCCTTGAGGCGGTACGGCTCTTCGGCGTTCAGCCGCTTGTAGCGCGGGCTGATCTCGGGGAGGCGTTCCAGGTCGGCCTGGAGGGAGGTGAGGAGTTCCTCGGTGGCGCCGGTGTAGCGGATGGAGTTCGACAGCAGTCCGCGCAGGAAGTCGATCAGTTCGAGGGCGTCGGTGATGCCGTGCTCGTGCTGGAGGATCAGCACGTCCCGGGTGACGTCGGGGGTGACGTTCGGGTTGCCGTCGCGGTCGCCGCCGATCCAGGTGCCGAAGGTGAGGGGGCGGGTGCCGGCGGGGATCTCGATGCCGACGCGCTGGAGCTCGGCGGCGAGGTCTTCGAGTACGTCGCCGACGGCGCCGGCGTGCAGCTCGTCGAGGTAGTAGATGGCGTTGCGGGCCTCGTCGGCGGGTTCGGGGCGGACGACGCGCAGTTCGTCGGTCTGCCAGACGAGGTCGATGTTCTCGGCGAGGCGCAGGTCGTGGCGGCGGCGTTCGCCGGCGCCCGTGGCGGGCTCTTCGAGGAGGGCGGCGATGCGGCGGAGCTTGCCCAGGACGCTGCGGCGGGCCGCTTCGGTGGGGTGCGCGGTGAAGACGGGGCGGACGTTGAGGTTCTTGACCGTCTGGCGCAGGTGCTCGGGGTCGGCGTCCTTGAGCATGTCGGCGGTGCGGGCGAGCAGGCCGCCTTCGGCGGCGCGGTGGGCGCGCAGTTCCTTGCCGCGGTGCACCTGTTCGGTGACGTTGGCGAGGTGGAAGTAGGTGGAGAAGGCGCGCACGAGCTTGGCGGCGGTCTCCAGGTCGGTGTCGCCGAGCAGCGCGGCTGCCGCGACGCCGTCGGTGCGGGTGAGGGCCCGGACGCGTTCGACCAGGTCGAGGAGGTCTTGGCCCTCCTGGCGGACGAGGGTCTCGCCGAGGAGGTCGCCGAGGCGGCGGATGTCCGCGCGCAGTTCGGCGTTGGCCGTGGCCACGGCGGTGGTCGAGGGGGCCTGGTCGGCACTGCTCACAGGTGCGGCTCCTTGCAGTGTTTCGAGCGCTACGGGGAGGTGGGCCCCGGGGTGCGCGCGGCGGGTCGCCTCCCCAGACTCGTCCGGGTGGAGGCCCGCTGATGCGCAGCTCGGGCTGCCCGTGCGGACCGCGCTGTCCGACGACACCAGGATAGGTGTCCTGTCCTCGTGTCTCGTCCGGTGTGTCACCAGGCGGGACGGCCGGGCGCCTGCCCGGGCGCGAGCGGGGGCGCCTGCCCGGGCACGAGCTGGGGCGGGGGCGGATCGGGGGCCGGGTCGGGGCGCGGGCAGGGCGGGCCCGCGGATCCCCCGCGCGGGGCCCTCGGACACGGTGGCGGGCGCGCTCCTCTTGCCGCCCGCAGGACCTTTGCCATACTTACGTTGCCGTAGGTTACGCATCCGTAGGAAGCGTGGCCGGGTGGCGCGCCCGCCGAATCTCTCCTCACCCTCAGGGGACCTCCATGACCATCAGTCCCGACGTGATCGAGGACGCCTCGTCGTCCGGCGACGCGTCCGTGCCGTCCGCGACCCTGGGCGGTGAGAGCAAGCGGTCCGTCGAGCAGCTGGCACTGCTGCTGTTCATCACGGTCCCCTTCCTCGCGCTGCTGGGGGCGATTCCGCTGGCCTGGGGCTGGGGGGTGAGCTGGCTGGACGTGGGCCTGATGGTCTTCATGTACTTCCTGGCGTGCCACGGGATCACGATCGGTTTCCACCGCTACTTCACGCACGGTTCCTTCAAGGCGAAGCGGCCGCTGCGCATCGCGCTGGCGATCATGGGGTCGATGGCGGTGGAGGGGCCGCTGGTGCGCTGGGTGGCGGACCACCGCAAGCACCACAAGTACTCCGACCACGAGGGTGACCCGCATTCGCCGTGGCGGTTCGGCGAGACGCTCCCGGCGCTGATGAAGGGCCTGTGGTGGGCGCACATCGGCTGGCTCTTCGACGAGGAGCAGACCGATCAGCAGAAGTACGCCCCGGATCTGATCAAGGACCCGGCGATCCGGCGGATCTCGCGCGACTTCGTCTTCTGGACGGTGTTCTCGCTGGCCATCCCGCCGATCGTCGGCGGCCTGGTGACGATGTCGTGGTGGGGCGCGTTCACGGCGTTCTTCTGGGGCTCCCTGGTCCGCGTCGCGCTGTTGCACCACGTGACGTGGTCGATCAATTCGATCTGTCACGCGGTGGGCAAGCGTCCGTTCAAGTCGCGGGACCGTTCGGGCAACGTGTGGTGGCTGGCGGTGCTCTCGTGCGGGGAGTCCTGGCACAACCTCCACCACGCCGACCCGACCTCGGCGCGGCACGGGGTGCTGCGCGGCCAGGTCGACTCCAGTGCGCGGCTGATCCGCTGGTTCGAACAGCTGGGATGGGCGTCGGACGTGCGCTGGCCGTCCGCGGCCCGGGTCGATGCCCGGCGCAAGGAAGAAGCGTCGAACGCGGCATGATGGGGGGCGTGGCGATCGACGGCAGTAGTTCCAGCAGCGACAAGCCCAGGCGGGGCCGCCGGGTCCGGATGACGGGCGCCGAGCGGCGCCAGCAACTGCTGGACATCGGCCGCATCCTGTTCGCCGAGAAGGGCTTCGAAGGCACGTCGGTGGAGGAGATCGCGGCGAAGGCCGGGGTGTCCAAGCCGGTGGTGTACGAGCACTTCGGCGGCAAGGAGGGCCTCTACGCGGTCGTCGTGGACCGGGAGATGCGGCAGTTGCTGGACGGGGTGACGGGCGCGCTGACGGCCGGGCACCCGCGGGAGCTGCTGGAGCAGGCGGCGTTCGCGCTGCTGGACTACATCGAGAACTACACGGACGGTTTCCGGATCCTGGTCCGTGATTCCCCGGTCGCCCAGTCGACGGGCACCTTCGCCTCGCTGATCAGCGATATCGCCACGCAGGTCGAGGACATCCTGGGGCTGGAGTTCAAGGCCCGCGGCTTCGATCCGAAGCTGGCCCCGCTGTACGCGCAGGCGCTGGTGGGCATGGTGGCGCTGACCGGCCAGTGGTGGTTGGAGACGCGCCGGCCGAAGAAGGCGGAGGTGGCGGCGCACCTGGTGAATCTGGCCTGGCACGGGCTGGAGAACCTGGAGGCCAAGCCCCGGCTGGTGGGCCACCGCAAGAGCTGAGTCGCACAGAGGCGTAGCGGCCCGTGCGAGTGGACGAGCGTGCGAGTGGAACGACGGCGCCCCGTCACCGGTTTTCCGGTGGCGGGGCGCCGTCGCGCGTGGCGGCTCCCCTCAGCGGGCGAGGGGCTGCGAGCGGTGCGGTTCCAGGAATTCCAGCCTGTTCCCGACCGGGTCCCGCGAGTAGAAGCGGCGGTGTCCCGGCAGGTCGTCGTCCCAGACCACCTGGGCGCCGCGCTCTTGAAGTCTGCTCGCGTAGGCCTCGATGCCGGTGACCCTGAGCCCGGGGTGCGCCTTGCGGGCGGGACGGAAGTCGTCCTCCACCCCGAGGTGGAGCTGTACGGGTCCGGCGGCGAACCAGCAGCCGCCGCGTGCCGCGAGCACCGGCGGTTTGGGGATCTCGGTCATGCCGAGGACGTGCGTGTAGTACGCGCGGAGGCGGTCTTCCGAGCCGGGCGGCGCGGCGAGCTGTACGTGGTCGACTGCGGCGAGCACGGTCAGGCCTCCTTGCGGGCCAGGGCGAAGATGCGCCGGAACGGGAAGACGGTGCCCCGGGGACCCTGCGGGTAGGCCCGGCGTAGCTGGGTGCGGTATTCGCCGATGAAGGCGGCGACGGCTTCCTCGTCGTCTCCGAGCGCGGTGAGCACGGGGCGCAGGGCGGTGCCCTTGACCCAGTCCAGTACGGGGTCGGGTCCTTCGAGCAGTTGGTGGTAGGTGGTCTCCCAGACGTCGGCGTCGCATCCGAGCTCGGTGAACCGCTCCAGGTACCCCTCGGGTTCGAGGATGTGGACGTAGCGGGCCCCGTGTCCGGCGAGCCGGGCCCGCCAGCGGGGGGTGTCGCACAGGTCGGCGAGGAGCCGGTGGCTGGGGGCGTTGAAGTTGCCGGGGATCTGGAAGGCGAAGGTGCCGCCGGGGCGCAGTGCGTTGATCCAGGCGGCGAAGGAGCCGGCGTGGCCGGGGACCCATTGGAGGGCGGCGTTGGAGACGATCAGGTCGTAGGGCTTCTCGGGGAGCCAGTCGGCCAGGTCCGCGCGGTGGAAGTCGAGGAGCCCGCCGCCGCTGGTGGGGCCGGCGTACTCGGCGCTCGCGCGGTGGAGCATCTCGGGGGAAAGGTCGTATCCGGTGATGTGGGCCTCGGGCCAGCGCTCCGCGATGAGCGCGGTGACGTTGCCGGGGCCGCAGCCGAGGTCGGCGATGCGCGCGGGCCGGGTGGGGAGCTCCGGTATGCGGGTCAGCAGGTCGAGGAAGGGGCGGGCGCGGTGGCCCGCGTGCCGCAGGTATTGCTGTGGGTCCCAGGTGGGTGCGGAGGGTGAGGTGTGTACGACGGGTCCGGCGGACGCGATATCGGAATGCATGTTCGATCCTCCTGGCTGGCACTGCGATCAGAAGCGGAATGGTGCTCCGGACCCCTCCATGCCCCATGGTCACCCCAACTATATCTCGACATCAAGATACATGACATCGAGATACTCGACCTGAAGAGACTTCATGTCGACAGACCCCCTACAATGATCGGCATGGAGGACGAGGTCGACCGACTGGTCGCGGCATGGCGGCGGGAACGCCCTGACCTCGACGTGGAACCACTCGAGGTGCTCAGCCGCGTCAGCAGGCTCGCGCGCCACCTCGACCGCGCCCGCAGGCTGGCCTTCTCCGAGCACGGCCTGGAGCCGTGGGAGTTCGACGTGCTGACCTCGCTGCGTCGCGCGGGAGCGCCGTACCAGCTTTCCCCGGGCCAGCTGTTGACCCAGACCCTGGTCACCTCCGGCACCATGACCAACCGCATCGACCGGCTCGCCAAGAAGGGCCTCGTCGAGCGGCTGCCCGACCCCAACGACCGGCGCGGGGTGCTGGTCCGCCTGACTCCCGAGGGCCGCGACCGCGCCGACCAGGCGCTGGCCGGGCTGCTCGCCCAGGAGCGGGCGATCCTGGGCAAGCTCTCGCGTACTCAGCGCGGCGATCTCGCCGCGCTGCTACGCCAGTTGACCGCTCCGTTCGACAACCTCCCCGGCTAGACCGGCCCCGGGCAGCCCCGGCAGGTCCGCGGGGCGGACGCCCGCCCGCCGGGCCAGGGCGACCGCCGCGAGCGTGGAGTGCACGCCGAGTTTGCCCAGCACGTTCTGCATGTGGGTACGGACGGTGTGCGGGGAGAGGAACAGCCGCGCCGCCACGTCCTTGCGGCCCAGCCCCGCCACCATGCAGCGCAGCACCTCGTGCTCCCGGGGCGTCAGCGACTCCACGAGCCGCTCGCTGTCCGTACGGTGCTTGCGCGCGGCGGTCAGTTCACGGAGGACTCCGGTGAGCAGCGCGGGCGGAAGGTGGGTCTCCTCGCGCAGGACTCCGCGGATGACGGCCAGGAGCCGCGAGAGCGAGCAGTCCTTCGCCACCCACCCACAGGCCCCTGCCTGGAGCGCCAGGGCGGCCCGGCGGGGATCGTCGCGCTCGGCGAGGACGATGGTGCGGACCCCGGGGTGGGACACCCGTACGCCCGCCACCAGTGCGATCCCGTCGGCGCCGGGCGGGGCTCCGGAGCCGGACTCCCGCTGGGCGGGTACGGCTGCGCCGACGGCGGTGAGGTCGGCGTCGACGAGGAGCACGTCGAAGCGGCGGCCCTCGGCGACGGCGCGTTCGAGGCAGCGCAGTGCTGCCGGGCCGCTGCCGGCCGCGGACACGTCCACGTCGGGTTCGGCCGCGAGTGCGGCGGCGAGAGATTCGGCGAAGATGCGGTGATCGTCGACCACGAGTACCCGGATACGGACCACGAAACCCCCAAGGGTCGGGGAACGGACGGCTGCGGGTACGGCGCCCGGACCGGGTGATCCGCAGTCGCCTCGGCCGCCGCCGTGACATCTCTGCACTACCCCGGACCGGACGTCGTACCCGACTTGTCTCGACCCCTGAATCAACACCGGCCCCCACCGGTGTCACGCATCAGCGTAGGCCCGAGGCGGCTCGTGGTTGGCCGAATCGCAGAAGTTTTCCGAGCGATTTTCCGGCGGGAGGCGCGTGAGGGCACTTTGTGGTGGCTTGAAATCGACTGCGCGGACGGCCCGGAAGGACCCTTCCGTGCAGGCGTGTGCCACGGGCAGTTGCACTGGATCCCTTTCACCCGGCGCGCGCACGCCGGGCGCCCGCGCAAAGCGCCCGCGGACGGCGCGCTCCGGAGATGCGCACGCCCCTGACCGGGCCGGGCGCGGAAAGGCGGAAAGAGCGGAAAAGCAGAGGCCCCCGCACCACGAGGGGCGCGGGGGCCGGGGGCCGCGAACGGGTCAGCCGGTGGCGGCGCGCAGCGCGCGCGTGAAGTTCCAGGCGTCCGTGACGATGCCCGTGAGGTCCGAGCGGGTCGGGGTCCAGCCGAGGCGGTCGTGGGCCCTGCGGGCGGAGGCGACGAGCACCGCGGGGTCGCCGGCCCGGCGCGGGGCGAGGGTCTCGGGGATCTGCCGGCCCGTGACCTTGCGGACGGTCTCGATGACCTCGCGGACGGAGAAGCCGTTGCCGTTGCCGAGGTTGCACACCAGGTGCTCGCCCGCGGTGGCCTCCCGCAGCGCGGCCAGGTGGGCCTGCGCCAGGTCGGCGACGTGGATGTAGTCGCGCACGCAGGTGCCGTCCGGGGTCGGGTAGTCCTCGCCGAACACCGCGATCGACTCCCGCTCGCCCAGGGCCACTTGCAGGACCAGCGGGATCAGGTGCGTCTCGGGGTCGTGGCGCTCGCCGAAGGTGCCGTACGCGCCCGCCACGTTGAAGTACCGCAGTGATACCGCCGCGAGGCCGTGCGCCGCGCACTCCCCCGCGATCATGTGGTCGACGGCCAGCTTCGTGGCCCCGTAGGGGTTGGTCGGCGCGGTCACCGAGGTCTCGGTCAGCGGACCGTCGCCCGGCTCCCCGTAGGTCGCGGCGGTGGAGGAGAACACCAGGGTGCCCACGCCCGTCTCCCGCATCGCGGCCAGCAGAGCCATCGTGCCGCCGACGTTGTTGGCCCAGTACTTGCCCGGGTTCGCCACGGACTCGCCGACCTGTGAGGAGGCCGCGAAGTGCAGGACCGCGTCGTAGGAGGGGTCCAGGTGCTCGGCGGCGTCCTGGATGCGCCCCTCGATGAACGTGGCGCCGGCCGGTACCCCGTCGCGGAAGCCAGTGGAGAGGTCGTCGAGGACCGTGACGCGGTGGCCCGCTTCCAGGAGGTGCGCCGCGACCACCCCGCCCACGTATCCGGCGCCGCCGGTGACCAGGTATCTGGAAGAAGCCGTCTTGCTCACGTGCCTGCTGCCTCTCGCGTGGGAAGGCACGCGCGGCGGTGCGCGTGCGGTGACCGGCATACCGCGATCCGGTGCCGTCGGGGAAATCGCCGGCCCGGATCAGAGCGAAGCGGACCCGGACGGCGGCGGTCCGGCCCGCTCCAGCAGCCCGGTGCGGGCGGCCAGGGCCGCCGCCTCCAGCCGCGAGCCCACGCCCAGCTTCATCAGCACCCGCTGTACGTGCGTGCGCGCGGTGCTGGGCGCGATGGCCATGCCCGCGGCGATGAGCCGAGTGTCCTCGCCGTCGGCGACCCGGACCAGGACCTCCACCTCGCGCGGGGTGAGCAGCCGCAGCAGCCGGCTGCCCTCGTCGTCGGGCTGCGCGGCGGGGTTGAGGAGCTCGGCGAAGGCGCTCTGCAACAGCTGCGGAGCGATGGCGACTTCCCCGGCCCGCGCCTTGGCCAGGGCCCGTTCCACGCCCTCGATGCGCTCGTCGTGGCGTACGTAGCCCGAGGCGCCGGCGGCGAAGGCGGCCGCGATGCCGCGGGGGCTCGGCACCGGGCCGAGGACGACCACGGCGATCTGCGGACGCTCCCGCTTGATCCGGACGATGGGCTCGAAGACCCCCGGCTCGGCGGGTGTGGCGGTGCCCAGCAGACAGACCTCCGGGGCCCGGCTGATGACCAGTTCGGCGGCGCCCGAGGCCGGGGCCGCGGCGGCGAGGACCCGGTGGCCGCGCAGTTTCAGGGCCGAGGCGAGCGCCTCGGCCAGCAGCCGGTGCTCGTCGACCACCATGACCCGTACGCCCATTGAGGCACCCACCCCCGACCCTTCTGACCCGGCAAGCTACACGCTTGTTCGACGGTGCGGTGCGGATACGGCGCGAAAGCCCCCGGAAGGGCGGACCTTCCGGGGGCTTCGGGCACCTCTGGGGGATTGCGGGTGGCGGGTCAGCCCGTCGTGAAGGAGACGAAGAGGTAGTACGGGTCGGTCGCCACGCTGGACTTGCTCATCACTGCCGTGCGGGCGATGAAGAGCTTGCCGTTGCCGTAGCGATATTCGGCGCTGTCCGGCACGTACTGGGTCTCGGCGCGCTGCGATTCCTTGGTCGCCGGGTTCTCCATGAGGAGGGTCTCCTTCATCGACTTGCCGTCGATGGAGACGACCTGGCCGCCGCCGTCGTAGGGCGGGACCTTGTAGGCGATGAGGTTCGAGCCGTCCATGCGCAGCGGGATCATCTTGAAGCGCTCGCCGGCGTCGGCGCGGTCGGCGGTCTGCTTGCCGGTCTCCAGGTCGAAGGAGACGATCTCGTTGGTCCGTCCGTACTCGGCCTTGCCCTTGTGCTCCTCGGTCGGCAGGTAGAGCTTGCCGTTGCCGACGATCAGGTGGGTGCAGGTCTCGACCTCGGTGGCGCCGCACCGGGGTGCGTAGTTGCCCGAGGTGAGCGCGATGTGCGACTTGAGCTGGGCGGCGTCGTCGAGGACGAAGAGGTCGCTGACGCCGGTGGCGTTCTTGGCGGTGCGGTTGATGTTCGCCGCGACGATCAGCGGCTTCGTGGAGACGATCTGGGCGAAGTCGATGCCCGCGGAGAGCTTGTACGAGCCCTTCGGCGCGCCCGAGGTCGCGTCCAGGGGCTGGGCGTAGATGACGTAGTTCGGGCTCTGGCCGCACCTGCGGATCACGGCGAGGGCCGGTCCGCCGGCGTAGCCGATGTCCTCGCAGTTGTCGGCGTCGGTCTTGGGCGCCCACAGGGGCTTGCCGTCGGCGAGGTTCCACGCGGCGCCGCCGTCGAGGCCGCCCGCGGCGACGGTCTGGCCGCTGACGGTGATCTCGCTGAAGGTGACGGGCTTGTCCCCGCCGGTCTGCGACTTGGCGGTGGCGGACCACAAGAGCTTGCCGGTCTTCAGGTCGATGACGCCGACCTGGTTGCACGGCTGGTACTTCTTCTCGGCCGTGGGCAGGGCCGCGTCGAAGAGGATGGCGGTCTTGTCGTCGGAGACCCAGCGGCTCGCGCCGCACACGTTGGCGCCCAGCGGGGTCTCCCACTTCTTGGAGCCGTCGGTGAGGTTGTAGCCGACGACCTTGCCCGTGTCGGACTTGGCGTAAGTGGTGTCCGTGAGCCAGGAACCGTCGGTCTGGATGATCTCGTCGGAGACCGGCATGGGGACGTTGACGAGGGTCTTCGACTTGGTCTTGCCGGGCGCCTTCTCGGTGCCGCCGGCGCCCGGTTCGCCCTTGTCGCCGCCGGGGCTCGCGCTGCCTCCGGCGGTGGGCTTGTCGTCCGTGCCCTTGTCGTCGCCGGAGACGTACCAGAAGCCACCGCCGATGATGAGGACGATGGCCAGGAGGGCCGCGCCGACGATCATCAGCTGGGTGCGCACGTCGTTGCCGCCGCCCCCGCCGGAGCCGGCCGGGGCCTGGGCCGCGTACATCGGGGCGGTGGGGGGCTGCTGCGGGTAGCCGTAGCCGCCGTCCTGCGGGTATCCGTACGCGGGCTGCGCCTGCGGCGGCGCGGCGGGCGCGGCCGGCGGCCCTGCCGGAGCCTTCGGCGGC